>NZ_CP109090.1:7044342-7350617 GCF_035917575.1 Streptomyces sp. NBC_01788 | reverse complement strand
GTCCGCCAGGGCCGCCGCGATCTGCCGCCGGCCCGCCAGGTTGATCTGGTGGCCGCGGGTCGACACCTGCTCCCGCAGCTGCTCGACCAGGCCCGGGCGGGAGGTGGCGACCAGACCGCCGAAGTCGATGCCGAAGTCCTTCGACAGGCCCATCGTCACCGCGTCGGCGGTGGCCAGCAGATCTGCCGTCACCTTCCATATGCTCCGGCCCTGTTGGCCCACCTCGTGCTCCACCACGAACGCCGCGTTCTCCAGCGCCCGGGTGGCGTCGAGCACCAGCGGGATCCCGGCCGCCACCGCGATCCGGCGCACCTCGCGCAGGTTCGCCAGTGAGATCGGGTAGCCGCCCTGAGCGTTGTCGCTGAGTTCCAGGCAGATCATCGACACCCCGCCCGGCCGCTCCGCGAGGATCCGCTGCAGGGCTGTCACGTCGACATCCCGGAACGGGCCGGTCCTGGTGACGGGCCGGCAGTCGGACAGCGCGACCGGCTCGAAGCCGTTGTCGGCGAGGCTCATCAGCAGGGTCGGAAACAGCCCGTTGTGCACGACCGCCTGCCGGATCCCCGGCCACGAACGGCACAGCAGCGCCTCCGCGGTCCGCCCCGACGGGGTCGGCACCACGCACTCGAAGTCCAGCCACGGCACCCGGGGCAGGCCCTCCGCCCCGAGCTCCACGCCCGCCGCCGCCTCGGTCAGCCGGGCCATCCGTTCGGTCACCGCCGGGGTGGTGAGCTCGGCCCACGAGTCGGTGATCAGGTCGAACCGCACCGCGGAGGTGGGCAGGGTGATCGGGTTGTGGCCGTGCGCCGAGTCGCTGCCGGCCGGCTGCGGAGCGGCGGCGCCGGCGGGCACCGGATGCTCCGGAGCGGGAGCCGCGGCCGGCGCGGGCGCGGCGGTCCGGACCGGGGCCTTGGAGTCGGACTTGCAGCTGGAGTTGGAGTTGGACGTGGCCGGGAGGTCGTCGAGGGCCTCCGGCGCGGTGGTGTCCAGGTCCGGGCTGGCGATCATCAGGATCACGTCGGCGACCGCGCTGCGCCGCTCGTCGTCCGGCTGGCACAGGTAGATCGTCGAGTTGGTCGGCCGGAACTTGTTCTTGAACTGGAAGTTGCCCTCGTCGAAGATGCCGACCGACCGCAGCTCGGACAGGCCGTTCTCCACCTCGGGCGAGGAGTTCAGGGACTCGCCCGCCTTGACGCCGAAGCTCGCGCCGAAGCTGAAGATCCCGACGCCCTCGGCCGCCAGCGTCTCGATGATCCGGACGATCGCGAACTCCAGGCCGCCGAGCGGCGCCTCCTTCGGGTAGAACTCCAGGTCGAGCAGCCAGCCGGACTCCGACGGAATCTTCGTCACGATGATCGCGCTGGCCAGCTCGCCGTCCACCCGGGTGAGGAACATCCGGTGACGCTCGGCGAGTTGACCCCGGCCGATCTCCTCGCTGACCACCGCCACGTACGGGTTGACCATCTGCTTGGTCTCGCCCCAGCGGCTCATCATCGCCACGATCTCCTGGTCGACCGCGGGATCGCTGCCCACCTGGTACTCCTCGGTGGTGCACTCCCCCGCCGCGGCGAACCGGTTCACCATGTAGCGCAGCCGGCGCATCCGGCTGCCCTCCATGGTGAAGGTGCTCAGATCGTCCAGCCGCTGCACCGCGCCGAACGGCGTGGCGCTGAACGGCCGGCCGGCCACGGACTCGATGTGCTCCAGCGAGAGGAAGTTGGGCTGCAGGCCGTGCCGGTCCGCGTAGGCGACGTACTGCTCGATCAGCTTCGGGAAGTACTCGCGCGAGCCGGCATAGCTCCACGCGAACAGCACCCCGCCCTTCCGCGAGAAGTTGAAGTATCCCTCCCGCTCGGCGCCCAGGAACATCAGCGGCGCGATGTCACGCCCCGCCAGGCCGCCCTCCTTCGCCCACCGCGCGTCGACCTCCGCGACCACCGCCGCCAGCTCCGCCCGCTGTGGCAACTGCCGCTTGCGCAGCACCGTCCAGCCGCCGACCGGCTGCTCCGCCCGCGCCGCGGCCGCCGTCGGGGCGGCGGGCTGCTCCGGACCGGCCGCCGTCGACGACAGCGCCTCGCGCAGGCCACCGGCCGTCGCCGGGCCGTACTCGGCGAGCAGGTGCTCGGTCAGGGCGGACACCGTAGGGTGGTCGAACATCAGGGTCTTGCGCTGGGCACCGAAGCGCTTTTCCAGCGCGCTCACGGTGCGCAGCATGTCGAAGGACGTCAGGCCGTCGTCGACGAACGCGACCCCCGGGGTCAGGGTGCGTCCCGAGATCATCGAGATCAGGTCGACAAGCAGCTCCTGCGGGTCGAGCGCGGACTCGACGGACGGCGCGACGACGGGAACGGGGACGGGCTCTGGCGCCGGTGCCTGTGCCGGCACCGACTGCTGTTCGGGTGCCGGCTGATCCTCCATGGCGGCCACCACGGCGGCGGTCAACTGTTCGACGTTGTCGTAGTCGTAGAGCTCGGACGCCTTGAGGTCCAGGCCATAGCGGTCGTTGAGGTCGCGGACCAGTTCCATCCGGAAGATCGAGTCGAGGCCGAGGTCGACGAACGAACTGGTCATCAGGATCGTCGCCGGGTCCAGGCCGAGGATCTCCGCCAGCCGTGAGTGGATCAGCCCGGCGACCTCCTCCCGGACCGCCTCCGACACCTGGACGACGACAGGGGCCGGGGCAGGGGCCGGGGCAGGGGCAGGGGCAGGGGCAGGGGCCGGGACGGCGGCAACGGCGGGGGTCGGGTCTGGGTCTGGGTCGACAACCGCTGTGCCCGGCACCGGAGTTGTAGTCGCCGTTGCGGTCAGCTTGATCAGGCCGCCCGCGGTGCGGGCCGGGGTGGTGCCAGGTGTCGGGAGCGGCAGGGCGGTGCGGGCCGGGAACTCGACGGTCGCCGGGGCCACCTGAGTCACAGCGGTCACCGGGGCCGCCGAAGGCTCAGCGGTTGCCGGGGCCGCCGGGGCAGGGGTGGTGGCGCGGGGGGTGAACCAGTGGCGCACGGGGTTGAGGGGGAAGCCGGGGAGCGGGAGGCGTCGCGGGCGGGTGGCGGGCCAGTGGGACGCCCATGCGGTCCGGCCGGTGTCGAGCCACTCGCGGGCGGCGGGGTCGGAGGGGCCGTCGATCCGCTCGCCCCGCGCGACGGCGACGAGTTGAGCCAGCAGCGGGCCGCGGTCGGCGGCCGTGAGGACCACGCGTTCGGCGTGGGCGTCGCGTCCGGTCTGCAGGGTCCAGGCGACGCGGGCGGGCTCGGCGTCGGGGTTGGCCTCCAGATGCCGGGCGAGTGTCGCCGCGTAGTCGCGCAGGGCGGCGGCGGTCGGCGCAGAGAGCGGGAACAGCTGTGCGGCGGCAGGGAGTTCGGTGAAAGCCGGGGTCTCGTCGCGGTACTCCTCAAGCACCACGTGCGCGTTGGAGCCGCCGAAGCCGAAGGAGCTGACGCCCGCCCGGCGGACGGTCCGGCCGGTGCCGTCGTCGACACCGGCCCAGTGCGCGGTGCGGTCGTTGACGTAGAAAGGGGTGCCGTCCAGGCGCAGGTACGGATTGAGTTCGGTCAGGTGCAGGGTGGCGGGCAGTTGACGGTGCTTCATGCTGAGCAGGGTCTTCAGCACGCCGGCGATGCCGGACGCGGCTTCCAGGTGGCCGATGTTGGTCTTCACCGCGCCGAGCGCGATGTGCGGGCGGCCGGCCGGCGGCAGGCCGGCTTCGGCGGACAGCTGGGCGAAGGCGCGCTTCAGGCCCTCGGTCTCCACCGGGTCGCCGAGCGAGGTCCCGGTGCCGTGCGCCTCGACGTGGCTGACGGTGTCCGGCGACAGTGCGGCCCGGTTGTACGCCTGGACCAGGACCTGGGCCTGGGCCTCGGGATTGGGGGCGGTGAGCGAGGTGGAGCGGCCGCCGTGGTTGACGGCGGTGGCCCGGATCACGCCGTGGATGTGGTCGCCGTCGGCCTGTGCCCGGTCGAGCCGCTTGAGCACCACAGCGCCCGCGCCCTCGCCTCGCACGTAGCCGTCGGCGGCGGCGTCGAAGGTCTTGCACCGGCCGTCGGGGCTGAGCATCCCGGACTTGGTGAACGCGGTGAACAGGCCGGGACTGAGCGTCGCGTTGACGCCGCCGGCGATCGCGAGGTCGCAGTCGCCGTCCAGGATCGCTCTCGCTGCCCGGTGGATCGCAACCAGCGCGCTCGAGCACGCGGTGTCCACGGCCTCGCTGGGGCCGCGCAGGTCGAGCAGCCGGGAGATGCGGTTGGCGAGCACCGCGTGCGACAGGCCGGTGGCGGTGTGCGCCTGGACCGGGACGCCGTTGGTGCGCATCAGGTCGTCGTAGTCGGTGGTGGAGACCCCCGCGAACAGACCGGTGGCGCTGCCCGCGAGTTCGGACGACCGGTAGCCCGCGTTCTCCACGGCCCGCCACACGACCTCGAGGAACAGCCGCTGCTGCGGGTCCATCAGGCCCGCCTCGGTGGCGGAGATCCCGAAGAAGGCGGCGTCGAAGTCGGCGATGTTCTCAAGGAACCCGCCGCGCAGTTCCCGGGTCTCCGGGTCCTTCCGGAGGTCGGTGCGGTCGGCGGGGACGGGGCCGACGAGGTGGTCCCCGGCGGCGAGGTGCCGCCAGAACTCGTCGAGGTCGGCCGAGCCGGGCAGCCGGCCGGCGACGCCGACGACCGCGATGGGCGTCGGGCCGTACAGCTGCTCCGGGTCCGGGTCCGGGTCCGGGTCCGGGTCCGGGTCCGGCTCGACGACGGCGGCGGGTGCGACCGGCTGGGGCGTCGCCACCGCCGCGGGCGCCACCGGCTCCGGCGCCGGCTCGGCGACGGGGGCCGCCCTCCGACCGGCCGTCCGGGATATCTCGTCGGCGTGGTGGGTCACCAGGTAGCGGGCGAAGTCGTCGAGGGTCGGGCATTCGAACAGGACGGTGGGCAGCAGGTCGAGACCGTAGGTCTCGTTGACGTCGACCGAGAGCTGGGTGAGCGTGATCGAGTCGAAGCCGGAGTCCAGGAGCTCCGCGTCCATGTCGACCTCGTGCTCGTCGACCAGCAGGAACCCGGCGGCGATCCGGCGCAGTTCGGCCCGCACCACGAGATTCGGGTCGACCGCCGCATGGACGGGCGCCAGGGCCGGAGCGGACACCTGTACGGGGGCGGGCGCGGCCTCGGGCGCCGCAGAGGCCGCGCCCTCGACAACGACCAGCACCGGCTCCTCGCCGGCCAGGGCCTGGCAGAACACCCGCAGGCCGGTCTCGGTGGTCATCGGGAGCATGTCCCAGCGCTGGGCGTACAGCCGGAGGGTGGCCTCGTCGACCCGCATGCCGCCGTCCTTCCACAGCGGCCAGGCGATGGCGACGGTGCGTCCGTTCCGCAGTCCCTGCCCGCGCAGGCGTTCCCGGGTCTCGGCGAAGCCGTTCAGGTAGGCGTTGGCGTAGGCGTAGTCGACCTGGCCGAGATTGCCGACCTCACCGGCCAGCGAGGAGAAGACGGCGAAGAAGTCGAGCGGCTGCTCGCCGATCGCGTTGTCGAGGTGGGCGACGGCGAGCTTCGGGGCGAGCACGGCCTCGACCGCGGCGCGCTTCTTGTCGACGGCGCGGCCGTCGTGCACGACCCCTGCGGCGTGGATGACGCCGTGCAGTGCGCCGTAGAGGTCGATGGTCTCCTCGACCACCAGGCGGATCTGTTCGGAGTCGGTGACGTCGGCGCGCTCCCACTGCACGGTGACGCCGTTGCCGGCGAGTTTGTCGAGTCGGTCGCGGGCGTCGCGGTCGGGTCCGCTGCGGGTGACCAGGATCAGGTTGAGCGGGCGGCCGTGGACGGCCATGAACTCGGCGACCCGGACGCCGAGGGCTCCGGTGCCGCCGGTGATCAGGTACGTGCCGCCGGGGCGGAGCGCGAGGTCGGCGGGCTCGCCGCCGGTGGCCGGGGTGAACTCGGCGAGCCGGCGCAGCAGTCGGGCCCCGTCCTGGTAGCCGGACTGGGCCACCGGGTCGTCCGCGGCGGGCGCGGTGAGTTCGGCGAGGATCCGCCCGGCAGTGTCCCCCTCCGGGCCGACCGCGAGACAGCTGCCGGTGAAGCGGCTGTGCTCCATGGCGAGGCTGCGCAGTGCGGCGGCGACGGCGGTGTGCTCGGGCTGGGCGTCCAGCGGCGCTCCGCGGTGCGCGTAGACGGCGCGCAGCGGGGTGCCCGCGGGAGCGGTGGCCAGCAGGGCGGTGCAGGACCACAGCAGTGGGAGGAATCCGGCGTCCGGATCGGCCGCGCCGGCGCCGGCGGCGACCACGACCGCGTTCGGCAGGGCGCCGGTCTCGGCGAGCCGGGCGGCGAGCCGCCGCAGGTCCTCGCGGTCGCCGGTGGCCACCGTGTACCGGTCCTCCCCGGTGGCGGCGAAGACGGCGCCGGGGCGGGCCAGGATGGACCGGGTGCCGCCCCCGTCGAGTCGGCGGGCGAGTTCGGCGCCGAGTTCCTCGTCCACCGCGACGATCAGCACCGTCGACGGGAGCCGGGGGGCGGTGGGAGCGAGCGGGGCGGGTTCCCAGACCGGGCGCAGGTAGCGACAGACGGTGGCGGGCTCGGCCGGTGCGGCGGGCGCCGTGGTGGCGGGAGGCGGCTCGGCGGTGTAGTCGGGCAGCCAGTGGCGGCTGCGCTCGAACGGGTAGGGCGGCAGCTGGACCCGGCGGGGGTGCGGCGCGGGCCAGCAGACATGCCAGTCGACGGGCACTCCGGCCGTCCAGAGCCGGGCCAGCTTGGGGAGTTGGCGCTTCGCCAGGATGGTGGCGACCAGCGCGGCCCCGTCCTCGTCGTCGAGCAGCGACCAGCCGCCGGAGTCCCCGCCGACGCTGCCCACGACCACCCCGGCGCTCGCCGTACCGCCGACGAAGTCGCGCAGTCTGTCCGCGAGTTGGGAGGTGTCGGTGGCCAGTACCGCGAGCCGCTCGGCCATCTCGCGCCGCCCGGTCTGGCTGGTGCGGGCCAGTGCGGCGAGCGGGAGCTCGGCGCCCTCGGGGGTGGAGAGCAGTTCGGCGACCCGCTCGGCGTAGCGGACCAGCTGGCCCCGGGTGCGCGCGCTGAGCAGGAAAAGCTGCTCGCCGCCGGGCAGTCGGGGCATCGCGGGGGCGGTGCGGGGTCGGTATTCCTCCAGCACCACGTGGGCGTTCGCACCGCCCGCGCCGAAGGCGCTGACGCCGGCCCGGCGCGGGGATCCGTCGGCGGGGGCGGGCCAGGCGACGGTCTCGCGGGGCAGGTAGAACGGCGAACCGGCGAAGGGGATCTTCGGGTTGACGTTCTCCAGGTTGACGCACCGGGTGATCCGGCCGTGCTGGAGCTGGAGCAGCGCCCGGGTGAGTCCGGCGATGCCGGCCGCGCCCTCCAGGTGGCCGATGGCGGCCTTGACGGAGGAGACGGCGCAGCGGAACTCCTCAGGAGAGGCGCCCAGTTCCTCGAAGGCCCGGGTGAGGCTGGCGATCTCGATCGGGTCGCCGAGGGCGGTGCCGGTGCCGTGCGCCTCCAGGCTGCCGATGGTGTGCGGGTCGACGCCGGAGCGGCGCACGGCCTCAGCGATCAGCGTGGCCTGCGCCTGCGGGTTGGGGACCGTGTAGCCGCCGGTCCTGCCACCGGCGTTGACGGTGCTGCCCTTGATCACGGCGAGGATCTCGTCGCCGTCGCGCTCGGCGTCGGCGAGCGGCTTGAGCAGCACCGCGCCGACGCCCTCTCCGGGTACGAAGCCGTCGGCGCGCTCGTCGAAGACCTTGCAGGCGCCGTCCTCGGCCAGCATGTTGAGCGCGGACAGCGACACGTGGTGCGCGGGGTGCAGGATCAGGTTGACGCCGCCCGCGACGGCCATCCGGCACTCGCCACGGCGGAGGCTCTCGACGGCGAGGTGGACCGCCGTCAGCGAGGAGGAGCAGGCGGAGTCGACGGCGAAGCTGGGGCCCTGGAAGTCGAAGTGGTAGGAGACCCGGTTGGCCACCGACCAGTACGCGGAGTGCGCGCCGGAGAGCTTGCCGCGCGCCCAGCCGGTGGCGGCGAGCCGCCCGTACGAGCCGTACATGACGCCGGCGAACACCCCGGTCATCGTCTCGTGGGTGGAGCTGCCGAGGTAGCCGGCCCGGTCGAGCAGGTCCCAGCAGGTCTCCAGGAACAGGCGTTCCTGCGGGTCGATGTCGGCGGCGTCGCGCGGCAGGATGTTGAAGAAGGCGGGGTCGAACTTGTCGATGTCGTCGAGGAATCCGCCCCACCGGCTGTAGCTGCGGTCGCTGCGGCCGCGCCTGGCGTCGAAGGTGGGCCGCCAGTCCCAGCGGTCGGCGGGGACCTCGGTGACGGCGTCGCGACCGTCCTCCAGGTTGCGCCAGAAGGTCTCCACGTCCGGCGCGCCCGGGTAGCGTCCGCTGACGGCGATCACCGCGATGTCTGCGGCCTCGTCATGCGCTGCCGGGCGGTGCCGGGCCGGTTCCGTGGCAGGCACGGGCGGCGTCTGCATGACCGGGGCAGCCTGCACGACCGGGGCGGGCGGGGCGGGCGGTACCGGCGGCGCGGCCTCGACGGGCGGCGCAGCGGGCCGGAGCAGCGCGGTCAGCTGCTCGGCACGGTCGGTGCGCAGGTGGTTGGCGAGCTGATCGATGGTGAGATGCTCGAACAGCAGGGTGGCGGGCAGCGCACCGAGGTCCTGCTCCATCCGGTACAGGATGTTCTGGCCGACCAGCGAATCGATCCCGTACGTCTCGAAGGTCGCGTGGTCGTCGAGTTCGGCGGCACGGAACTTCAGCACCTCGGCGAAGACCTGCCGCACGTAGCCGCGGATCTGGGCCGCGGTCAGCGCCGGTGTCTGCTCGGCTGTCACGTTCAACTCCCGTTCGCTCGTCACCAGGCACTGCTCGAGTTCGTCCTCGGGGGTGCCGGGGATGCCGCGCACCCCCGTCACCCGGAATCCCGCATCGGCGAGGACGGCCCGCCACTGGGCGGGGCCGAGCAGCGCCGAGTCCGGGAGGCGGCGCCGCGGGTCCTCGAATCGCCACCAGCCTTCGGTGAGGCCGAAGGTGAGGGTGACGAACTCGGAGGAGCTGGTCACCTCGTTCACGGCGAGCACGCCGCCGGGCCGCAGCAGGGTGCGGACGTTGGCCAGGGTGCGGCCGATGTCCCGGGTGGCGTGCAGCACGTTGGTGGCCAGCACGACGTCGGCGCAGCCCGGATCGAAGCCCTGGGCGGTGGGGTCGCGCTCGATGTCCAGCAGCTCGTAACGCGTGCCGGGTGCCGGGTGGTTGGCCTCGCCGTGGCGCAGGAAGGCCGGCGAGATGTCGGTGTAGCGGTATGCGGTCGGCAGGCCGGCCGCGGCGCAGGCGGCCAGCACATGGCGGGTGGCGGAGCCGGTGCCGGCGCCGATCTCGACGATCCGCAGCGGCCACTCGCCGCCGGTGAGCCGCTGCGCGGAGCCGACCACCTCGGCGGCCATCAGCCGGTGGAAGTGCTCGGCGCCCGGTCCGTCGGCGTAGACCGGTTCGACAAGGGCGGGCGAGCCCTTCGGGAACAGCACCTCGGTGGCGGCGACCCGGCCGGACAGGATGCCGGGGACGCCGGCCACGCAGACCTGGAGCAGGGTCAGGTGCGGCGCCATCGCGGGGTGGGCGGCGGCGAACTCGGTGACCGGTAGCCGCGCCGGGTCGAGCAGGGCGCGCCGGAAGGTCAGCGTGCCGTCGCTGTCCAGGGTGGCCGCGCCGGCCCGTTCCAGCACCCGCAGTACCGCGCCCAGCACGGAGCGGTTGCGGCCGCCGGCGCCGAGCCGGTCGGCGAACTCGTCGAACGTCGAAGGCTCTTCCAACGGCGGCAGTTCCGGCAGTGCGGCGAACTCGGCACGGAGCAGGTCGGCGGCCACCATGTCCAGTGCGACGAAGCCGGCCCGGGCCCGGGCCAGCGGATCGTCGGCCTCGGCGCGAACGCCGAGCCGGGCCAGTCCACGTGCGTCGGCCTTGACCACCACGGCCTGCGGCAGGCCGGCGGCGAGCACCCGGTCGAGCGCGGCGAGCCCCTCCTCGGGTTCGATCGAGCCGACGCCGAAGGCGGCCAGCCGCTCGCCGTAGCGCTCGTCGGCAACCACCCCGACGCTGCCCCAGAAGCCCCAGTTGAGCACCTGCACGGGGTACGGGACCCGGGAGTCCAGCCACTGCGCGTAGGCGTCCTGGAAGGTGCTGGCCGCGGCGTAGGCGGCCTGGCCCGCCGAATCGGTGAAGGAGACCGCGGAGGAGAACACCGCCAGCAGGTCGAGCGAGTCCTCGCGCAACGCGTCGGCGAACGCGGCGGTGCCTGACACCTTGGGCGCGAGCACCTCGCGGAAGGTCTGCGGGTCGGCGTGCAGCAGCGTCCGGTCCCGCAGGTCGAGGGCGGCGTGCACGGCGCCGTTCAGAGTGCCGAAGCGGGCCCGGGCGGCGGCCACCGCACGGTCGAGCTGCGCCGGGTCGGCGGCGTCGGCCTGCAAGTAGACGGCCTCGCCGCCGAGTTCGGCGATCTCCGCGAGCGCCGCATCGATCGCCGGGTCCTGGGCGCGGCGGCCGATCAGCGCCAGCCGGGCCCGGTGGGTGCGCGCGAGGTGGCGGCCGAGGGTACGGCCGAGGCCGCCCGCTCCACCGAGGATCACGTACGCGCCGCCCTCGCGCCAGGGCAGGTCGCCGCCGGTCGGCCGGGCGGCCCGCAGGGTGCGCCGCAGGCGCTGCCCGTCGCGCAGCGCGATCAGTCGGTCGGCGGCGGGTTCGCGGGCGAGGAGCACGGCCAGTTGCCCGGGGGCGGCCTGGGTCGTCCCGGCGTCCACGCAGCCGACCGTCCAGCTCGGGTACTCGGCGGCGGCGGCGGCGCACAGGCCGAGCAGCCCGGCCGCGTGCGGCCGCAGCGGCTCGCCGCCGGTCACCGCTACCGCGCCGAACAGGACGGCGCGGACGGCGAGTCCGGTGTGCGCCGCACCGAGGGCCAGCAGCCGCTGGACCAGCCGGAGCATCGCCGGCACGCTCCCGTCCTGCTCGGGCCGGTGGGCGGGCGCCGGGTCGGTGAGGAAGTAGACGAGGTCGGGGACCTCGGTCACCGCGTCGATGTCGTGGTGGCCCACGATGCGGACGTGGCAGTTCCGGTGGACGTCCCTCAGTTCGGTGGCGAGCGCGCCTGCGGCCTCGGGGTGGCAGATCAGCACTGTGCCACCACCCGCGGCCTCCGCCGGGGCGGGCCCGGCGTTCTCCCAGACCGGCCGGAAGATCCCCGGGCCCTCGGGCACCGCGGCGGCGGCAGCCGCCGGGCGGGGCACCGCGCGCAGTGAGACGCCGTCGAACCGGACGCACAGCACGCCGGATCCGTCGGTCAGCGACACGGTGAACCGGTCCTTGCCGGTGCGCCGGGCGTACGAGTACCGGGCGAGTCCGGGCGAGCGCAGCACCGTCACCCGGTCCACGGCGAACGGCAGCAGCGCCTGGGGGCCGTCCGCGTCCAGCAGCGGGGCGAGCACCTGCAGCCCGGCGTCCAGCACCGCTGTGAGCCCCTGCCACCCGGCGGGCCCGTCGGCGGGACGCAGCGTGCCCAGCGTCTCACCGCCGCCGGCCCGCACCTGTTCGAGGCGGCGGAACGAGGGCCCGTACGCGAGGCCTGCGGCGCGGAACACCCCGTACAGTTCGTCGGCGTCCCGGACGCTCCGGCAGCGGTCGGCGGTCAACCCGATGTCCAGCGGCGGCTCGGCGGAGAATGCAGCCGCCTCCTCGGCGGTCAGCGCCGCGAACTCGCCGCGCACGTAGGGGCCGTCGCCGTCCTCTGCCTCCAGCCTGAACGACCGGCCCGCCGCCGACTCCTCCCCCGCCAGCCGCAGCCGACGCGGCTCCGACAGCTCGCACGGTCGCAGCCAGCGCACCGCGGACAGCCGGTACGGCAGCCCGGCGAGGTCGGCGGCCAGCGCGAGCGCCGCCGTGCCGGGCAGCATCGGACGGCCCGCCACCCGGTGGTCGGTGGCGACCGGGTCCTCGGGGCGCACCACCGTGACGCTGTCGGCCCCGCCGCCCGGGCCCGCGGGCCGGACCGGCTCCTGGGCCGCCTGCCGCGTCGGAGCCGGGAGCCGGCGGTCGTCCGCCATGCCGGGAGGCACCACGTGATCGGCGGCGGCCGGACCGGTGGTCCAGTAGTGCTCCTGCGCGAAGCGGTACGTCGGCACCGCCACCCGCCGGCCGCCGACCGTGAGCACCGCCCAGTCGGGAGTGCCCCCTCGGACGTACGCGGCGGCCGCCCGCACCAGCGGGTCCTCCGAGCCGGCGGCGTCCTCCAGGTTCGCGCGGTCCGCGAGGTAGCAGCCGGGGCCGTCCTGGTTGGCCGTCAACTCACGCAGCTGCGCCAGGAGTTCCTCGCGGCCACCGGTAATCAGCGCGGCGCGGACCGGCAGGTGGGCGCGGCCCAGTGCGCGGGTGTAGGCGATGTCGGCGGGTTCCAGCGCGGGGTCGCGCTCCAACGCCTCCGCGAGGTCCGCGGCGACCTGGGTGAGCGCCTCGGGTGTACGGGCCGACAGCGGGACCAGGAAGCGGGCCGCCTCCGGCCGGCGCTCCGGCGCGGGGCGGACGGGCGGTTCGGCGAGCACCACATGGCAGTTGGTGCCGCTGAAGCCGAAGCTGCTGACCGTGCCGACCCGGACACCGTTCGCGCCCGGCTTCCACGGCGTCAGTTCGCGGACCACCCGCAGGCGGCCGCCCGACAGGTCGAGCTTCGGGTTGGCCTCGGCGAAGCCGGGCAGCGGGGGCAGCGTGCGGTGGCGCAGCGCCAGCACGACCTTGAGCAGTCCGGCGATGCCGGCTGCCGTGGTGGTGTGGCCGATGTTGGCCTTCACCGAGCCGAGGGCGGTGAAGCCCGGCCCGTCGGCGGCGCCCAGCACCTGGTTGAGCGCCTTGACCTCGATCGGGTCGCCGAGGTTGGTGGCGGTGCCGTGCGCCTCCACGTACCCGATGTCGTCGGCCTCCACGCCGGCCCGGCGGTGCACCGCGCGCAGCAGTTCGGCCTGCGAGGTGGCGCTCGGCGCGGTGATGCCGTTGGTGCGGCCGTCGCCGTTGACTCCGCTCGCCTTGATCACCGCGTGGATCCGGTCGCCGTCGGCGAGCGCCGCCCTCAGGCTTTTCAGCACCACCGCGCCGACGCCCTCGCCGAGCACAATGCCGTCCGCGTCGGCGTCGAACGGAATGGACCGGCCGGTCGGCGAGAGCATCCCGACCCGGCTGCTCCACACCTGCATCTGCGGCGTCGTCATGACCGCCACACCGCCCGCGATCGCCAGCTCGCAGTCGCCGCCGCGGATCGCCTCGCAGGCCAGGTGAACGGCCGTCAGCGAGGAGGAGCACGCGGTGTCGACCGTCATCGTCGGGCCGCTCAGGTCGAGCAGGTACGCGACCCGGGCCGCCAGGATCGCCATGTTGTTGCCGAGGAACGCCTGCCCGGTGTCCCCATGGCCGGCCGCCCGCAGCAGGTGGTGGTAGTCACCGCCGCTGGCCCCCACGTACACCCCGCACCGGAGCCGCTCCCCCGGGCCCGCGTAGCCCGCGTCCTCCAGCGCCGTCCACGCCTGCTGCAGGAACTGGCGCTGCTGCGGGTCCATCGCCTCCGCCTCCATCGGAGACAGCTGGAAGAACCGCGGGTCGAAGCCGCCGAGATCCGGCAGCAGTGCCGCCCACCTGCTGTACGAGCGGTCCGGGACGCGCCGGTCCGGGTCGAACCAGCCGGCGCCCCAACGGGACTCCGGCACCTCGGAGATGCTGGTCCGGCCGGCGGCCAGGTTCGCCCAGAACGCGTCGAGGTCCTCGGCGTCCGGGAAGCGGCCGGCCACACCGATGATCGCGATGCCGTCGGTGTCGTGCGCCGGCGGCCGCGACGGCTCCGCGGCCTCGGTCCGGGGCGCGAGCGGGGCGAGCTGAACCGGCTGAACCGGCTGGGCGGGCTGGGGCTGTACGGGCTGGACAGAAGTGCCGCGCAGCGGCCGGAGGCGCGCCTGTCCGGGGGTGGCGGGGGCGACCTGGGCGACTGAGGCGGCAGCAGCGACGGGTGCGGCAGGGGCCGGCGGCGCGAGCTGCACCGGCGGTGCGGCGGGTGGTTCGGTCGCCGGCGGCGGCTCCGGCGCGGCAGACACCGGCGCGGAAGCGGGTGCAGCCGCGGGCGCGGGCGCTGGGGCAAGCGCCGAGCGGTGCAGCGCACGGGCCTGCCCGGCGGTCTCCAGGACGTGCGCCGTCAGCCGGGCCACCGTGGGGTGGTCGTAGACGGCGACCGAGTCGATGTCGAGGCCGAAGCGCTGGTTGAGGCTCCGCACGATCTCCACCGCGCCGATCGAGTCCACGCCCAGCTCGCTGAAGCTGAGCTGACGGTCGATCTCCTCCTCGGTGGCGTACACGATTGCGCAGAGCGTGGCGACCACCAGCCGCTCCACCTCTGATGGGTCGGGGAGCGCGGCCTCGGGGGCGTCGACCGGCTGCGCCGCCACCGGCACCTCGACGGGCGCGGCAGGCGTGACGACCGGCACCGCATCGGGCACGGCGATCGGCGGAGCGACCGGTACCTCGACCGGCGCGGCAGCGGTGGCCGTCGCGCCGTAGTCGCGGACCTTCCGGAAGTGCTCCCGGACCAGGTCCAACGAATCTCCCCCGAGCACCCGTTCGTGCATCCGGACCTCGCGCTCGACGATCTCCGGCAGCCGGGCGAGCAGCCGGCCGGCGAGTTCCGCCTTGACCTCGGCGACCGCCTCGGCGGGCTTGGCGGCGATCGAGCGGGCCAGGTCGAGCGCGGTCGAGAGCACGTCCGCCCCCGGGACGACGGTCACCGAGGCGCCGCGGCGGACGAGTTCCTCGCCGCGGTAGCTGCGGCCGGTGAGGAACATTTCGGTGGCCAGGGTGCAGCCGAGGCGCTGCTCGAGCACCAGGGTGGCGCCCATGCCGGGCGTGAAGCCGTACTTGAGGAAGTTCGCCCCGTAGGAGCCGTCGTCGGCGAGCACCACCAGGTCGGCGTAGAGGCCGAAGGCGAGACCGCCACCGGAGGCCTGGCCGCGCATCGCGGAGACCACGGGGCGGCGGCAGCGCAGCAGGCCCTCGTAGACGAACGGGGTGTCGGTGAACCGGGTGTGCTTCTCGGCCAGCTCTTCCAGGGCCTTCGGGGTCGCACCGAGGTTGAAGACGGTCTCGGTGCCGGTGAGCACCACGGCGCGGATGTCCTCGCGGGTGTCGATCTCCGCGAAGGCCGCTTCCAGACCGTGCGTCAGTCCGGCGGTGAACATGTTGCGGTGGGCGTGGTCACGCATGGTGACCAGCGCGATCCCGTGCTCCAGGACCCGCAGTTCGACCTCGTCGCCGTGGTACGGCTCGACCACCCGGGAAGCGGCCGGCGCGGCGGCCACCGCCGGTGCGGAGACGACGGCTTCGCCGTTGCGGCGCTGCCAGTCGCCCAGCCAGTGCCGTTCCTCGCGCAGCGGCGGGACCGGCAGCGACACCCGGCGCGGGGCCGGGCCGGTCGGCGCACGGTCCGCCCACGGCACGTCGGCCCCGGCGCTCCATGCCGCTGCTACCTCCTCCAGCCGTCCGGCACGGACCAGTTCGGTGAGTTCGGGGCGCGGCCCGGCGGCGCCGGCCCTCTCATGTCCCCAGTACTGGCCGGTCTCGGGGGCGGCGCCGCTCAGGTAGCGGTCGAGGGCGGCGAGCAGCTGCGCGTGATCGGCGGCGAGGACGGCGAGGCGGCTGCTCAGCTGGTCGCGACCGACCCGCAGGGTGTGGGCCAGGGCGGCGAGCGGGACGGCGGGCTGCGGCCCGGTGTCGAGCTGCCCGGCGAGCTGGTCGATCGACCGGTCGCCCTCGGCCGGCAGCTGCCGGCCGAGGCCGGGCCGGTGCTCGTCCAGGACCTTGCGGACCAGGGCCAGACCGGTGCGGTCGACTCCGAGGTCGACCAGCGGCTCGGCGGGGTCGACGGCGTCGGCGGGGACGCCCAGCACCTGGGCGACGGCGCCGGTGAGCACCCGGCGCAGTTCCGCGGCCCCAGCCGGCGACGGCTCCGCCGACCCGAGCAGCACGGCCCGGATCCGCTCGGCGTACACCCGCAGGGCGTCCGCGTCGCGCGCCGACAATACGATCAGCTCCCGTCCGCCGCCGGCGGGCTGATCGGCGGGGGCGCGGTACTCCTCCAGCACCAGATGCGCGTTGGAGCCGCCCGCGCCGAAGGCGCTGACGCCGGCCCGGCGCGGCGAGCCGTCGGCTGGGGCGGGCCAGTCGGTGAGCTCGCGCTGCAGGCGGAACGGGGTGGTGGCGAGGTCGATGGCCGGGTTGACCACCTCCGCGTGCAGCGAGGGAGCGAGTTGATGGTGCTTCAGCTGGAGCAGGGTCTTGGTGACGCCGGCGATTCCGGCGGCGCTCTCCAGGTGTCCGATGTTGGACTTCACCGACCCGATCGCGCAGCCGCCCGACCCGGTGTCGGCTGCGGCGAAGGCCTTGCGCAGGCCGTCGATCTCGATCGGGTCGCCGAGCGCGGTGCCGGTGCCGTGAGCCTCCAGGTAGCCCATCCCGGACGGCGGCAGACCGGCGGCGTCCAGTGCGTCGCGGATCAGCGCGGCCTGCGAGGTGGGGCTGGGGACGGTGAAGCCGCTGGTCCGTCCGGTGTGGTTGAGCCGGGTGGCCCGGATCACCCCGTAGATGTGGTCACCGTCGGCCTCGGCCTTCGCGAGGGGCTTGAGCAGGACCGCGCCGACGCCCTCGCCGGGCACGTAGCCGGTGCCGCCCGCGCCGAAGCTGCGGCAGCGGCCGTCGTCGGAGAGGAAGCGGCCCTGGGCGAGCTGCAGGTACTTCTGCGGGTGGGCTGCGACGTTCACGCCGCCGGCCAGCGCCATCTCGCACTCCCCGCGGCGCAGGCTCTCCACGGCGAGGTGAATGGCCGTCAGCGACGAGGAACAGGCGGTGTCGACGGCCATGCTGGGGCCGGCCAGGTTCAGCGTGTACGAGACCCGGTTGGCGACGGCGGCGTGCATCGCGGTCGGCTGGACGCCGTCCTCAGCGCCCTGCACCAGCTGGTAGTGGTTCCACATCACGCCGGCGAACACGCCGACGGGGGAGGCGGTGGTCCGGGACGCCGGGTAGCCGGCATCCTGCAGGGTCTGCCAGCAGGTGGTGAGAAACAGGCGTTCCTGCGGGTCCATCCGTTCGGCGTCGCGGCGGGAGATACCGAAGAACGCCGGGTCGAAGCGGTCCATGCCGTCCAGGAACCCGCCCCAGCGGCCGTAGGTGCGGCCAGGCCTGCCGTGCTCCGGGTCATGGATCGCCGCGTGGTCCCAGCGCTCCTGCGGCACCTCGGTGATGCAGTCGCGGCCTTCGGCGAGCAGCCGCCAGAACGCGTCGACGTCGGCGGCCTGCGGATACTGTCCGGCCAGGCCGATCACCGCGATGGCGTCCGGTCCGTGTC
Source organism: Streptomyces sp. NBC_01788 (assembly GCF_035917575.1). GTDB lineage: Bacteria > Actinomycetota > Actinomycetes > Streptomycetales > Streptomycetaceae > Streptomyces. Next base: position 7,333,221 of record NZ_CP109090.1, on the reverse strand, counting down.
CGCCCGGCGCGGCGGCGTCCGGTCCGTGTCCGCCCAGCGCGGCGGCGTGCGGCTCGGCGAGGTCGCCGTCGGCGAGCGGCAGGCGGTCGTCGGACCAGGCGGGGTCGGCGTGGGTGACAACCAGCCGGCTGTCGTCGGCGGCCAGCGCCCGCTCGAACAGCTCGATGCCGGTGCTGGTCGGCAGCGGGCTGGCGCTGTGGGTGCGGGCGGCCCGCTCGGTGACCTCGGCGTCGACCCGCATGCCGCCCTCCGCCCACAGCGGCCAGTCGACGGAGACGCTCCGGCCGGGCCGGGCGGCCAGGTAGTGGTCGACGTAGGCGTTGGCGTAGGCGTAGTCGCTCTGGCCGGGGTTGCCGATGGCGGCGGACAGCGAGGAGTAGGCGGCCAGGAAGTCCGGTCGGTCGGCGCGGGTCGCCTCGTCGAGGTGGCGGATGCCCAAGATCTTCGGGGCCAGCACCTCGCGGATCTGCTCGGGCCGCTTCGCCAGGAAGATGCCGTCCCGGACCACCCCTGCGCAGTGCACGACGCCGTCGATCCGGCCGTACAACTCGTGTGCGGCAGCAACGAGTTCGCGAACCTGGGCGGGATCGGTGACGTCGGCGGTCCGGTACTGCGCGTCCGCGCCGTACCGCTGCCACTCCCGCATCCGCCCGAGCAGCGCCTCGCTGGGTGCGGAGCGGCCGGACAGCAGGATGCGGGCGCGGCGGGTGCGGGCGAGGTGCTCGGCCAGCATCGGTCCGAGGCCGCCGCCCCCACCGGTGATCAGATAGACGCCGCGCTCGCGCAGCACCGCTTCCCCGGCCGGCGCGGGACTTTCCACCACCTGGAAGCGCCGGGCCCAGCGCTCCCCGCCCGCGTGCCGGACCTCGCTCTCCGCGGACGGGTCGGCGGCCTCGGCGAGCAGCAGCGCGGCGAGCTCGGCTGGACCAGCGGCGGCGGGCACCTCGACGGCGCGGACGGCCAGCGCGGGCAGCTCGGCCGTCACGGTGCGGCCGAGCGCGGCGACCGCCGCGTACTCCGGCTGCTGCCGGTGCGCGAACAGCACCGCACGCACCCGGGTGGGGCGCCGTTCGCTCGCCGCCGCGCAGGCCGCCCACGCGGCGACCGCGACCTCGGCCGGGTCGGCGGTCGACCCGCCGAGTCCGGTGGCGTCCAGCAGCGTCCAGGATCGGCCGTGCCGCTCCGTCAGCGCGTTGAGCTGCGCGCCGAGCAGCGCCCGATCGCCGAGGTCGACCTCGACGACCAGCGCGCCCGTAGCGGCGGCCCGTTCGGTCAGCGTGGCGAGCAGCGCCGGGTCGGCGCCGAGCACGGCGAGGTCGGTGGGCACGGTCTGTGCGGAGTGCGCGACCCGCTGCCAGACCGGGCGCAGCAGTTGCGCCCGGTGCGGGCGCGCGGGCTCGGCGGGTGCGGACGCCCGCGGGGCCGGTACGGCGGGTGCGGACGCCCGCGGAACAGCCAGGGCGGGCGCGCCGTAGGTCTCCTCCAGGTGGCGGGCCAACCCATTCACCGTGGTGTGTTCGAACAGCAGCGTCGGGTAGAGCGCGGAGCCGACGACCTCCTCGAGGTCGTTGCTGATCCGCAGCATGTCGACGGAGGTGAGACCCATGTCGTAGAAGCCGAGCCCGTCGTCGACGGTGTCGGCGCTCCGGTCGAGCATCCGGGCGATCCGCCCGCGCAGCCAGTGCCGGTAGTCGGCGGCGGGCGCGGTGGGGGCCTGCGGGCCGGCGGTGGCGACGGGCTGCTGCACGCCGGTGGTCTCCAGCAGCAGGTCGCGGATCGACTCGGGGCGACGGATCCGCTTGCAGGTGAGGCGGTCGAACTCGGCGACGGTGCGACCCTGCTGGTCGTGCAGCGAGAAGGTGCTGCGGAACAGCTCGCCGGACGGGGTGAGCTCCTCGGGCTGCGGCACGTGCACCAGGAACGCGCCGTGCAGCGGGCCGTGCGCGCGGAACCGGTCGATGAACATCGGGATGAACGGCTCGGCGGCGGTGATCTCGCGCTGCCCGTACGCGACGATGGTCGCGGCGTCCATCTTCGCCGGGTGCAGCAGGAACGCGCGGTGCTCGGCGGTCTCCGGCAGGACAAGCGAGAGTTCGGCCAGCAGGTGGTCGGCGCCGAGGTGCATCGGGCCGGCGCACTGCATGGCCGCGCCGTGCACGATCTCCCGGGAGCGGGTGTGCGCGTACATGTCCGCCATCGACCGGGTGCGGACCGCGCCCGCCACCAGTGCGGCGGCGTCGAGGTCCGGGACAGCGGACGGGCCGGCCGGGTGCAGTTCGGCGCGGATGTTCTCCCGCCACTCGCCGTAGGGTTCGTCACCGTGCAGCCAGCGGCTGGTGCCGGTGATTGGGCGGACGCCGTCCACCGGCTCGCCGATCACCACCCGGATCTCCCGGTCGTTGCCCTCGACGGTGGCGATGGCCTCGGCGAAGACGATGCCGCGCAGTTCGACGGTGGTCGGGTCCAGGCCCTGGGCCGCGAGGACCCGCAGCACGATGTCGAGGAAGGTGACTCCCGGCATCACCGACACCCCGTGGACCCGGTGGTTCTGCATGATGAAGTCGCCGTGCCGCAGCACGAGTCGACAGTCGATGGTGGGGTCGCTCATCGGTGGGTCCTCTCCGGGATGCCAAGGACGGCCCCTGCGGCGGGGTTCGGTTCGAAGTGCAGGTCGAGGATCGAGGCGGCGAGGACCGGCCCGGCGGTGGAGGGCGCGGCGGGTGCGGGCGCGGCGGGTGCGGGCGCGGCGGGTGCGGGCGACGGGGTGGCCGGGCGGTGCGCGGCCGGCGCCTCCAGCCAGAGCCGGCGGCGGTCGAAGACCGGCCGGGGCAGCGGACGGCGGGTCGGCGGGCGCACGGCGACCGCCGGCTCGTCGGGCTCGCTGACGATCAGGTGAGCGTTGGTGCCGCCGAGCCCGAAGGCGCTGACGGCGGCGACCCTGGGACGGCCGGGGTCGGGCCAGTCCCGCAGGGCGGTGTTCGGGTAGAACGGGGACTCGGCGAAGTCGAAGCGCGGGTTGGGGTTCTCGCAGTGCAGGGTCGGCGGGAGTTGACGGTTCTTCAGCGCCAGCACCGCCTTGACCAGGCCGGCCGCGCCGGCCGCGCTGAGCAGGTGTCCGATGTTGGACTTGACGCTGCCGATCGCGCAGAAGCCGCGCGCGTCGGTGGTCTCCCGGTAGACGTCGGTGAGCGCCCGCAGCTCGATCGGGTCGCCGATCATCGTGCCGGTGCCGTGCGCCTCGACCATGCCGACCCGTTCCGCGGACATCCCGGCGGTGGCCAGCGCCCGGCGGATCGCCTTGGCCTGGGCGACCGGGTTCGGGGTGGTGAGGCCCATGGTGCGGCCGTCGTTGTTGACGGCCACCGCGTCGACCACCGCGAGCACCCGGTCGCCGTCGGCGAGCGCCCGGCCGAACGGCTTGAGCAGCACCAGACCGCAGCCCTCGCCGGGCACGAAGCCGTCGGCGTCCCGGTCGAAGGTGGCGCACCGGCCGGTCGGCGAGAGCGCCCGCACGGCGCTGAACTCCAGGTAGGGGCGCTCGTCCAGCAAGATGTCCACGCCGCCGGCGATCGCCAGCTCGGACTCGCCCTCCAGCAGGCTGCGGCAGGCCAGTTGGACGGCGGCGAGGGCGGAGGAGCAGGCGCTGTCGACGACCAGGTTCGGGCCGTGCAGGTCGAAGTGGTGGGCGACCCGTGCGGCGACGAAGTTCTGGTCGCCGCCGAGCGCGGCCGGCCCGGAGCGCAGACCGATCCGCCGGCCGTAGTCGCCGAGCCGGGCGCCGACGAACACCCCGACCTCGCGGCCCTGCAGCTCCTCGGTCCGGTACCCGGCGTCGGCGAGGCAGTTGACCGTGCCTTCGAGGACCAGCCGGACTGCCGGGTCGAGGCAGCGGGCCTCCTCCTCGGTCATCCCGAACCACTCCGGGTCGAAGTCCTCGATGCCGTCGACGAACCCGCCCCACCGGCTGACGCTGCTGCCGATCCGGTGCTCCGGCCGGTACAGCGCCCGGAGGTCCCAGCGGCTCGGCGGAATCTCGGTGATGCTGTCGCGGCCCGCCGCCAGGGCGGCCCAGAAGGCGTCCGGGTCGGGGGCGCCGGGGAACCGGCAGTCCAGGCCGATGATCGCGACCCGGCGGTCGACGGGCTCCTGCGATGCGACAGGCGGCGTGACCGGGGCCGACTGCGACTGCGGCTGCGGCTGCGGGTTCGTCACCGGCATTGCGGCAGGCAGGGGTTCGGGGGCTGACCGTGCGTCGACGGCCGCCCGGTCCAGTCCGGCCTTCCGCAAGTACTCGGCGAGCCGCTCGAGGGTCTGGTGCTCCAGCAGCACGGCCGGTTCCAGGCTGCTGCCGATCTGCCGCTCGATCAGTTCGACGAGTTCGCCGAGCATCACCGATTCCACGCCCAGGTCGGAGAACGGGGCGGTGGCGTCCAGGTCGGGCAGCGGGATCTCCAGCGCCTCGGAGAACAGCGCGAGCAGCCAGTCCGGCGGCGCGTCGGCGAGCGTCGGGGCAGCCGTGGCCGCCGGTGCGGCGACGGTCGCTGCCGCCGCGCGGTTCGCGTGCAGCAGGGTCTCCGGGTCGAAGCGCCCGGGCAGCGGGACGGCGGGCAGCAGCTGGGCGGGCAGCGTGCCGGTGAGGACGGCTTCGAGTACCCGCAGCCCCTCCTCGACGGTGATCGCGTCCAGCCCGGCGGGCGCGCAGCCGTCCGGCTGGTCGGCGCCCATGCCGGTGCCGAGCCAGGTCGGCCAGTGCACGCTGTGGAAGCGGGTGCGGCCGGTGCGGGTCCTGTCGGCGAGGTACTCCAGGTGGGCGTTGGCGGCGGCGTAGTCGATGACGCCCGCACCGAGGCGGGGCAGCAGGGTGCTCGCGGAGGACATCATGACGAAGAACGCGGGCTGGTCGGCGGCGCACAGCCGTTCCAGCTGATCGGCACCCTCCGTCTTCGGCTCGAACACCTCGGCGATGTCCGCGACCGCCTTGTGGACGAAGGAGGGCCGCCCCCGGCTGGGCAGTCCGGCGCAGTGCACCACGCCCCCGATCGGGCCGAGCGAGCTGCGGACCTGGGCGAGGAACGCGCCGAGGCCGGCCTCCGTGGAGGGGGCCTCGCCGTGCAGCATCACCTGCGCGCCGGCCCGCTCCAGAGCCTGCACGTTGCGCACCGCGATCGCCTCACGGCCCGTCAGCTCGGGCGCCGCCCAGCGGTGGCGCGGCGGCAGCGGGTGGGCGGCGGTCAGGGCGAGGCGGCGGGCGCCCCGTTCCACGAGGCGGCGGGCGACCTCGGCGCCGATGCCCCTGGTGCCGCCGGTGACCAGGTAGACCTTGGCCGGGTCGGCCAGGAACTCGGCCGGGGCCGGGGCCTGCACCGGTTCCAGCACGGGGGCGAGCCGCTCACCGCCGCAGTGCCTGACCTCGGCGGTGGGCTCGCCGCCCGCCCATTCGGCGAGCAGCTGCCGGGCCAGTTCGGCGGGCCCGGCGTCACTCTCGACGACGGTGGCGCGGACGGTGCGGTACTCCGCGCCGAGCAGGCGCACCACGCCCGCCAAGCGGCGGCCGTCCGCGCCGCCGCGGTCGCGCACCGCGTGCACGATCCGCAGCGGGGTGCCGGGACGGCGGGCCAGCAGGCGCTGCAGGGCGGCGAGTCGGGCCGTCCAGGGGCCGGGGTCGGCGGCGGGGCGGTCGAGTTCGCTCAGGTCGAGCCAGCCGGTCAGGTCGGGGTGCCGGTCGGCGAGACCGTCCAGCAGTGCGATCGCGTCCCGCTCACCGGTGAACCCGGCGTCGCCGTCGGCGGGTCCGCCCTCGCGGACCAGGATCACCCGGTCGCGTCCGAAGGCCTCGGCCACCTGCCGGGCGGCCTCCCGGGAGCAGTCGGTGTACAGGCAGACGATCCGTCTGGTCACCGGCTCGGGCCGGGGCTGCTCGGCGCTGCGCCACCTCTTGGTGAAGAGCAGCGGCTGCCGCCCATCGGGCTCCTGCACGGGTGCGGCCTCCACGGTCTTCACGGGCTCGGGCCAGTAGCGGCCGCGGGCGAACGGGTAGCTGGGGGCCGCGGCCCAACGGGGCCGGTCGCCGGTGTGCAGGCGGGACCAGTCGACCCGGCCCCCGGCCGTCCAGTGCCGGGCGAGCGAGAGCAGGTCGCCGTACGAACCGTCGGCGGGGCGCGGTCCGGCGGGGGCATCGGCCCCCGGCGTGCGGCCGCGGACCACGCCGCCGCTGTCGCCGTCCAGGAAGCGCAGCAGTTTCGCGCGCAGCTCGGCCGGGTCGGCGGCGATGACGGCGAGGCGTTCGCGCAGCGGTTCGCGACCGGACTGCGAGGTGTGCGCGAGGTCGGCGAACGGCGGCAGCTCCGGACGGGCCAGGAACTCGGCCCAGCGGCCGGCGAGTTCCTTGAGCCGCTGCTCGTCGCGGGCGGACAGCACGAACAGCTGCGGGCCGGCCGGGCGGATCGGCTGGGCGGCCGGCTCCGGCAGGTACTCCTCGATCACCAGGTGGGCGTTGGCCCCGCCCGCGCCGAACGCGCTCAGTCCGGCCCGGCGCGGCGCCGGGGCGCCGTCGGCGGTGCGGCGGACGGGCCACGCCGCGGCCTCGTGTTGGACGACGAATGGGCTGCGTGCCCAGTCGATGTCGGGGTTGAGCTGCTCGGCGTGCAGCGAGGGCACGAGCCTGCGGTGCCGCAGTTGCAGCAGCACCTTGGTGAGTCCGGCCAGTCCGGCGGCGGCCTCCAGGTGGCCGATGTTGGACTTCACCGAGCCGATCGCGCACGTCCCCGCCTGGACCCCGGCGAACGCCCGGGCCAGGCCGTTGATCTCCACGGGGTCGCCGAGCGCGGTGCCGGTGCCGTGCGCCTCCAGGTAGCCGATGCTGCCCGGCTCGACGCCCGCGTCGCGCAGCGCCGCGGCCACCAACTCGCCCTGTGCGACCGGGTTCGGCACCATGTAGCCGCTGGTGCGGCCGCCGTGGTTGACGGCGGTGCCGCGAATCACGCCGTGGATCCGGTCGCCGTCGGCGATCGCCCGGGCCAGCGGCTTCAGCAGCACCACGCCGACGCCCTCGCCGGGCGTGAAGCCGTCGCCGCCCGCGCCGAAGCTGCGGCAGCGGTGGTCGGTGGACGCCATCCGCAGGCGGTGCTGCTGGCGGAACTTGTGCGGGTGCGCGGACAGGTTGACGCCGCCGACCAGCGCGGCCTCGCACTCGCCCTGGCGCAGCGCGCGGACGGCCAGGTGAATCGCCGTCAGGGAGGCCGAGCACATGGTGTCGACGGTCAGGCTGGGGCCGTTCAGGTCCAGGAAGTACGAGACCCGGTTGGCGATGCCCGCGAGCGCGGAGCCGGTGTCGGCGGCCGGGCCGACGAGCGACTGCTCGACGCCGAGGAACGGATACTCGTTGTACATCGCGCCCGCGAACACGCCGACCCGTCCGCCGTGCTGCTCGCGCAGCCGGGCCCGGGTGTAGCCGGCGTCCTCCAGCGCCTCCCAGGCGACTTCGAGGAAGAGGCGTTCCTGCGGGTCCATCAGCACCGCGTCGCGCGGCGAGATGGAGAAGAACAGCGGGTCGAACCTGTCGATGCCGTCCAGGAACGCGCCCCACATCAGGTCCACCGGCCAGCCCGGCCGGTGCCGTTCGGCGGGCAGCGACCCGATCGCGTCGTAGCCCTGCTCCAGCAGCTGCCAGAACCGGTCCAGGTCCGCCGCCTGCGGGTAGCGGCCGGCCAGGCCCACGACGGCGATGGCCGTGTCCTCGGACCGGTTCTCGACAGGCTCGAGCCGGCCACCGGGGGCCTCTGTCCTGACGTGCTGCCAGGGGCCGTCGGCGCGGGCGGCGAGTTCGGCGGCGATGCCGGCCAGGTCCTGGTGCTCGAAGAACAGGGTGCGGGAGACGGGCTCGGCGAAGTCCTCGGCGAGGCGGGCGTTCAGCTGGCCGACCACGTACGACGTGAGGCCGTAGTGCTCCAGCCGCACCTGCGGGTCGAGCCGCTCGACCGGGATGCCGGACGCCTCGGCGTAGACGGCGAGCACGTACTGCTGGACGGCGTCGGCCACCTCGGCAACGGGCGCGGCCACGGGTGCGGGGCGCGCGGGCACGGTCAGGCGGTACTCCTCCCCCGCGAACACCGTGCCCGGCAGCGGCACCCGACGGAGGCCGGGCGACCACAGGGCGTGCCAGGCGACGGGTGCTCCGCGCAGCCACCCGGCGGCCGCGGCGTCGGCGTGCGCCGGGACGAGCTCGGCCACCGGACGGCTGGGATTCACCACCGCGTCCGCCAGCGCCGAGTGGGTCCGGCCGGCGGCGAACTCCTCCAGTGCGGTGCGTACTTCGACGAGATCGGAGGTCACCACGGCGAGGCGGTGCGACATCGGGACGCGGCCGTCCTGCAGGGTGAACGCCAGGTCGGCGAGAGCCGGCGGCGCGCCGTTCTCCAGGTGCGCGGCGAGCCGGCCGGCGGCGAGCCGCAGGCCGTCGGCGGAGCCCGCGGACAGCACCACCGCCTGCCGAGCGGGCGCGCGCCCGTCGGCAGCGGCGGCGGACGTCGCGGCCCGCAGCACCGCGTGGGCGTAGGCACCGGAGGCGCCGACCGCGTTGACCACAGCGCGGCGGGCGGTCGCGGCTGACGGCCAGTCGACGAGGTGCTCGGGGACCCGCAGCGGCAGGTCGTCCCAGTCGACGAGGTCGCTGCGCTGCTCGGCGGTGAGCGTCGGGGCGATCCGGCCATGCTCGAACTGGAGGAGCACCTTGAGCAGTTGGGAGAGGCCCGAGGCGGACTCCAGGTGGCCGATGTTCGGCTTCACCGTCCCGGCCAGCACCGGGTTGTCCGCGAACACCTCCGCAAACGCCTCGAGTTCGGCGGCGTCGGCGACTCCCGCACCGGCCACGGCGAGTTCCACGTAGTCGACCTGGGCCGGCGTGATCCCGGCCCGGCCTAGGGCCACGCCGACCGAGCCGGCCAGCGCCTCCGGGTTGGGCACGCCGAAGCGTCCACCGCTGCCGGCGTGGCCGATCCAGGTGGCCTCCAGCACGCCCCGGACGGTGTCGCCGTCCCGGTCGGCGGCCGCTGCCGGGCGCAGCAGGACGGCGGCCACGCCCTCGCCGGGGCACCAGCCGGAGCTGTCGGCGGCGAAGGCCCGGACCGGTCCGCCCTCGGCGAGCAGTCCTGCCTCGGCGAGCAGGGCGAGGTGGTACGGGTGGGCGACCAGGTTGACCGCGCCGACCACGGCGGCGTCGCACTCGCCGCTCCGCAGGGCTTCGGCGGCGAGGTGGAGGGCCGTCAGGGAGGAGGAACAGGCGGTGTCGACGGCGACGCTCGGGCCGTCGAAGCCGAAGTAGTGCGAGATCCGGCCGGGCATGTCACCGGCCAGGGCGGCGACCCGGGCGGCGGCGTCCGCGTCCCAGGTCTCCTTGCCGCTTTGCTGGTGGTCGTGCCACATTGCGGCCGTGAACACGCCGACCCGGGGCGCGGCGGCGCGCAGCGATTCGGCGGTGTGGCCGGCGTCCTCGAGGCAGGTCCAGACGGTCTGCAGCAGCAGCCGCAGCTGCGGGTCGAGCGCGGCGGCCTCGACCGGGGCGACCCGGAAAAGCAGGCTGTCGAAGCTGTCGATGTCGGTGAGGAAGCCGCCGTGCAGTCCGGCGGGCAGCCGGCCGTCCTCGGCGACGCCCCTCCCGGCGGGCAGCGGGCCGACGGCGCACTGGCCGGTGCTGAGCTGCCGCCAGTACTCCCCCAGGTCCTCGGCGCCGGGGAAGCGCCCGGCCATGCCGACCACTGCGACCTCGGCGGCCTTCGGTTCCTCGTCGGCCGCGGCCCGGGCGGGCCGCTCGGCGAACGGCGGCCGCAATTCGGCGGTGCTGGTCCGGTCGACGCCGCCGCCCATGAAGGAGTGCAGGAAGACGTGGCCGTCGTCGAGGGCGAACTGGTCGCGGATGTCGTCGAAGGTCAGCGTGCCGACCGGGCAGAGTCCGATGCCGCATGCGGCCTGACCGGTCATGAGCAGCTGGCCGATGTACCCGGCCTCCAGCATCAGGAAGCGCTCGGCGACCTCCTGGTAGAGCGGGGCGATGCCGCGGGTCTGGCCGATCAGGAAGATCCCGAACGCGGACCGGTCGAACACCGGCCGGTTGTAGTAGAAGTGCACGGCGCGGTCGATCCGCGGCTCGGCGTTGACCAGTTCCAGCGCGTGCCCGCGCGGGTCGTAGTAGTAGATGCCCCCGGCCAGCCCGTCGACGGCGTCCGGCTTGACGTACACGTACGCCTGCACCGAGTAGGTGTCCCCGGCCGACGGGTACAGGCGGCGGGTGCCGCCCTCCACGGGGGCCTCGCGCAGCAGGCCGAGCAGCCGGGTGAGCGCCTCGGCGGGCAACGGGGTGTCGCGGTAGTCGCGGCGGCTGCCGCGCCAGTCGTAGTACGCGGGGTGGACCGTCGTCTCCGGCAGCGCGATGCGCTGTGCGCCGGGCGCGGGGCGGCGCAGGTTCCAGGCGGCGGCCTTGAACGCGTCCCGCTCCTGCGGCGAGAACATGTCCACGGCGCCGGGGCCCGCCTCCGGCTCCGGCGTGGCGGGGGCGGCGGCCGGTTCGGGCCGGGTCCGGAGGCCGAGGCGGCCGGCGAGGATCCGGGCGATGCCGGCGGCTGTCGGCTCGGAGATCAGCGCCGAGACCGGCACCCGCTGCTGGTACCGCTTCCGCAGCCCGGCCGAGACCTGGACCATGGTGAAGGAGGTGGCGCCCTGCTCCCAGAGGTCCTGCGCCGGGTCGACGGTGTCCACGCCGAGGTGCCGGGCGAACATCGCCGCAATCTCCTCGGCGAGCCGGGCCGGGCTCGCGGCCGAGGGACCGGGTGCGGGTACGGGTGCGGGTACGGGTGCTGACGGGGCCTCAGTGTCCTCATTGGTGACAGGAGTCGACGGCGCCGCGGGCTCGGCGGCCGGTGTGGCGTCCAGCGGCCAGGGCAGCGCCCTGCGGTCCAACTTGCCGTTGGCGGTGGCCGGGAAGGACGGCAGCAGCACCACGAAGTTCGGCACCATGTACCCGGGCAGGGCGTCGGCGGTGTGCGCGCGCAGTTCGGCGGCGGTGACGGCGGGGGCGGCCGGGTCGGTGACGACGTAGGCGACGAGTTTGGCGTCGCCGCTCGGCGGTTCGTCGTCGCGCAGCACGGCGACGGCCTCCTGCACGGCGAGGTGCGCGCGCAGGCGGTGCTCGACCTCGCCGAGTTCGACCCGGTGGCCGCGGATCTTCACCTGGCGGTCGCCGCGTCCGGCGATCTGCAGATTGCCGTCGGGAAGCCAGAGCGCCCGGTCGCCGGTGCGGTACATCCGCTCGCCGGGGCTGTCGACGAAGGGGTCGGGCAGGAACAGGCGGGCCGTCAGTTCGGGCTGGTTGCAGAAGCCGACGGCCAGGCATTCGCCACCGGTGTACAGGTCGCCCTCGACGCCGATCGGGCAGGGCTCGAGGTGTTCGTCGAGCACATAGTGCCGGGTGTTGTCGATCGGCTTGCCGTAGGGGATGCTGCGCCAGCCGGGGTCGACGGTGGTGACCCGGTAGACGTTCGACCAGACGGTGGTCTCGGTGGGCCCGCCCATGGCGATGGTCACGGCGTTCGGGAACGCCTCGCGGATCGCCCCGGGCAGTGACAGCGGGATGAAGTCGCCGGCCAGCGCGACGATCCGCAGGCGCGCGGCGGCGGGGTCGCCGGTGTCGGGGGTGAGCAGCGGGGTGAGCTGGTGCAGGGTGGTGGGCGCCGAGTTCCAGAGCGTGATCGGCTCGGTGAGCAGGATGTCGAGCAGCAGTTCCGGGTCGCGCTGCTGGGTCTCGTCGGCGAGGTAGACGCCCGCGCCGCCGCCGAGCAGGCCGAGCATGTCGAAGACAGAGAGGTCGAAGCTGAGCGAGGTGACGGCGAGTCCGAGGTCGGACGGGCGCAGCTCGAAGGTGCGATGGCAGAAGTTCAGCAGGTTGCGCACCGAGCGGTGGGCGACCTGGACGCCCTTGGGGGTGCCGGTGGAGCCGGAGGTGAAGATGACGTATGCGGTGTCGTCCCGGGTGCTGCGGGTTACCGGGTCGTCCTCGCGGGCGGTGGGCCCGTTGATCGCCGGGTCGGTGTCGGTCTCGACGGTGGTGACCCCGTCGGTCAGCGGCACGGCGGGGGTGTCGGAGGTGGTCAGCACGGTGACGGCCCGGGCGAGTTCGAGCATCGCGGCGACCCGGGTGCCGGGCAGCGCGGGGTCGATCGGCAGGTAGCCGGCACCGGCCTTGAGGATGCCGTGGAGGGCGGCGACCATCTCGGGGCCGCGCCGGATCCGCACGCCGACCAGCTGCTGGGGGCCGACACCGGCGGCGATCAGACGGTGGGCGATCCGGTTGGCGCGGCGGTTGAGTTCGCCGTAGGTCATGGTGCCGCCGCGCCAGCGCAGGGCCACCGCCTCGGGGGCGCTGGCGGCCTGACGCTGGAACAGCAGATGCACGGGGCCGTCGTCGGGCACCGGGACGGTGGTCTCGTTCCAGGTGTACAGCACGGTGTGCCGTTCCTCCGCCGTGAGCCCGCCGGAGGGGGTGTCGACCCAGGTGGCGTCGTCGGCGAGCAGCCGCAGGTCGTTCTCGAAGGCGGCGAACATCTGCTCGGCGAGGCCGGCCGGGAAGTCGGCGGGGACGATGTCCCAGCAGTAGCGCAGTTCGTCACCCTCGGCGACGGCGACGCTGTCCAGGGCGCAGCCGGGGGTGCTGGTCAGCCATTCGCCCTGGCGGACGCCGGCCGGCAGCGGCCGGTCGGTGAGGTCGACGAGGGCGGTGTAGACCACGGGGTAGGCGGCCTCGCTGCCGCGGAGCACCTGGCGGCGCATCTCGCCGAGGCCGCCGGCGCCGCCCTCGGCGAGGTCGGCGTCGAGGACGCGGCGGTACTCGGCGGCGGCGGCGGTGAGCGGGAGTTCGGCGGGCGCGGCGGTGACCCAGGTCATGAAGGAGTGCTCGCCCGGGCGGGCGGCCTCGGCGGTCTCCGGCCAGAGCACCACGGGCAGCGCGTAGGGCCGTTCGGTGCGGCTGGAGACGGCCCGGGTGAGCGCGGCGAGCAGCAGGTCGTCGGGGCGCAGGCCGTACTCGGCAGCGCGGCGGGCCAGTTGGCGGTAGCCGTCGATCCGGCCGGCCAGGCGGGTGCGGCCACGGCCGGCCTGGGCGGGGTCGCCGGGCGGGCCGAGTTCCGGTCCGGCGGGGAGTTCGGCGAGCCGCTCGCGCCAGTAGTGGGCCTGCTCGGCGGTGGCGCTCGCGGGGACCGGGTCGGGCCCGGCCGGTACCGGCCGGGCGGCCGGGTCGGCGTACAGCCGCCACAGGTCGCGGTACAGGAGGTGGATGCTCAGACCGTCGGCGACCAGCAGGTCGAAGGCGCAGTGCACGACGGAGAACCCGCTGTCGTCGCGGGTCACCCGCAGGTCGAACAGCGGCCAACCGCCAAGTGGGAAAGGCTGATTGGTCATCTCCTCGCGGATCAGTCCGCGCAGTGCCGGATGCGCGGCCGGGTCGCCGGCCTCGATCACCGGGATCCGCCACTGCCCGGGCCCGTGCTGACGGTCCGTCACCCCGTCGGCGGCGAAGGCGGCGCGCAGCACCGCGTGGCCTTCGACCAGGCGGCGCAGCGCGTCGGCGAGCGCCTCGAGGTCGAGTGCGTCGACCTCGAAGCTTTGGTAGCACTGGCAGCCCTCTGCGGGCCCGTCGCCGGCGGCCGTGCGGGCGACCATGTACGCCTCCTGGAGGGCGCGGGGCGGCCGCGGGTCCCCGACGAGTTCGGTGCAGGCGGCGGCGAGGGCGTTGCCGAAGGCTGCGAAGGCGGCCTCGACGGCGCCGGGGGCGAACCGGGTGGGGTCGATGTCCCAGCGGTAGCGCAGGGCGCCGTCCTGCTCCCACATCTGGTGGTCGAGGGCGACGTCGGTGGTCTGGCTGACCCCGTACTCGATGGCCGCGCCGAAGCCGCCGGCGACGCCGGGCGGCGGGCCGACGTCGAGCAGACTGGTGAAGACGACGGCGGGCCCGGGCCGGCCGGTGCGCTGTTCGCGCAGCGCCTCGATGCCGGAGACCAGGCCGTGCCGCAGGTGTTCGCCGAGGCGGGCGTGCACCGCGGCCGCCTGCTCGTCGAGGGTCTCGTCGGCCTCGCGTTCCAGGACCAGGACGGCGGTCGAGGTGAACGGGCCGACCAGGTACGGGGTCTCGGCGGCCAGGTATGGGCGGCTGCTGGTGGTGACCACCAGGGCGGTGCGCTGCTGCGGAGCCCGGCGGTCCAGCGCCTCGGCGAACAGGGCGAGCACCAGGGCGGTCGGCGAGACGCCGAGCCGGACGGCCCGCGCGGTGAGCGCCTGCCACTGGTCGGCCGGCAGTTCGGCGTCCAGCGGGCGGCGTTCGCGGCAGCCGCCGGCGGGGGCGGGCGCGCGGACCGGGGCGACCAGCCCGGGCCCGGCCGGCAGCTCGGCCAACTCAACGTTCCAGTAGACGAGATCGGCGCCGTGGGCGTCCGAGCCGCGTTCGGCGAGCAGGGCGGGCACCAGTTCGGCGACGCACGGTCCGGCGGTCGGCAGCGGCTGCTCCGGGCGGTGGTAGCGCTGGTGCCACTGCTGGAGCAGCACCGCGTAGCCGTGGCCGTCGGTGATCAGGGTGTCCAGGCTGAGGTGGACGATGTCGGGGCCGGTTCCGGTGCGGGTGACCTCGATGGCGAACAGCGGCCATTCGCCGGGCCGGTAGCAGCGGTGCGAGAGGCGGGCGCGGACGGTGTCGCGGTCCTCGGCGCCGCCGGGTCCGTGCACGGGCATCTGCCAGTCGTCGGCCGCCGGACGGATGTGCTGCAGGCCGTCGTCGTCGACGACGGCGCGAAGCATGCCGTGCTGGTCGATCAGGTCCTGCCAGGCCTGACGCAGCCGGCCGGGGTCGAGGTCGGGGACGGCGAACTCGCGGTACAGGTGGCAGCCGACCGCCTCGCCGCCCAGGTCAGTGCCCTTGGCGACCAGGTAGGCCTGCTGGAGGTCGGTGACCGGGAACGGCTCCCGCTCGTCGGTGCGGACCGCGGCGGCCGGCCGCGGGGCGGTGTCGGCGGTGTCCGCCGCCACCATCGCGGTCAGCTCGTCGAGGGTGGCGGCCGCGAGCCGGGCCGGCGGCAGGTCGAGGCCGAACTCGCGTCGCACGCCGGCCCACAGCCGGGTCAGTGCCAGCGAGGTGAGGCCCCAGTCGGCCAGTCCGCCCGGCGGCAGCGGTTCCGCTCCGTCCGGGCGCACCTCGGCCAGCAGCCGGTGCAGGATCCGAACAGCCGTCAGCCCGGTCTCGTTGCTCGTTTCCACGTGAGTCCCGTCTCAGCGCGGGGCGGCCTGGCCGCCGGGGTGCTCGCGCAGGAAACCCAGCGCGAGTTCGCCCAGTCGGCCGCCCAACCTGAAGAGCGAGATGTGATCGCCGGTCGGCTCGACGCTGAGCGTCGCGTTGGGCAGCCTCCGGGCCACCTCGGCCGATCCGAGCGGATTGGCCGTGGTGTCGTCCTCGCTGGTGACCACCAGCGTGGGGTGGTCGACGCCGGCCAGCAGCCGGTTGACGTCGATGTCGGTGATCGCGCCGTTCAAACGGCAGTATCGGTAGAACAGTTCGGGGGTGACGAAGGGGTAGAGCACCAGGTGCGCGAGGTCGGGCGGGGTGCCGCCGAGCATGGTGCTGAGGAACACCGCGTGCACGGCGGCGGCGGTGTCGCGGTCCTCGGCGGCCATCGCCATCAGCGCCTGGATGTTCCGGTGGTGGTCCAGCTTCGGTGAGTCCGGGCCGAGTTCGTACGCACCGTGCCAGAGGCTGAGCGAGTCGATCCGCTCCGGGCTGCGGCGGGCCGCGGCGAGCGCGATCACGCTGCCGCCGCAGAAGCCCAGCAGGTGGGCCGTGCGGATGCCGAGGTGGTCCATGACCGCGAAGACGTCCTCGGCCTGCGCCTCGGTGTCCCATTCGAGTTTGTCGAAGTCCGGTTCGTCGGTGAACAGACCGCGGGTCTCCCAGGTGACGATCCGGTACTCGCTGCCGAGCAACTCCAGCCAGCGGGAGCACAGTTCGGCGGGCATCCCGCAGGCGGAGGCGATCAGGACCGCGGGCGCGGCCGGGTCGCCGGCCGTGTAGACGGGCAGCCGGGCGCCGTCGGGGGCGACGGCGTCGAGGGCGGTGCGGAACCTGTCGAAGGAGGCGGCGGCCACCCGGTCGGCGATCCCGGTGATCTCGGCGGGGCGGTCCGGGAGGTCGTCCAGCTCGGGCCGGCCGAGGGCCGGGCCGAGCCGTTCGCCGATGATCCGTTCGAAGACGCCGCTCTCCCTGTCCGGGGCGGCCGGCTCGATGGCCAGCGGGACGCCGAGCCGCTCGGCCAGCGCGGCCAGCAGCTCGGCGCGCGGGCCGGACGGCGCGGCCACCCGGGCGGGCGGGTCGAGGCGCGCGGCCAGCGCCCGCAGGCCGTGCACCGCCTCGGCGAGTGTGGTCGCGGCGGCCCGGGCCTGGTGCTCGGTCATCGGCTCGTACGCCTTCCGGTCGGTTTCGGTCGGTGTCAGCGGGTGGTGAACGGGTGGCCGAGGGTGGTCCGGGTGACCATCCGGTTGTGGTCGTACCGGTTCTCGCCGCCGACCAGAACGGCGCCGTAGCGCTCCAGCGAGACGGTGCCCCCGTACTCCTCGATCTGCTCGGTGTCGGGGTAGACCCGCACCGAGGTCGGCACGTACCGGCCGGCGAAGCCCAGGCGCATCTCGTCGGTCTTGGCGCTGTGCGGCCAGGAGGCGTGCATCAGGGTCGACCAGAACATGATCGCCTCGCCCGGGCGCATCACCATCGACACCGCCTGCGACTCGTCGGGCTTGAAGTCGGCGTCGACCTGCAGCTCGCGGTAGTCGTAGCCGAAGAAGCCGCGGCGGACGCCGCCCTTGTCCACCTGGTTGATGGAGTCCGGGCTGTAGTGCATCTTCTTGGTCTCGTCGTAGTTCATCCGGGTGTGGGTGCCGGGGATGAACTGCAGGCAGCCGTTGTCCTCGTTGGCCTCGGTGAACGCCGTCCACACCGTGATGGTGCCGCCGAAGTCCTTGTGCTCGTCGGGCCACAGGATCTGCGGCACTCCGGAGGCGTTGGCGAAGGTGTCGGCCTGGTGCCAGTCGGTGCCCTCGTCGCCCGGGTACTTCGGGAAGAACTCGCTGCGCCAGCACAGCACGTCGGGCCCGAGCGCGCTGGCCACCCGGTCGACGATCTGCGGCCGGGAGATGTGGTCCGCGAGGAACTCCGAGTCCAGGTGCCGGTCGTAGTTGGAGATGTTGGTGTTGCCGGACTGCGCCGCCTCGTCCTGGTAGACCGCGTTGCTGCGGTCCATCAGCCGCAGCCGCTCGACCCGCCAGCGGCGCTGCATCTCCTCGATCTCGTACACCTTGAACGGGCCGAAGTAGCCGCGCTCGTGGAAGCTCGCGCGCTCCTCGGGCGTCAGTGTGAAGCCGCCGGTCACGGTGGTGCTCCTCTCTTCGCTCACTTCGATTCCTGCGCGTCCACGCAGGCGGACAGGTGGCGGACGGTCGCCGCGTCGAGTTCCGCACCGGTCAGCGACAGCTTCCAGCGCCGGTTGACGGAGGCGATCACCCGCATGAACGCCAGCGATGTGGCGCCGTGCTCGAACAAGTCGTCGTCGAGGCCGATGCCCGGCCGGGCCAGCACCTCGGTGACGATCGCGTCGACCTGCTGCTGCGTGGGCGTCAGTTCCGCGCCGGCGCCCGCCGGTCCGGCCGGAGCCTGCCGGTGCGGCAGGGCGGGCAACGCCGAGCGGTCGACCTTGCCCTGCGCGGTGGTCGGCACCTCGGTGATCAGCCGGTACGCAGAGGGCCGCATGTGCTCGGGCAGCGTGCCCGCGGCCCGGGCGGACACCTCGGCGACCAGCCGGCCGAGCGCCTCGTCGTCGATCTCGGCGTCGGGCGGCGGCACCAGGTAGGCCGTCAGGCGGACGTCGCCCTCGCCGTGGTCCTGCGGGGCGACGATCGCCGAGGCCAGCCGCGGGTCGTCAGCGAGCAGCGCCTCGATCTCGCCGGGCTCGATCCGGAAACCGCGGATCTTGATCTGGTCGTCGGCTCGGCCGACGTACAGGTACTCGCCGCCGGCGGTGCGCACCGCGCGGTCGCCCGAGCGGTACAGGCGCACCGCGTCGGCGCCGGTGCCGACGGTGCGGAAGCGCTCGGCGGTCAGCTCGGGGCGGCGGTGGTAGCCGCGGGCCACGCCGGTACCGCCGACGTACAGCTCACCGGGGGTGCCGTCGGCGACCGGGCTGCCGTCCTCGTCGAGCAGGTGCAAGGTGACCTCGGGCAACGGGCGGCCGATCGGGCTGACGCCGGGCTCGTCGAGGTCGGCCCGGGTGATCGCACGGGCCGTCACATGGACCGTGGTCTCGGTGATGCCGTACATGTTGACCAGCGCGGGCCGCTCGTCGCCGTAGCGGGCGAACCAGGGCTCCAGCAGCTTCACGTCCAGGCGCTCGCCGCCGAACACCACCAGGCGCAGCGCGGGCAGCGTCGCGGTGGAGGCGCCCACCAGGCGGCGGAAGGCGGACGGGGTCTGGTTGAGCACCGTGACGCCCTCGTCGGCGAGCAGCTTGTGCAGCAGCTCCGGGGAGCGGACGGTCTCGGTGCCGGCCACCACCAGGCGGCCGCCGTGCAGCAGCGCGCCCCACAGCTCCCAGACCGAGAAGTCGAAGCTGATCGAGTGGAACAGCGTCCACACGTCGTCCGCCGAGTAGCCGACCAGCTCGGTGGTCTGCTCGAACAGCCGCACCACGCTGCGGTGTTCGACCAGCACGCCCTTCGGGACGCCGGTCGACCCGGAGGTGTAGATGACGTACGCGAGGTCGCTCTCCCGGGACTCCTCGACCGCGGCGGGCGCGGCCGGCGCGGCCGGCGCCTCGGTGTCGCGGTCGAGCCAGACCACCGGGGCCCCGCAGTCCGTGAGGCGCTCGGCGACCCGGGACACCGAGACCACCGCGGAGACCTGGCTGTCGTCGAGCAGGAAGGCGACCCGGTCGGCAGGGTAGGCCGGGTCGACGGGCACGTACGCGGCCCCCGCCTTGAGAATGCCGAGCAGGCCGACCACCAGGTCGGCACTGCGGTCGACGCACAGGCCGATCGGCCGGTCGGGGCCGGCGCCGCCCGCCCGCAGCCGGGCGGCCACCGCGTCGGCCTCGGCGTTCAGCTCGCGGTAGGTGAGGGCGCGGTCCGCCCCGCTCACCGCCACGCGGTCCGGCATCCTGGCGGCCTGGACTTCGAAGAGTTGGTGCAGCGTCTTGCCGGAAACCATGGCGGATCTCCCATCCGGTACGGGTTCGCGGGGCGGGCGGCCGAGAGCCCGCGGGGACGGTCAGCCCTGGGCGGCGGTCCTGGTGGCGTACATGCCCCAGTGCTGCGGGGTCAGGGCCAGGTCCTGCAGGCTGCTCTGGACGAACATCCGCTCCCAGCCGCCGCCGCCCTTCTCCGCCGGGATCCACTGCTTGGTGAACACCTCGCGCGCGGCCGGCATGGTGCGCGCCCGAAGGCCCATCAGGTTGTAGTAGGAGCTCAGCTTCCGCAGGTGGATGAACCAGTGGATCCGGTCGGACAGGCCGAACGCCTCCTCGTAGAGGAAGATGGTCGCCTCGCCGCCCAGCGAGGCGTTCCAGCTCTCGGTCAGCGCGCGGGCGAACTCCCGTCCCTCGGCCCGGAACTCGTACTTCAGCTCGCCGGTGCGGTGCATGATGATGCCGGAGTTCGCGGAGTGCAGCAGCTCATCGGGCTTCTGCGAGGTCTGGTGCTCCGCGGTCGGCACCACGAAGCGGTCCACACCATCGTCGTCGACCACCGCGGACAGCTCGGTGTCGGCCGTGCCGTACATCCCGAAGCTCTGCGGGATCAGCACCGTCTCCTTCAGGCCGCCGTCCAGGAACATCCGGTCCCACGAGCCTCCGCCGCGCTCCTCCGGGATGCGGTTGCGGAACATCACCTCGCGCCAGCCCTCGTCCTGGGAGCCCATCCTGACGAGGGTCTCGTACGCCTCCAGGGAGCGCATGTGCAGAAGCCAGTGCAGGGTGTCCTTGGTCCCGAAGGTCTCCTCGTAGACGAAGGTGGTCGCCACGCCGACGTACCGGGTGTTCAGGTACTCGGAGAGCTCACGGGCGAACTGCCTGCCCTCCGAGCGGAATTCGGCTCGCAACTGCCCGACGCGCTCGACCACGACACCGGCGTTCGCCGAGTGCAGGATATCCGCGACCGGAAGGGACGTCTGCTGCTGCGCGACCGGAGTGGAGAATTCGGAATCGGCCTTCTCGGTCATGAAAGGACTCCTTGGTGAATGGTTCGAATCGCTGCTTCTCGCGACACAATTAGGTCATTTCTCCGGAGAACTGCGCAGCTCACTATTGAGCAGGCCGGGAATTTATCGACCCAGCGAGGAGAAACGGCCTCGGAGGACCTGGGCCGCGCCGGCCATCAATGCCTCGGCGACGGCGTCGACATGGCGGTTGCGCCAGTCGGCGAGGACGGTCCCGGCGGCGAAGCGGTTGAACGCACCGATCGCCGGGCCGGTGTGGATCTGGTAGTTGACGCGCTCGGCCGGGTCGCCGCGCATCGCCATCCGGGTGCTGTGCACGAAGTACCAGCGGAACACCAGCGCCATCCGGTGCCTGGGGTCCTGCTCGGCCCGCTCGACCTCCTGCGGGCGGCCGGCCCGCAGGTAGTACTCGCGGGTCTCCTTCCAGACCTGCTCGAGGTCGCGGCGGAACCAGCCGTCCTCGATCGTCCGCCGCAGCTTGGCGTCGATCGCCTCCAGGCCGTCGTACTGCCGGTACGCCTGGTACAGCTTGTTGGCGCGCGCCGCGAACAGCGTGCCGCGCCGCAGCACCTGCACCCGCGCCCCGATCTCGAACATGTCGCCGGCCGGCGCGTACCCGGTGTCCTGGACGTCGGCCTGCGCCAGCAGGTCCTTCACCGCGTCGGACGTCCCGGCCTGCGGGGTGCACTGGTTGACCGAGCCGGTGACCACGAAGTCCGCGCCCAGCACGAACGCCGCCGCCAGGCTCTCCGGCGCGCCCAGGCCGCCGGCCGCGCCGACCCGTATGCCGTCCGGGTAACCGCGCTCGGCCACGATCCGGTCCCGCAGGCCCGTCATCGCGGGCATCAGGGTGTAGGCCACCGCGGCGTCGGTGTGCCCGCCCGAGTCGGCCTCCGCGCACACCTCCCCCGCCAGCGGCAGCGCGCGGCCCGCCTCGGCCTCCGCGGTGGTCACCAGCCCGTCGGCGAGCAGCCCCCGTATCAGCGCCTCCGGCGCCGGCTCCATGAACGCCGTCGCCACCTCCGGCCGGGACACCTTGGCCAGCAGCCGGTTTGGAGCCACCGCCCGGCCCGCGCCGTCCCGGTGCGCCCCGCTCAGCCGGTACAGCACCAGCGCCCGGGTCGGCTGGGTGAAGCCCGACGCCTCGACGAACCGCACCCCGTGCCGCAGGAACAGCCGCACGGTGGCCTCCTCCAGCGCCGGGTCGTGCAGCGCGTGCAGCAGGTTCATCCCGAAGCTGCCGTCCGGGCCCAGCTCGGCGCGGAGCGTGGCGATCGCCGCCTCGATCCGCTCGGTCCGCAGCCCGCCGGTCCCGAAGTACCCGAGCAGTCCGGCCCGCACCATCCGGGCCACCAGCTCGGTGGAGGCGATGCCCTTGTACATCGACCCCGCCAGGTACGCGTAGCGCACCCCGTAGTCGGCCCGGAACGCCGCCGAGCCCAGCCGCTCCGGGGTCAGTGTGGTCATACCGTCAGCGGAAGGCCCGGACACAGGAGTCGCCGTGCCTCCGGCTGCGCCGACCCGGGACGGGGAAGGCGCCAGGCCGGCGGCCGGGGCCGAAGCGGGCGCGGCAGGTGCCGCCCGCCCGGCGGCGGATGCCCCGTCAGCAGCTACTCCGACTGCCGCGGGTGCCGAGGCGCTGCCCGCGGCGGGCTGCGGTTCCGGCGCCGGCCCGTTCGCCGCGTCCTTCACCGCCGCGTCCCACAGCCCCGTCAGCACCCGACCCGGGCCCTGTTCGGCGATCCGGTCGACGCCCTGCGCCAGCAAATGGCGCATGCTCTCGGACCAGCGGACCGCGCTGTGCACCTGGGCGGCCAGTAGCCGGCCGACCTCGCCGGGGCGGTAGGGCCGGGCGGTGACGTTGGCGATCACCGGGATACGGGGGTCGCGCAACTCGAAGCCGTCCAGGAAGGCGGCGAACTCGCGGGCGGCGTCGGCCATGTAACGGGAGTGGAAGGCGGCGCTGACCCGCAGCGGGACGCAGCGGCCCGCGCCCGCGGCGGTGACGGCCCCGGCGGCGCGGCGCAGCGACTCGACGGGGCCGGAGAGCACCACCTGCTCGGCGGAGTTGAGGTTGGCCAGGTCGACGTCGTCGACGCCGGCCTCGGCGAGCAGGTCGGCGATCCGGGCGGCGCCGGGGCCGACCACGGCGGTCATCGCGCCGCCGGTGGCCCGGCCCATCAGTTCGCCGCGGCGAGCCACCAGGGCGAGTCCGGTCTCGAAGTCGAAGGCGTCGGCGGCGAGCAGCGCGTTGTACTCGCCGAGGCTGTGCCCGGCCAGGTAGTCGGGGGCGGGTTCGCGGGCCGCGTACTCGCGCCGGGTCAGCTCGTTGACGACGAACAGCGCGGGCTGCAGGTAGCGGGTGTCGGTGAGCCGTTCGGCGGCGTCGCCGAGGCAGAGTTCGCGCACCGAGAAGCCGAGGATCCGGTCGGCGGCGGCCATCGCGTCCGGGTAGCAGTCGAACAGGTCGCGGCCCATGCCGCGGCGCTGCGCGCCCTGGCCGGGAAAGAGCCATGCGGTCCGCTGCGTCACGAGCCGCCCTCCCACGGGAAGCGCTGCCGTTCGGCGAAGTCGGCGATCCGGCGGCCGACACCGTCGGAGGACATCAGCCGGGCGAACTCGTCGATCGCGGTGCGCTCGACCTCCGGCGTGATGATCCACATCTTGGCGAAGTACCGCTTCAGGTCGCCGACCGTGGCGCCCTCCACCTTGGTGACCCGGAAGGCGAGTCTGCGCAGCGCCGGCTGGAGCTGGTCGACCAGCTGGTCGACCAGGCCGGACAGCAGTGCCTGATCGGCCGTCACCGGCAGGGTGCTCAGGCTCATCGCGTAGGCCTTCTGGAAGCCGGTGCGGCGGATCAGGAACGGGGCGACGCTGCACGGCAGCAGGCCCCACAACGCCTCGGGCAGGCTGAACGTGGAACGGGGCGTGGCGAGCACGAAGTCGCTGGCGGCGACCAGGCCGACGCCGCCGCCGGCCACCCGGCCGTCGACGGTGGCGACCACCACCCGCGGGGTGAGGGTGAGACGTTTCAGCAGGCCGAGGAACTCGGCGCCGCCCTGCGACGCCCGCTCCCGGTCGGGGCGGCCCTCGGCGGCCGCCCCGAGCAGGTCCATGCCGGTGCAGAACACGCCGTCGCCGCCGGTCAGCACCACCACCCGGCAGTCCGGGTCGGCCTCGGCCGTGTCGAGCGCCGCGTGCAGTTCCCGGATCATGGCGGTGTCGATGCTGTTCTGCGCGTCCGGGCGGTCGAGGGTGACGGTGAGGACGCCCGGCATGCCGGAGAGTCGGATCGTGCGGTGATCCGTGCTCAGGTCCATCTGCTCAGCTCCATCGATAGCGCCGGTGGAAGTTCTCGATCCGGTCCAGCACCAGCTGCTCCCTGCCGTGCAGCGCCGGATCGTAGACGTCCGCGTATCGCGACACGTCGAGGACCGCGTCCTGCACGCCCGGGGCACCCTCGGCGGTGTGCTTCGCCAGCCGGTCGTAGTCGGCCACGGCCAGCCGGTGCCGGGCGTCCAGGCGCTCGGCGGTCCGATACTGGGCGAGCAGGGCGGGCGCCCCGGCGCCGACCACCCCGCTGTAGAACTCCGAGGCGCAGCCGGACCCGTACGAGAACAGGCCGACCCGGCGCGGCTCGCGGAAGTCGCCGTGCTCGATCAGCGAGAGCAGGGCGACGAACAGGCCGGCCGCGTAGGTGTTGCCGATCCGGGCCGGGTTGACCAGCGAGGCGGCCATCCGGGTCCGGAAGTCGGCCTCGATGGCGTCCGGGGGCATCCGCTTGACCCGGCGCATCAGGTGCCGGTGGGCGCCCTTGACCATCCCGCCGAACGGGGTGTGGAAGGCCAGGTGGTCGAAGGAATCGACGATGTCGGCCCCTGCGACCGCCTCTCGGTAGTCGGCGAAGGAGCGTTCCAGGCACTCCAGGTAGGCCAGCAGCGAGAGGTCGGAATCGCCGGCCGCCAGGTCGGGGCGCGGGCGGCAGGTGTCCATCACCTCGTAGCTGTAGAGGCCGGCCGCGCCAGGGTCGAGGTCGAGCACCTCGGGTTCGGGGCCGAGCAGCAGGGCAGCCGCGCCGGCGCCGTGGGACGGCTCCCAGTACGGCATGCCGACCACCGAGCCACCCGCGTCGGCGGCGATCACCAGCGCACGGGCCCACGGGCGGGGGCTGCCCGCCAGCAGGCCGAGCGCGGTGCGGAGTGCCGCGGTGCCGCCGTAACAGGCGTGCTTGACCTCAAAGGAGCGGCAGCGCCTGCCGAGACCGAGGTAGTGGTGCACGTAGGTGCTGATCGGCTTGCCGAAGTCCAGGCCGGACTCGGTGCCGACGATCACCGCCTCGATGCTGTCGCGCTGCTCCCCGGTGAGCCGGTCGAGGATCGGCTTGGCCGCGTTCACGGCGTTGGTGACCGGGTCCTCGCACGGCAGGTTGACCGACTTCTGCACCATCATCAGGTTGTCGAAGCGGCCCAGGTCCAGTCCGCGCGCGTAGAACAGCTCCCTGACGTCCAGGGCGGCCCGCCCGACATAGGCGTTGGCCGCCTCAACTCCGACGGCCATGCAGCGGCGCCCAGAGGGTGTCGGTCATCGTGGCGTCGAGCACCGTGCGGGTCCAGCCGCCACCGCCCTTGCTGTCGGCGACGACCTGGGAGGCCATCAAGCGGCGCAGCTCCGGGTCGCTCTCCTGAAGGGCCATCAGCTCGTGGTAGGCATCCGGGGAGGCGAGGTGGATCAGCAGGTGCAGGCGGTCCTGCTGACCCCACATCTCCTCGTAGAGGAAGGCGGTGGCACGGCCGACCATCGTCTCGGAGACGTATCCGGCCCAGTCGAACCAGAACTTCCGGGCCTCCTCGCGCAGCGCGTACCGGACCTGGAGACGGCGGTGCACGGTGAGCGGGGCGTTCACGGAGTGCAGCAACTGCTCGGGATCGAGCCGGGACTGGTAGCGGGCCGGCGGCTGGAAGGTGTCCAGCGGGTGGTCGTCGTCCTCGTCGTGGTGGCTCAGCCCGTGCTGCGGGCAGATGATCGTCTCGGTCATCGAGCCCTCGACGAACATCCGCTCCCAGTTGCCGCCGCCCTTGGTGGGCAACCGGTCGTCGGCGGACACCTCGGCCCACTTCTGCGAGTGGTCGACCATGTCGAGCATCCGGCGGTAGTCGCTGGGCTCCTTCAGGTGCAGCAGCCAGTGCAGCCGGCTCTGCGTCCCGAACAGCTCCTCGAAGGCGAAAATCGAGACGTAGCCGACCTGGGCGTTGTTGATCAGGTCGACCAGGTCCGCGGAGAAGGACATGCCTTCCTCGCGGAACTCGTTCTTCAGCTGCCCGACCCGGTGGATCAGAAATCCCGCGTCGGCAGAATTCAGCAGTTTGTCCAACGGCACCGTGGTCTGATGGAACGCCGGCCTGATCCTGGGTTGCGTGCTGGAATTCTCTGCGGCCGTCACGTTGCCCGCCTCCTTTTCCACGGAAATTGACTGCCCATCCCCGACAATCACTACCGGATTACGTTAAGAGCACGCAGCGGATTCCTGCTGCTCAATTCTGCGCAGGGTCGGTCGGCACGGAGGCGCGGTCCGACCAGGCGGCGAGTTCGACGGCCCGCAGGTTCTCCTCGGAGCGGTGCTCGACCTTCGCCATGGTCCAGCGCAGGGTGGGTGCGGCCATCACCGACGTGAGCAGGGCGACCATCACGACGATCGAGTACATCGCGGGGCTGAGCACGCCGAGCCGCAGGCCGATGGTCGCCACCACCACCTCGACCGCCCCGCGGGCGTTCAGCCCGGCGCCCAGCGCCAGGCCCTCCCAGTGCGTCAGGCGGCCGAGCCGGGCGCCCAGGTAGGCGCCGGCGAACTTGCCGCCGACGGCGAGCAACAGCACGACCGCGGCGGCGGCCAGCGTCCCGGGATCGCCCAGCACCGACAGGTCCACCTTCAGGCCCGCTCCGGCCAGAAAGATCGGGGCGAACACGGAGAGCGTGACGGTCCGCAGCGAGGCCAGCCGCACCGTCGTCTCCCGGGACGGCGAGCTGAGCAGGCAGCCGACCGCGAACGCGCCGAGTGCCGACTCCAGGCCCAGCGACTGGCTGCCGGCCGAGGCCGCCAGGATCGCCACCACAGTGATCGCGATCACCGGCCCGGAGCCCTCAGCCTTCTCGGCCCGCCCCAGCGCCCCGCGCAGCAGCGGCCGGGCGGCAATCACCACGGCCAGGAACAGCAGCAGGTGCCCCACGCTGGAGACGATGTGACCGACCTTCAGGGCGCCCGCCGTCATCGCGGTGACCAGCGACAGGAGGATCCAGGCGACCACGTCCTCGCCGGCCGCCGCGGCCAGCGTCAACTGGCCGATGTCGCGGTGCAGCATGCCCAGGTCGGTCAGCGTCTTGGCGATCACCGGGATCGCGCTGACGCCCATCACCACACCGATCAGCAGCGCGAACGAGGAGCGGTCGGCGTGCGAGCCGAGCAGCCGGCCGGGCAGCAGCAGGCCGGTGGCGACGCCCAGGCCGAGCGGCAGCACCAGCGCCGCGGTGCTGACCGACAACACGGTGCGCGGGCGGCGGCGCAGCATCCGCAGGTCCAGGTGCGCGCTGGACACCCCGATGAACAGCAGTACGCCGAATGTGCTGACCGCGTCCAGCAGTTGGGTCTGCGAGGTGTCGGCCGGCCACATCCAGGCGAACGTCGCGGGCGAGAGGTGTCCGAGCACCGTCGGACCGAGCACCACACCGCTGAGCAGTTCGCCCACCACGCCCGGCAGACCCAGCCGGCGGGCCAGTTGGCCCATGCTGGAGCCGACACATAGCAGGGCCGCCAACTGCATCAGAAACAGCAGGGCCTGATGCTCGCTCATGTTCGACCTTCTCCCTTGGGGCCGGTCTTCCGGAGACCCAAGGGTTGGCATCGCGACGAATGCCCAGCTACTCAGAATTGAGCATCAGAAGTGAGCATCGGCCGGTAACCGGCCCTCGATGTAGTCGCCGAGCCGCTGGTCGTCGACGGCCAGCGAGCCCTGCACCATGCCGACCAGCCCAGTCTCCCGGAAGTGCTTGAGGAACAGCCCGACCCGGGAGCGGGTGGTGCCGACCATCTCGGCGAGCTCCTCCTGGGTGATCCGGGGCCGGATCACCACCAGTCGGCCGCGGCGCTTGCCTATCTGCTGGGAGAGCAGCAGGAGTCGGGCCGCCAGGCGGCGCTCGCACTCCAACGTCACCATGTCGACGATGATCTTCTGCTGTTCGATCACCCGCTCACCGAGGTGCCGCACGTACTCCGGCAGCAGCCCCTCCTCGGCGAGCACCGAGAGGAACCGGTCGCCCGGGATCTGACGCAGCGTCGCCGGTTCCAGCGCGACGGCGGTGTCGGAGCGCTCGCTTCCGAGCAGCCCCAGTTCGCCCAGGACGTCGCCCGCCCCGGAGATGGAGAGCAGACATCGCTTGCCGCTCCCGGTGATCATCAGCGTTTTGACCTGACCGGCCTCGATCACGTATATGTGCCGGTCCTGGCCACCGTCCATGTACACGTGTCCCCGCCGGGGCACCGTCAGGGTCGGGGTGTCGTGCAGCCGCGTGGCGCACAGCGCGCGCAGCTTGGTGCGGAAGCGGGCCGAGTCGGTGTCGGCCGGCTCGACGGCACGCCGCAGGGGGACCGCGGTGGCGGTCGGACGGGTCCGGTGGTGCTCCAGTGTTGCCCTCATCTTCAACCTCGAATCGCCTGGAAAACGGCACAGGAGCGTCGTCCCGGCCCGGGCAGCCCGGCCCGGCGGACGCGTCGGGATGGTGTCTGAGATCACCCTTGATGTGCGGATCAGCGAGGTGCGGGGGCAAGCATAGGCCGACACCAATGCCCACGCGCCCCCATTCGACGCAGACATCCCACCGGCCGTGGCGGCACCCCGCCGACTTCACACGATGCTCAATCCAGCGCAGAAATGCCCGGTTCAGCCGGTCTAGGTTCGGGGCGCTCGGGCGTACCCGCCGGAACGAGCCGTCCTGCCAAGGAACGGAGACTGCCCCGTGAATGACCGGTCATCACAGCCCGGCGCACCGTCCGGTTCCGAGGACCCGAAGGTCCTGCCGACCGGACCGCGGGTCGACCCCTACGCGCTGTACTCCGACATGCGTGCCGAGGGCGTCGTCCACACCATCCGCGAACCCAACGGCCTCCACCGCCGGCTCGTGCTGCGCTACGCCGAGGCCCGCGACGTCATGAACGACTCCCGCTTCGCCAAGGACCCGGGCCTGGCCTGGGACCAGCTGCGCGACGCCGGCTACGTCAAGGGCGAGCGCGACAACCGCGCCGACTACCTCTACCACCTGGTCAACACCGACCCACCGGACCACACCCGGCTGCGCAAGCTGATCAGCAAGGCGTTCACCAACCGCCGGATGGAGGCGATGCGCCCGCGCGTGCGGGAGATCGCCGAGCAGCTGCTCGACGGCCTCGCCGGGCAGCAGACCGTCGACCTGATCGAGAGCTACGCGCACCCGCTGGCCACCACTGTCATCTGCGAGATCCTCGGCGTGCCGAACGCCGACCGGGAGAACTTCCGGCTCTGGGCCACCGCCATGCTCACCGCCCCGGACGCGGTGGTCGACGGCGCGCTCACCCCGCAGGAGGGCTACGCGGCGATGCAGTCCTTCTTCACCGAGCTGCTGGCCCGCCGCCGCGAGGAACTCAAGGACCTCGCGGAGACCGACGTGGACACCAGCGACCAGCAGCCCGATGTGATCACCGGCTTGATCGTCGCCCGCGACGAGGGCAACCGGCTCACCGAGATCGAGATGGTCTCCACGGCGATGCTGCTGCTCAGCGCCGGCCAGGAGCCGACCGTCAACCTGATCGCCAACGGCACCCTGGCGCTGTTCGACAACCCGGAGCAGTTCGCCCTGCTGCGGGCCAAGCCCGACCTGGTCGCCTCGGCCGTGGAGGAGTTCCTCCGCTACGACCCGCCGGTGGAGCTGTCCACCATGCGGGTCTCCACAGAGGACGTCGAGGTGGCCGGCACCATGATCCCGGCCGGCAGCGTGGTCACCGTCTCCATCGCCTCGACCAGCCGCGACGAGCGGCAGTTCGAGAACCCCGACCAGTTGGACATCACCCGCACCGACAACCCGCACCTGGCTTTCGGCTTCGGTCTGCACCACTGCCTCGGCGCCCCGCTCGCCCGGATCGAGGGTCAGGAAGCGATCGCGGCACTGGTCGACCGCTACCCGAACATCTCGCTCTCCGGCACCCGGGACGACCTGCGCTGGCGCCCCACCCGGATCATGCGCGGCCTGGTCGAGCTGCAGGTCGAGCTCGGCCCGCGGGCCTGACCCGCGCCGGATGGCAGAGCGAGGCCTCCGGCCCGGCACGCGCGAGGCCCACGTATGGACCGCGCGCGTGCCCGACTCGGACCGCGACACCGCGGTCCGGGCGGGGCTGGCACTGCTCACGCCCGCCGAGCACGACCGGCTGGCCCGCTTCCGCTTCGCCCGGGACCGCGCCCAGTACGCGGTGGGGCACACCCTGCTGCGCGCCGCGCTGACCCGGTGTCACCCCGAAATCCCGCCGCAGCAGTGGGAGTTCCGCACCACCTGGCACGGCCGTCCGGAACTCGCCGGCCGCACCGCGGAGACCGGGCTGAGGTTCAACCTCTCCCACACCCCCGGCGCGGCCGTCTGCGTGGTGACCCGCGGGACCGACTGCGGCATCGACGTCGAGGAGACTGCTCCGCACCGCACCCGCCGGCTGCCCGGAGTGCTCGCCCCCGCCGAGGCCGCCGCGCTCGCCAAGCTGCCCGCCGACGGGCACGCCGACGCTTTCCTCCGGTACTGGACCCTGAAGGAGGCCTACAGCAAGGCCCTCGGCCTAGGCCTCGCTCACCCATTCAGCCGCTGCGACTTCGGCGCGCTGCCCGACACCGGGACGATCACGATGGCCGCCGACGCCACGAACCAGTGGCAGTTTCACCAGTGGCGGCCGGGATCCGGCCACATCGCCGCGCTCGCCCTGCGCCGCGGCGCGGGCGCCGCCGGGTTGGTAGTGGTCCACCACGGCGACGCCCCTGCCGGCTCCACTCAGACCTTCGCCACGTAGCGCGCCAGCCGGGTCTCGTGCACCGTCAGCTGGGCCGAACCGCTGTGCACCAGCAGCCCGTCGTCGGAGAACCGCTTGAGGAAGAACCCCACCCGGGAACGCGTGGTCCCAACCATTTCCGAGAGTTCCTCGTGCGTTATCCGCCGTTCCATTCTCAGCTCGGCCCCCTGCCGCCGACCAACCTTCCGAGCGAGATCGAGAAGTGTCACCGCGAGCCGCTGCTCGCAGTTCATGGTCACCATATTGGCGATCAACCGCTGCTGCCAGGACAGCTGTTCCATCAAGTGCAGGGCGAACTCCTCAGCGTTCTCCCGATCCTGCAGAACCGCCGCCACATGCGCCGCCGATAATTTCCGCAGGACACTCCGCTTCATCGCCGTCGCGGTCTCCGTACGCATTCCCTGAAGAATTCCCAGCTCACCGAAGAACTCCCTCTCCACGCATATGGAGAGCAGGCATCGCTTACCATCCAGAGAGCCCGAAACGATCTTCACCTGGCCCTCCTCGACCAGGTACAGGCTGTTGTCGGACTGCCCGCTGGAATACACGTTCTCGCCGCGCGCCAGCCGCACCGCCGGGGCCGACCTCCCACTCCCCACCATGCTGTCTCGCAGAGTTTCCCATAAGGGCATGGACGTGGAGACGAACATATACTTCCCCCTAGCATACGGTGGTCGCACCCATCAATCAAGCCGGGTTTGGGCCAACAATGAAGTCGAAAACCCGTTCCACCCTCCCCCAAACAAATTTGCCCCCTACACCCCGGCCAAAAACCTCGCCGCAGATACCTCCGGCCAGCCACCCGACCCGGCCCGATCACCGGCCCGATTCACCGACCGAAAAGGGAGCCGTATCCGGCCATCGCGCCCGACAACACCCTGCTCCAGGCGCTGCGCCACCGCCCGGCAAGCGGCGCAATCGACACCCAGCCGTCGAATATGAGATAGGTCACAATCTCACCGACAGTTTCCCGCGGCGCCCAGGTGGCCGACGCGCTCGCTCTGGACGAGGACGCGGTCCGGGCGGTCGACGTCGCCGACTGTCTGGCCACCTTGCTGGTCACCACTGCTGCCCAACCAGTGTTCGAGCTCTACCCGGGCGGCCTCGAGCGGCAGACCGGAGTGCTGCGACTCGGTCCGGCCGTCGACGCGAGGACCGTGGCGGCCTCGCCGGCTGTGGGGCGTCACGTCCTGACGGACCCGTACGGTCGAGGTTCACGTCGCCTGAAGGCGTCATGCGGTCGCCGAGTCTGCGCCCTCGTGTCCTTGGCTGTCGGTTCCGCGCGTCCGATGCCGTCGCGCATGTGAGCGCCGAGCGCAACCGCCTGGCCCGAGATGGACGAGACATCCACGGCGCAGCCGTCGAACCACCCGGCATCGGCCCAGCCGCACGGACGGTCCTGGACCGGGTGCACGGAGACGGCGGCGCAGACGCCGGACTCACCGCAAGAACCTGGTCGGCCGCCTGGGCAGCGCCATCCGTTGGGCCATGCCGTGGACCGAAGACCTCATCCGCCGGCGCGCCACGCCGGACCCGGACATCGCCGCAGCCGCCTGGCAGCTCGGGGGGACGGCTGAAGACCGCGACACAAGCGGCGACAGCCTGGCCTCCCTACCAGGCACAGCAGCAGGCCGGCATGCGACGCTTCGACCCGCGCTCGGCGTTCCACCGTTCCTGGCCGACGGGACGCCACCGGCTCTCCCGCCCCACGAATTCGACAAGTCCGGCTGGAGCATCCGTTCGGACAGGCCGGGCGGCCCGGCGTTCCGTAGCCAACAAGGGAAGCCCCAGAAAGGGGTTCGGCCCCTCGGGAGAGGGGCGGCACCACGAGGACTCAGTCTTGGGCCAGGGCTAGCGGGGCGGCGTTGACGCCCCGGTTCGCCACCTCATGCTGCAGGCGGAACTCAACCGGGCCACCGGCACCGACACCGCCGAGGCGTGGGCCCGGGCCGCATCGGTCCTGGAGGGACCGGAGCGCCCCTACGAACTGGCCACCGGTGACGGCCGTTGGGCGGCTGCCCTGCTCGCGCGCAGCGGTGGAGCGTGCCCGGCTGCTTCGCCAGGCCCATACGGCGGCCCGATCGCTGGGAGCCGGGCCACTGACCGCCGAGCCGGCAGCCACTGCCCCCGCACGCTGTCGGCCTCGGCCCGGGCGGCACCCCGACCGGGGAGGACGAACCCGCAGGGTCAACGCCCGGGGGATCGCTGCTGCGGGACATGGGCCTGACGCCCCGCCGACCCGGGCGCGCCCCTCTGCTTGCCCTTACCGCGGCCGCCCGGCTTGGCCCGGCGCTCCTTACCCGGCGGCACCTTCCCGGGGGCGTCGTCCTTCGAGGGCGGCATCGAGGAGTTGGAGCTGTTGCGCAAGCGCAGATGCTGAAGCCTCGCCAGTTCCCGGGCCTGC
This sequence comes from Streptomyces sp. NBC_01788, assembly GCF_035917575.1. Lineage (GTDB taxonomy): Bacteria > Actinomycetota > Actinomycetes > Streptomycetales > Streptomycetaceae > Streptomyces. The sequence goes on along the minus strand of NZ_CP109090.1, from coordinate 7,300,464 downwards.
CACTCGAACGTGTCCATCCAGTCGGCGAGTTGCACGGCCATGGCCGCGATCTGCGCATCCCGACGGGCGATCACCACCGCCGGCTCACCGAGCCGGACGGCTCGACCACGGGGCGAGCCCGACCAGCTCGTCACGCGCCATCGACTCCAGCTCGGGCACGGCAAAATCCCATCACACCGCACGACCGACGCCGCACACCCTCACGAACCGTCACATCGCAGCAAGCACCGTCACGCTCCGCAGGAGTGATTCCTCGCCGGGGTACGGGTTATGCCTTGGCCTCCGGTACCGGGTGCACGGTCATCGGGAGTGCGCTGGCCCCCATGATGCCCTTGCACACCTCCCGGACCGGGCGGCCGGGTACCGGCCGGAGTTCGAAGCGGGGCAGCACGGTGGCCAGCGCGAAGGCCATCGTCAAGTTGGCCATCGATTCTCCGGCGCACATGCGGGTACCCGCGCCGAAGGGCATGAACAGCTCGCGACGGGGCTGCTGGGGGTGCCCTGGTGACCACCGGTCGGGGTTGAAGGTGGTGGGATCGGAGTAGACGGCCGGGTCGCGGTGCAGGGCGGTGAGGCTGGTCAGCAGTTCGGCCTCGGCGGGGAATGCGAAGCCGCCGACCTTTACCGGTCGGGTGGTGCGCCGCATGTCCATCCAGCCGGGGCTGCGTAGCCGCAGGGTCTCGTTGATGACCTGGCGGGTGTATACCAGGCGGCGCAGGTCGCCCATGGTGGGGTCCCGCCCGTCCAGCACCTGGGCGAACTCCTCGCGCAGTCGCTGGGCGGCCGTGGGGTGCTGGGCGATTTCGTGGAAGGCCCAGCCCAGGGCATGTCCGGAGCTGTCGCCGCCGGCGATCAGCATGGACAGCACCTCATCGCGCAATTCGCCCGGGCTCATGGGCTGGCCGTCCGCGTCCCGGGCGGCGACCATGCTGGACAGGATGTCGCCGTGGTCGTGGGGGTCGGTCAGGTACCGGTTGATGATCGAGGTCAGGGCCGCTTCGAGCCGGTCCCGCGCCCGGATGAAGCGCCGGTTGGCCGGGGTGGGCAGCTTGTCCACCAGGTCGCTGGGGACCACGCTGCGGATGCCGACGCCGGCTATGAAGTCGGCGATGGTGTCCCGGATGGTGTCGGCGTCGCCGGCTACCTTGTCCGAGGAGAACAGCGCGGTGTTGATCAGCGCGTTGGCCAGGGTGTCCATCTCCCGGGCCATGTCCACGACGGTACCGGGCTGCCAGGTGTCGACCTGCGCTTTGATGCCGGCCTGCAGCGCGGCCACGTCGTACCCGGGGTGGTCGTGGCTGAACGCCTGCTGGACCATCCGGCGTTGGCGCAGGTGGAAGGCGCCGTCGGAGCTGCCGAGCCCGTTGCCGACCAGCGGGCGCACCTTGCTGAAGAACCGCCCCCGGGCGAAGGTGTCACCGCCGTCGCCGAGTATTTCGCGGGCCATGGCGTGGTCGTTGATGAGGAAGGTGGGAATGCGGCCCATGCGCAGCCGCAGCACGGGTCCCTCGGCACGAACCCGCTCGAAGAAGGCCAGCCTCTGGACCGCCACGGCCGGCCTGTGCCCGGCAAGCAGGAAGCTGCCGGATGCGACTGGCACAGAACCAACAACCTGATCCGACCGACCCGACATCAGCTCGCTCCCGTCGTCATTTCCCACTGGAACAGGAAGTACTCACCCAACGCCTCGCCTCAACTGCGGGTCGTCCGAGTGCGTTTCGACGGTAGCCCGGGCCGGTGGCCGCCCGGCGCTCAGAATTGAGCAGTGGCACCGGAATCCAGCGGCTGCCCGCGCAGGTCCAGCCGGACCGGGGGGCAATCGACGCCGAGGGGCGCCGACGGCCTGACCTACGCCCGGTGGCGGCGCCGGGCCACCTCGGTCGGGCAGGCCCTGCGGGGCGCGGCGTGCGCCGGGGCACCCGGGTCGGGCCCGCCCCCGAACTTCGACGGCTGGACCGCCACCGTGGCCGACCTGATGGTTTGTACGTCGACCTCGTCAAGCCGAGCACCGGGACCCGGTCGCGGACGGCGGCGGCGTAGCCGGTGGTGCTCACCGTGCAGCCGGCGTGGCTCAGCGCGCCTCCGTCGACCCGCGGGTCGATCGCGAACGCGACGACGGGGATCCCACTGACCCGGCCCAGGGCGGCGAGGACGCCGGATGACGCGCCGGGGGTCAGGGGGACGAGGGACCCGGCGTCGAGCATTTCCGCGAGCCTCGCCCGCGGCTCCCGGGCATCCCCTGGCCCGCCGACGTGCCCGGTCGTGGCGGCGGCGCGCTGTCGGCGACGACGGGCTGACCGCCGGGCACGTCAGTGCTCCAGGCGCAGCGGGATGCGGCTGTAGTACTGGTTGCCGAGGCCGGGATGGCGCTGCGGCACCCCGGCGTGGGCGATCGTGGCGTACCCGCCGAGCAGTTGCACCGCCCGCGCTGGGATCAGCTACCCGCGGTCAGGGCCACTTCGGCGCCCGGAAGTCGGCAACGCGCTGGAAGCCGATGGCCGGCCCCTCGCCAGACAGGTCGGCGTAATCGTCGCTGCTGTAAGAGACCGTCATTCCGGTCAGCTGCCTGTAGAACTCAGCCAGGCGGGCGGGGTCCGGACAGTCGAGGGTGACTCCGTAAAAGCTTGTCAGTGCCGTCGTTGCGCGATTGCGCTCCTGTTTTCAACCGATTTCGGCCAACCCCGCCGGTACCCGAGGTCCGCCTCCTCGGGCCGCCATCTTGTGCTTGACTAACACCATGGCCCGAGACGAAGAGATCATCGAATTCGCATCGGCGGCGGAGCTGCAGGATTGGCTTTCCCGCAATTATGCCGCGTCCCGCGGGTTCTGGCTGAAGCTTACGAATAACGCCGCGGGCGAAGACGTCCTGACGTACGCCCAGGCCCTCGACGTGGCATTGTGCTACGGGTGGATCGACGGCCAGAAAGGCAAGCTCGACGACGCCCACTGGCTCCAGCGGTTCACGCCGCGGTCGGCCCGCAGCCGGTGGTCCAAGGTCAACCGGGAGAAGGTCGCCGCCCTCATCGAGCAGGGACGGATGCAACCGCCGGGGATCGCCGAGGTCGAGCGGGCCAAGAGGGACGGGCGCTGGGAAGCGGCCTACGCGGGGGCGAAGTCCGCCACCGTCCCGGACGACCTGGCGCGGGCGCTGGAGGCCAACCCGGCCGCCGCGGAGTTCTTCAAGACCCTCGACAGCCAGAATCGCTACTCCATCCTCTACCGGGTGCAGGACGCCAAGAAGCCCGAGACCAGGGCCCGGCGCATCGAGAAGTACGTCGGCATGCTGGCCAACCACGAGAAGATCCACACGTGACCGCGCGGCGGCATCCTGCCGCCCAGGGGGCCTGGCCGGCGCCCGGGTGAAGGTGACGCCGGCGACGCGCCCGTCCTCTTCGAGCAGGCCGGTGGCCTGGCAGCGCTCACGGAACCCGGCTCCGGCGGCCACCGCGCCGTCGGCCGGAACCTGACTGCCGGCAATCGCTCAATACTGCACTGCCTGCCCGGGGCCGGGTGCGTACGGTCAAGGCCATCGGCCGCGCGTCCGGGGCGCGGTCACCCCGACCGGCGCGACTGCGCCCTCTGTGAGGTGGCCATTGAGGAGTTCGACGTCATCGTCATGGGCGCGCGCTGTGTTGGTTCCCCCAAGGCCATGCTCTTCGCCCAGGCCGGGTACCGCGTCTTGCCGCTGGACCGGGCGCGCTTTCCCGCTGACACCCTGTCCACCCTCAATGGCTGCTGCCGCGCGATCGAGGAAGTACCGGCGGCCTACGCCCCCCGGCGACACCGCATCGTCCTGGGGGCTACTGGCGGATGATGGGCATGATCAGCTCGTCCACCACGGCCACCAGGTAGTCGTCGGGAACCGGGGCCGAGTCGCCGAGGAAGCGCTGCACCAGCATGGCGGGCCCGAGTTCAGCGACCAACGGGCTGAGCCGGCCGGGGCGGATCTCGCCGCGCTGCACCCCGCGCTCCAGGATCAGCTGGAAGACGTTCTGCCGGGGCTGGAAGACGCGCTCCTGCACCAGGCGGACCAGCGGCCGGTCCCGGTCGATCTCGGCCAGCAGGCTCTGCACCGCGCGGCCGACCGGGGAGTTGAGGACCTCTGCCTTCTGCCGCATGTGCTCGACCAGGTCGTCGCGGACGTTGCCCTTGTCGGGCGCGTCCTCGGGCGCGGGCAGGGCGTAGTCGAGCGTGTCGACCACGAGGTCGGCCTTGCTGGGCCAGCGCCGGTAGAGCGCCGCCTTGCCCGTCCGGGCATCGGCCGCCACCCGATCCATGGTCAGCCTGGCATAGCCGACGGCCTCGAGCTGGGTGATCACCGCCGAGTAGATGGCGCGCTCCAGGTCCTTGCCCCGCCGACGGCTTGCCGCCGGCTTCCTGGGCGGGTCCTGGTCGCCGACCGCCGTGTCGGCAGCCAATCCGACTCCGGACACGGCATCCCCACTTCCCGGACGGCCCCCCAGCCGACCGCATGGTGAACGATTGCGTTCCCTACTTGCCACTGCTAGAGTGCCGAACAGTGAACGCTATCGTTCCTTAACGTTCCCAACATCTTACCTGATAAGGCTACCAAATGGCTGTTAGCACCCACGCAATCGCAGCCCCGGCGAGCCCGCCCCGGCTAGCGCATCGCACTGGCCTCATGCTGGTTGTCATCGCGATCGCCCAGCTCATGGTAATCCTCGACGCCACCATCGTGAACGTGGCGCTCCCCAGCATGCAGACGTCCCTGGGTTTCTCCACGCAGAACCTGTCATGGGTGGTCAACGCCTACGCCCTCGCGTTCGGCGGGCTGTTACTGCTCGGCGGCCGGGTCGGTGACCTCCTCGGCCGCCGCCCGGCCTTCATCGGCGGGGTCTCGCTGTTCACGCTGGGGTCCCTGCTCGGCGGCCTCGCCCAGAACTCCGGATGGCTGCTGGGCATGCGCGTCATTCAGGGCGCCGGGGCCGCCATCGTCGCCCCGACGGTGCTGTCCCTGATCGCCACCGGCTTCCCGACCGAGCGGGAGCGCAACCGGGCGTTCGCGGTGTTCGCCGGCGTGTCGGGCGCGGGCGGCGCGATCGGCCTGGTGGCAGGCGGGTTGCTCACCGAGTGGGTCTCCTGGCGCTGGGTCCTGCTGGTCAACGTGCCCATCGGCGTCGCCCTGGCCCTGGTCGCGCCGCTGTTCATCGGCAAGTCGCCGCGGAGCGAGGGCCGGTTCGACTTCGGCGGCGCGATCACTTCCACCGGGGGCGTGGCCCTGCTCGTGTACGGCTTCATCCACGCCTCCGACAGCGGCTGGCGGGATGCCACCACGGTCGGCTCGTTCGTCGGGGCCGTGGTCCTGCTGGCGGCCTTCGTCTTCATCGAGAGCCGCACCCCGCAGCCGATCATCCCGTTGCGCCTGTTCGCCAGCCGCAACCGCTCGGGCATCTACGCCCTCGGCGTGGCGATGATGGGTTCCCTGATCGGGATGTTCTTCTTCCTGACCCTCTTCTTTCAGAACGTGCTGGCCTACAGCCCGCTCAAGACCGGCCTGGCCTTCTTGCCGCTCAGCGTCTCGATCATCGTCGTCTCCGGCGTGATGATGCAGCTCATTCCCAAGATCGGGCAGCGCCTGCCGCTGGTGGTGGGGACGCTCTTGATCACGGGCGCGCTCATCTGGCTGTCGACGATCTCCGCCGACAGCGCCTACCTCGGCGACCTGCTCGGTCCCATGCTGCTGTACGGGATCGGGGCGGGCATGGTGTTCATGCCGATGACCATGGTCGGCGTGTCCGGGGTGGAGATGCAGGACACGGGGGCCGCTTCGGGCCTGCTCAACGCGACGCAGCAGATGGGCGGCTCGCTGAGCCTGGCGGTCATCATCACCGTGTACGGCGCGGCGACGAGCGGGGCGACGGGCGACAAGGCGCACGTCCTGGCCAAGGGCGCCTCGGCCGGCTTCCTGGTCGCGGTGGCGATCACGGTCGTCGCGCTCGCCCTCGTGGTCCTCCTCATCCGGCCCGCCGCGGACGCGCCCATGCCGGGGACGATGCCCGGTATGGACGCCGGCGCGGCCGCGGAGCCCGAGCTCTCGGCGGACAGCTCGCCGTCGGCCCCGCTGACCGAGAACCTGGAGTAGCCGCCGGGAAGACGGTGGTGCGGGGCGGGTCTGCGGACCCGCCCCCTCAGCCAGTGCCGCGACAGGCAACGTTCGCCCCGTCGCGACGCCCGGCACTCCCCCAAGCTCTTCGAGCAGGGGGACCCCCACTCTCGCCGCACCGGCCGAAAGCCCAAGTACATCCAGTACGAGGACTTCCGGCCGGCACACCGAGAGCACGCACCGGACGCCGCTCCTTCACGGGCAAACGTCACCTGCCGCGGCACTAGGTCCGAGTTGCTGCCTGATCACGGCCTTGACCACCTTGCCGGTCGCCCCGCGGGGCAGGCTCGGCCAGTCGTGGAATCGCTCGGGATGCTCGTGCGGCTTGAGCCGCCCGGCCAGGAAGCCCGGCAGCCCGTCCAGCGCCCGAGGGTCCCGCAGGACCACGATCGCGTCCGCCCCGGTTCCCTCGGGGCTGCGGCCGACGGTGAGGTTCCCGCGCGGGTTGGTGAATCCCTTCGCAGGCCCGGTCGTGCCGGAGGTGTGGAGGATGTCGGCGATGTCGCCGGGGCGAGGTCCACCGCGACCGGCGTCTCGTCGCCGCCGTCGAGGTCCGCGACCGTGCGCGCCCACGCGCCCACGCGGCGCGGCGGCCGCAGCCCCGCGCCGTGGATGACGCCGCGCACGCCGCCCTCGGCCAGCCGGCACTCCAGCTCCGCCTGCGGGTAGCTCTCATGCAGGTGAACCCCGCAGGCACCGCACTGAGGACGGCGAGGCAGGCGACGGCGTAGTCGACCAGTCCATCCCGCCGAACAGCAAGGCGATGGCGTCCCCGCGCCGCACCCCGGCCCGCAGCGGGCCGTTCGCCGTGCGATTCACGCGGCGCTGCCATTCCCAGTAGGTGATTCCTCCGGTGCCGTTGACATTCATCGCCACCCGGTCCGGGAAGCGCTCCGCCCGGGCCGGCAGCAGATCAGTCACCGCCACCCAGTCTTTTTCGTCACTCATGTTCGCTCATGCGCCAGTCGACAGATCAGACGAACAGTAGGATTTCCCCAGGGCGCCCGTCTGCTCATTGTTGAGCTTTGCAGAACCGCATGATGCGATGACGTTCGATCGGCGTTATACGAATTCTTCCGTATCATGCGCGCGTCCCGCAGGATGGCCTTGAGGATGCGGAATATGTTCACCTGGTTTCCGCGACCGACCCCGTCGTTTTCCAACTCGTTCAAGAAGGAACGCTTCGACGACGAGGCCCTGCGGCGGCCCCCGCACCCCGATCCACCCCCGACCGGAAGCAGGCCGGAACTGATCCGGCGCTACCGCGAGGTGGCCACGGAGTTCCCCACGTCGGACCTCCCGCCCCTGGAGACGGCGTACTGGCTCGTCAAGCCCCGCTCACTGGTCCGGGGCACGTGGGACGAGGCGAAGGAGGCGGCGGTCGCCGGGCTCGTCGAACGCCCCGAGGGCTTCGGTCATGTGGTCGTGGACGAGGCCCAGGACCTGTCGCCGATGCAGTGCCGGGCGATCGCCCGGCGCAGCGCCTTCGGCTCGATCACGGTGCTGGGCGACCTGGCCCAGGCCACCGCGCCCTGGTCGGCGCGGACCTGGCGGGAGCAGCTCACGCACCTGGGCAAGGCGCAGGCCACGGTCGTCCCGCTGACCACTGGTTTCCGGGTCCCCGCCGCCGTCATGGAACTGGCCAACCGGCTGGTGGCCGACCTCGGCGTCGACGTGCCGTCGGCCCGCTCGCTGCGCCGCGACGGCGAGTTGACGGTCAGCGCGGTCGACGACACGTCGGCCGCCACCGTGTCCGCCGTCCGCGCGGCTCTCGAACGCGAAGGGTCGGTCGCCGTCATCGCCGCCGACGCCGCGGTGGCCGCCACCACGGCGGCCCTGTGCAAGGCGGGCATCGAGACGGCGACCGGCGAGGAGGTCGGCACGGCCGCCCGGGTGAGCGTGCTGCCCGCGACGGTCGTCAAGGGCCTCGAGTACGACCATGTCGTCGTGGTGGAACCGGCCGCGATCGTCGAGTCCGAGCCGCGCGGACTGCACCGGCTGTACGTCGTGGTGACGCGGGCGGTGTCCCGGCTCGACGTCCTGCACGCCCGTCCGCTGCCGGAGCCGCTCACGGACTGACGGTCGCGGGCCGACGGTCGCGGGCTGAGATATATTGACCGAGTTAATTCACGTACTCGAATGGCCTGGTGAACGCGCCGATGGGCTTGCGGGAGCGCAAGAAGCAGCGAACGCGGGAGACGATCTCCGACACGGCGATCACGCTCTTCCTGGAGCACGGGTTCGACCAGGTCTCAGTCGTCGACATCGCGGCCGCGGCCGAGGTCTCCAAACCCACGCTGTTCAAGTACTTCCCGACCAAGGAAGACCTGGTAGTCCACCGGTTCGCCGACCACCAGACGGTGAGCAGCACCGTCGTGGCGGAGCGACCGCCGGGAACGTCCGCGATCGACGCCCTGCACCAGCACTTCCTGAACGGGCTGGCGGCGCGGGATCCCATCACGGGACTCAACGACGACCAGAGCGTCCTGGCCTTCCACAGCCTCGTCTACTCCACGCCGAGTCTTGTGGCACGCGTCGGCCAGTACCTGGCCCAGGCCGAGGAGGCGCTGGCCCGGACCCTGGTCGACGCGCTCGACACGGGCCGCGAGATCACGGCGGCCCTGCTGGCCGGCCAGGTGATCGCCACGGAGCGCATCCTGGCGTCGGTGAACTGGCAGCGCATCGTCGCCGGCCGGTCCGCGGACGAGGTCCACCCCGAAGCGGTGGCCGACGCCGACCACGCCTTCGCCCTGTTGCGCCACGGCCTGGCGGGAGTCGCCCCGCCGAAGTGAACGACGCCCAGGGCTGCTTCGACGCCTTGTGGCAGTCGTACTGCCTGCGGCAGTCGTACTTCTGCTGTCGGCCAAGGCGGTGGCGCCTCCCACGCCACGGCCGACACGATCGTCACATGCAGCCGATCTTCGTTCTCGTGCACAGTCCGTCCGTGGGCCCCTCGACCTGGCGCCCTGTGGCCGAACGCCTGACAGCGGCGGGACACCGGGTACGCGTGCCGTCCCTGCTGCACGTCGGCGTCGGCGGTCCGCCCTTCTGGCCTCGTACGGTCAGTGCCGTCCGCAACGACCTGCGGCAGGTCCCGGCCGACAGTCCCGTCGTGCTGGTGGCACACAGCAACGCCGGGTTGTTCGTGCCGGCGATCCGCTCGGGCCTCGACCATCCGGTGACCGGTTCCATCTTCGTGGACGCCGCGCTACCGGCCCGCCGCGGGCAAACCCCCGTCGCTTCATCCGAGTTGCTGGAATTCCTCCGCCCGATGGCCGTGGACGGCACGCTGCCGCGCTGGACCGACTGGTGGGACGAAGCAGACGTCGCGCCCATGTTCCCCGATCCCGAAATGCGGCGGACGGTCGTGGAGGAGCAGCCCGCCCTGCCGCTGTCCTACTACGAGCAGCACGTCCCGATCCCCGACGGCTGGGACGACCACCCCTGCTCCTACTTGCTGTTCGGCCCTCCGTACGCCGAACTCGCCGCCGAGGCAGGCGATCGCGGCTGGCGTGTGGCCCACCTGCCGGGCGCACACCTCCATCAGATCGTCGACCCTGCGGGAACAGCCCGGCACCTCGTCGAACTCGCCGCCACGACGTGATAACGCGCGGAGACCGGCCGCCCGGCTCTCGGGTGTTTCGTTTGGATCAGGCCGGATCAGGGAGCGGGGTCTTGTGCCGTGTGTCGCAAGGCGGAGGAGGGCGGCAGGGCGGAGCCCTGCCAACCGACGACAACGCGGCGAGGCACGGTGCCAGGACCCGCGAGCCCGGCATGATCCAAACGAAAGACCCTAGGCCCCCCGGCGGCACGGAGGGCACCTGCGACGACGACCGGGGCTTCTGAGAGGCTCACTCACATGTCCGACGATCCCCGCATACCCGCTCCCCGGGCCTCCTCCGATGCCGCCCCCGTCCCCCACGGCCCGTGCGTGCTGCTCAAGCACGGCGAGGTCTTCCTCAAGGGCCGCAACCGCCACCGCTTCACCGAGCGGCTTCAGGACAACCTGCGCGTCGCGCTGCGCGGTGTCGGCGGCTCGACCTGGATCAAAACCGCGCACAACGTGACCGTGCTGGGCGGGCAGGTGCCCGTCGAGGCCCTGGTGGAGCGGGCCCGGCGGGTCGTCGGCTTCAACTCCGTCGAGCCCGCCGTACGGGTGCCCAGCGCCCTCGACGACATCACGGAGTCGGCGATCGACGCCCTGCGTGCCGTGAGCGGTGAGCGCCGGGGACTCCGCTTCGCCGTGCGGGTGCGGCGGTGGGACAAGCAGTTCCCGCTGACCTCCTCCCGGATGGAAGTGCTTCTGGGGTCCCGCGTGCTCGATGCCGTGCCCGCGCTGACGGTCGACCTCACCACGCCCGACGTGACGCTGAACGTCGTGATCGACCGCAGGGAGACGTACCTCTCCTGCGAACGCCTCCCCGGTCTGAGCGGACTGCCCGTCGGGACCAGCGGGCGGGCCCTGGTCCTGCTCTCCGGCGGCTACGACTCCCCCGTCGCCGCCCACCGAGCCATGCGGCGCGGACTGGCGTGCGACTTCGTGCACTTCAACGGCGCTCCCTACACGAACCCCTCGTCCGTGTACAAGGCGTACGCCCTGGCCCGTGAGCTGAACCGCTACCAGCCGCCCGGAACCCTGCACGTCGTCGCGCTCGGCAAGGCGCAGAAGCAGCTCGCCGTGGCGGGGGCCGGGCGGCTCCAGGTGGTCGCCCAGCGCCGGCTGATGGTGCGCACCGCCTCCGCGCTGGCCGGCCGCATCGGCGCCCAGGCGCTGGTGACCGGCGACAGCCTCGGGCAGGTCGCCAGTCAGACGCTGGCCAACCTGGTCGCGGTGGACGAGGCGGCGGCGCTGCCCGTACTGCGTCCGCTGATCGGCCGGGAGAAGCAGGAGATCATCGACGAGGCCCGGTCCATCGGCACCGCCGACATCTCGGTCCTGCCCGACGAGGACTGCTGCAGCCTCCTCGCCCCTCCCCGCGTCAGCACCGGCGCGCGCCTGCCGCACCTGCGCTCGGTCGAGCAGCGCCTCGACCTGGAGGAGGTGGTCGAGGCCCTGCTCGATTCGGCACAGGTGCTCCGCCCCGGGGAGGACGAGGAGGTGCCGGTGGCGGACGACGGCTGCCCGGCACCGGCCTGACGCCTTGACAGCCGGGCCGCGGCACGGCGCACCCGGGTGCGCCGGCCGGCGATCCGCCATCGGCCGGCGATCCGCCGTCGGCCGGCGGCCAGTTGCCGGCCGCCGGCCCGGGGCCGGACTCGTCGGCGCACGGGACGACGGCCACGTGGGTCAGCGGTGGCCGAACTGCGGTCGTCGGCGGGGACCACCCGCGAGACCAGCCCGGCGCGTTCGGCCTCCGCCGCGTCCATGGTGCGCCCGGTCAGGCACAGTTCCATGGCCTTGGCCTTGCCGACCGCGCGGGTCGGACGCCGGGAGCCGCAGTTGCCGGGGATCACCCTGAGCTTGGCGGCCAGCGGGGAGCGAATCCGATGAACGCGGTCCGGGTCACCAAACCACCTCCGCGGTGCTGCCGGGGTCGGCGAGGCCCAGTTCACGGACGCCGAGCGGGGCGAAGTAGCGGTCCACGTCGGCGTCCATCACCTCGGCGAGGGTGCCTGGAGACCAGCGGGGGCGGCGGTCCTTGTCGATGAGCTGGGCGCGGATGCCCTCCACCAGATCGGGGCTGCTCAGGGCGGCGCAGGAGACGCGGTACTCCTGGTCCAGGACCGCCTCAAGCGATCCGAGACGGCGGGCGCAACGCACGGCGGCCAGGGTGGCCTTCACGGCGGTCGGTGACCTGGTGAGCAGGGTTTCGGCCGCCTCCTTGGCTGCGGGCTCATCCTGGTCCAGCAGCCGGCTCACGATGTCTTCGACGGTCCCGGCGGCGTAGCAGGAGTCGATCCACGCCCGCCGCTGCGCCAGCTCTCCCTGCGGCGGCGTCCGAACATGAGACGCCAGGGCGTCCCGTACGGGCATGCGGGCAAGGTCGCCGACGAAGGCGCCGAGCGCTCCGGACGGTATGTAGTGGTCGGCGAGACCGCACAGCAAGGCGTCGCCCGCGCCGATCTGCGCGCCGGTCAGCGCGAGGTGCGTGCCCAGCTCACCGGGTGCCAGGCCGAGCAGGTAGGTGCCGCCGACGTCGGGCACGAAGCCGATGCCCGTCTCCGGCATCGCGATCCGCGAACGCTCGGTGACGATACGGACTCTGCCGTGCGCGGAGACGCCGACGCCGCCGCCCATGACGATGCCGTCCATGATGGCGACGTACGGCTTCGGGTAGCGGGCGATGCGGGCGTTGAGGTGGTACTCGTCGCGCCAGAAGGCGGCCGAGGCGGTGCCGTCCCCGTCGCGGGCGTCGTCGTGGATGGCACGGATGTCACCGCCCGCGCACAGGCCGCGCTCCCCCGCGCCGGTGATGACGACGGTCTCCACGGCCGGGTCGTGTTCCCAGGCCGTCAGTGCCTCGTCGATGCGACGCACCATCTCATGGGTGAGGGCGTTGAGGGCCCTGGGCCGGTTGAGGGTGATGTGGGCGGCCCGTCCGGCAGTGTGGAACAGGACGGGTTCCTCGGTGGCGGTCATCCCACCGCCTCCGTCAGGCCGCGGGCCACGATGACACGCATGATCTCGTTGGTTCCTTCCAGGATCTGGTGGACAGGCAGGTCACAGACGATCTTCTCAATGCCGGACTTGCTGAGGTAGCCGTAGCCGCCGTGCAGTTGGAGAGCCCGGTCGGCGACCGAGTACCCGGCGTCGGTGGCGAACTGCTTCGCCATGGCGCACAGGGCGGGTCCTGGAGTCTCCTACAGTCGACGTATGCGCATCGTCTCCCTGCTGCCCGCCGCGACCGACATCGTCGCCGAACTCGGCCTTTCGGAGCAGTTGGCCGGCCGCACCCACGAGTGCGACTGGCCGCCGCGCGAGGTCGCCTCCGTCCCCGTGGTGACCGGGGCGGACCTGGACCAGGACGCGCTCACCAGCCGGGAGATCTCCGACGCCGTCGGCGGGTCGGCGCACTCCGGTTCGTCGCTGTACACGCTGGACACCGAGGCCCTGGCCGCTCTGCGCCCCGACGTGGTGCTCACCCAGGACCTGTGCGACGTGTGCGCGGTGTCGTACGAGAGGGTCAGCCGGACCGTACGGCTGCTCGACGCCGGCACCCGGGTCCTCAGCCTGGAGCCGCGCACGCTCGACGACGTACTGGACTGCCTGGTCACCGTCGGCGACCTGCTCGACGTGGGTGAGCGCGCGCGCCAGCGCCGGGCCGAGCTGCGGGACCGCCTCGACCGGGTCCGCGACGCGGTCGCCGGACTCGGCCGGCCCCGGGTGGCGGCGATCGAGTGGCTCGACCCGCTATGGCCCGCCGGGCACTGGGTGCCCGAGCAGATCACCGCCGCCGGGGGCAAGCCGCTCCTCGCCGCCCCCGGCGAGCACACCAAGCCGGTGACCTGGGAGGCGGTACGCACCGCGCAGCCGGACGTGGTCCTCGTCCTGCCGTGCGGCTTTCCTCCCGAACGCACCCTGCGGGAAGCCTCGTTGCTCAGCGGGCTGCCCGGCTGGACGGATCTGCCCGCGGTACGGTCCGGTCGCGTCTGGGTGCTGGACGGCCCGTCCTACTTCAACCGGCCGGGGCCCCGGGTGGTGCGCGGCGCGGAGGTACTCGCCCAGGTCCTGCACGGGGTGCCGGCCGGCGACCCGGTCACGCTGGCGGAGGCCCGGCCGTTCCCCGGCCGGTGACGACGGGACGGTCTTCGCGCTGGTACGGGTCTCCTCGCGCGTGCGGGCGTCCCAGCGCGTGCAGGCGTCCCAGCGGGCGCGTCCTGGCGCGTCCGTCCCGGCACGCACGAGCCTCAGGAGTCCGTGGGTCGCCGTGGCGGCTTGATGGCGTAGAGGCCGAGGATCTCCGGCAGGGGGGCAACCCCCGGGCCCCCGGCGCGCACCCAGGCGACGATGTCCTCGGTCGCGTCCACGTCGTTGACGAGTCCGAGCCAGACCGGCCGCGCGCCGGCCGCCCGGCCCACGGCGGAGGGCTGGACCACGATGACGTTCGCCTGCTCGCACACGTCGAGGCAGTCGGAGACGCGCATCGGCACCTCCGCGCGCAGCCGCGCGGTCTGCGCCGCGTGATCCACCCCGGTCACCTTGGGGCTGCCGCAGCAGCAGTCCCGGCACACGACGACCCGGCACGGCACCGGACCGCTCCCCGCCACGGCACCGTCCGGCGCCTCGTCCGTCGGCATTTCGGGCACGCCGCCCCACTCCCCTCCCGGGGAGATCCGCCCCGGTGTCGATCGAGGAGGCGACCGCGTGAGTCTCCTGGCTCCCGGGTCTTCGCTCGTCCCGCCTTCCCACCCCGTACGGGGCAGTGGCGTTCCGGAACTCGCTCACCGGTCACAGTGGCGGGACCGCGCCGGATTCACACCGGCTTCCTCGGACCGCCGTCGCCTTTTTGTCGCCGGTCATCATCCCATGATCGGTTCCGCCCTCCGCAACGGCCCGTTCCGCTCATCTCTGGCACTGCGGGCACCAGACCGTGCGGCGTCCGCCGACGCGGTTCGAGCACAGGGGCCACCCGCAGCGAGGGCACATCGGCTCGCGGTCGTCGCGGTGCCCGGTGAGCCAGGAGCGCCTCGGCGGCACGCACCCGGCACGGACGGACGAATCCAGGACCCGGCCCATCCGCGCGTGAACACGCCGGAGCGCGGTCTCGCTCAGGTCCCGCGCCCGGGTCCGGGGTGCCACCCGGGCCCGCCAGAGGATCTCGTCGCACAGGAGGTTCCCGAGACCCGCGATCACGGACTGGTCCATCAGCGCGCTCTTGACGGCACGCCGCCGTCCCGACAGCAGGTCCCGGAACTCCGCTCGGCTCACGGTCAGGGCGTCGGGACCCAGACCGTCCACGATCCGCGCGAGCCGCGCGTCGTCGGCCAACTGCACGCCCTGGAGCTTGCGTTGATCGCCGTAGCGCAGGTGCCGGGCGCCGTCGAGCGTCAGCACGACGCGATCGTGCGGCGCGAGGGGCTCGTCCGGGGCACAGCACCGCAGCGACCCCGTCATGCCGAAGTGCCAGACCAGTACGGGACCGCCGTCGCCGACCGGCACGAACAACCACTTTCCGTGCCGCCACGCCTCCCCCAGGCGCCGGCCCGTCAGCTCCCTGCGCAGCCGCTGCGCGCTGACGCCCCCCAGCACCCCAATGTCCCGCACCTCGACGTCCGTGACGCACCGCTGCCGGCCGCAGGTCATCAGCACCTCGCGGAATCCCTCGACATCCGGCAGTTCGGGCATGCGCTCGCCCCGGCTCTCCGTCGTACGGTCGTCAGGTCGCCGCACGCGAACGGGTACCCACGGAGGGGGCGACCGCACCCGCTCGGCGCTCCGCCCCGAGGCACTGTGCCCCGATCGGCCGCCCGGTGGTTTGGTCTGCGGCCCGACCGGGATACCCATGGCACGTGATCCCGTCCAAGGTCGACGACACGCTGCCCGAGCTGGCTCCCTTCATCCACGCCGTGCAGGGCCGTAGGCCCGACGACGGCACGTGGTGCGAGGCGTGGACCGTGCGCGACATCCTGGTCCACCAGACGGGGAACGCCGAGGAACTGGCGCGGGTGCTGCGAGCGTTCCTCGCGGGCGCACCGGTGGAGACCAGGAGCTTCGCGCGCGAGGCTACCTACCGGCGGATGTCGGACACCGAGCTCTGGGCGGCGTTCATGACCAACTGTGAACAGCTCACCGAAATCGCGGCGGCCGCGGCGCAGGACCTGTCCCCGGACACGGAAGTGATGTGGACCGGCCGTTCCGTGCAGGTCCCCTTCTTCGCGGAACACATGCGGGAGGAACTGATCCTCCACCGCTGGGACCTGACCGGCGACGACCGGACGGCCGTGCGGTCCCTCAACGAGTCGTGGATGACGGAGCACAGCGTGGTGTCGGTGGGCCGGCCCCTGCTGGTCCGGGGCCGCGCCGGTCTGGACCTGGGCCCCGAGGGGCGGGTCGAGGGCCGCCTGCGCACCCCGGGCACCGACGACATCGTGGTGGCCGCGGACGCCGACGGCGGCACGATCCGGCTCGCCGCCCCGGAGGGCCCGGCCACGATCGAGAGCGACGCGGCCACCCGCGTCCTCCTCCTGTGGGGCCGCCGCCCCGCCGACCCCACCCGCTGGCACAGCACCGCCGGCCCGGAGGCGCTGCGGAGGGTACGGACCCTCCTCGGCGGCTATTGAGCCACAGCTCCCGGCCTACCCCACGAACCCGAGGAACTCCGCCCACGCCGGGGAGGCGACCTCGAACCGCGGTCCGTCAATCTGCTTGGAGTCGCGTACGTGCACGGCCCCGAGTGCGAGTGCGACTTCCACACAGCTGTCGCCTTCGGACCCGCTGTAGCTGCTCTTGAACCATTCCAGCTGACTGTTGGTGCTCATAGCGCTCCTCGCATCCGCTGCAACAACTCGGCCGAGTCCGCGGGGGACAGAGCCTGCGAGCGCATCTTGGCATAGCGCATCTGCATCACGCTCACCGCTTCCCGGTCAGAAACCAGCTGCCCGGTCTTCTGCCCCTCCGAGTACCCCAACCACTGGCGCTCCGGGGTCTCAAGAAGCTGCATGGGCCCGTCCGTACCCGCGTGGTGGGGCTGCCGCTGCGGCATGATCTGCAGCTCCACGTTCCACGGTTGCGTGCGGACGAGGAGGTGGTCGAGCAGTTCCCGGGTGACCTCCTCGTCTCCCGTGTGCCGCAGCAGTACCGACTCCTCGACAATGAAACTGAACGCGACCGGCGGCCTGCGCGTCAACAGTTCCTGCCGCGCCAGCCGGGCGGCGATCCGCTCCTGCAACTGCTCCACCGTCGGCGGAGGCGGCACGTTGAGCATCACCGCGCGCGTGTAGGCCTCGGTCTGGAGCAGCCCCGGCACGACCCGGCACTCGTACGTGCACAGGCTGACCGCCGTCTCCTCCAGCTGCGCCCACTCCCGGAACCAGACCGCGAGCCCGCGCTGCCGCCCGACATGCCGGGCCACGGCCCGCAGCACACCGAACGACTCCAGAGCCTCCTCCGCCCGCTCGACGAAGGTCGCGGAGGGCATCCGCCGTCCCTGCTCCACCGAAGCGACCGAAGCGTGCGAGTAGTTGAGCCGCTCGGCCAACTGTTCCTGCGTCAGCAGGGCCCGTTCACGGAAGACCTTCAGGGCCGCCCCGAACGCCTTCATACTGCCGGACGAATCAAGCGCACTGCCACTTGCCATGGCTGAGCACCCCCTTGTCACACCGCGTCACCTCTTGCAACGAGTACAACGGCCGGATGCCGAGAAGGGGTTACGTGCCGGGTTCGCCTGGAACCCGTACACGACGGCGTGTACGGGCGGCGTCACAGCACACGCGCGACCGCGACGCGCACCGCGGAGGGTCACTCGCGGTCGAGCAGGAAGGCGGGAATCTCCTCGCGGGTGGGGTGGTCGGGCAGGGGTGCCGGCTCGCCTCGGAGGAACGCGGTGATGACCGCCGCGGTTCGATCGTCGTTGTCATCCAGGCCGTTCCACATGTGATGCCCGACGCCGGACATGTACTGCGTGCGCTGGATGGCGGGGTCATTGGCCAGGATGGTGGTCGCCCACTGGCGAAGCTGCGAGGAGCACTCGGCGATCATCAGCATGGCGGGGGTCTTTGAGCGCCGGAGTCGCGATGCGATGGAGGGAGAGTCCTTCACCGTCTGCTGGACGCGGAGGCTGGCGGCGGGACTGAAGGAGAAGTTCTGGGGCGTGTCCTCGGACGGGATTCGGTCCGCGTCGCGCGCGCAGTAGGCGGAAGCCGTGTCGCTGCCGAGGTCGGCGGCGGTGAACGCGTTGTCGCCCTCAGCCTGTCCGATCAGCCCGGTGTCGGTGGTGAGGAGGCCGAGCCGCATGAGGCCGAACGCCACGGCGTACCGGGGGATGTGTGTCGATCGCGGTCCGTTCGCGCTCGGTGCGAGGCCGCGCGCTGACGGACGTCCCTTGTGCCCGCTGATCCTCGATGTGGGGCCGTCCATCGGGCCGGGTTCGGCGATGACCGCCTGGTGCAGCCGGGTGGCGGCCGAGGGTTCAGCCAGGGCCCGGGTGAGGACGACCGCGCCGGCCGAGAAGCCGAGGACGTCGACCTTGCCCTTGTCCAGACGCTGGATGAAAGCGTCGAGGTCACGGACCGATCTGGAGATCGTGTACTGGTCCATGGGGAGCGGGTCGCTGCGTCCTCCGCCGGCCTGTTCGTAGGCGTAGACGTCGTGACCCTGGCGGGCCAGAAGTTGCAGGAACCGGTGATCGAGTACCGATATTCCGCGGACTGGTCCGCCATGGAGGTACACGAGCGGGACGGGGTGTCGGCTGCCCTGGCCTGCGGGCGGGTAGTGGTAGACGGCGACCCTGCTTCCGGTGTTCAGGCTCCAGTGCTGTGTGGCCACGAAGGGCAGGGCGGGCGGGTACCGCCGGGTCGTGGGCACGGTCGGAACGCAGACCGACGCCGTCAGTGCCGCCGCGACGACCACCGGCAGGAACGGCACGAGTCGAGCCGCCCCGGTCCGGCTGCGGCCCAGCCACAGTGCGGCGGCGCAGGCGACGCCCAGGGTCGTCAGCCACGCGACGCCCCCTGAGCCGGCCCCGCCCGTGAGGACGATCAACACGAGAAAGACAACAGTCAGTGTCACGACGGCAGTCAGGGCCTGCAGTAAGCGTGCGGCGAAGCGTGCAACGCGCATGGCGAACAGGGGCACGGCGAACTCCCAGGTTTCAGAACGCTGTTTCAAAACGACGTTATCAGAGCGGGGTACGCTTCTGGCATGGGTAGGCCGAGGACGAACGACGAGGCGGTCAAAGAGCGGCTCGTGGCATGCGCGACCGAGATGCTCGCCACGGGCCCGCGCGAATCGGTCACAGTCCGCGCCGTGGCGGCTGCCGCCGGAACGTCGACGACAGCGGTGTACTCCCTCTTCGGCGGCAAGGACGCCTTGATCGAAGCGGTGCGCGACAGAGCTGTCGCCGGCCTGTTCCAGGACCTGTCGGGAGCGCCGGCCTCCGAGGATCCCCTGGCCGACATCTACACCCTGGCCGGCGCGTACCGGCGGTGGGGGCGCGGACACAGCCACCTGTACACGGTGCTGTTCGGAGGGGCGCAATCCTTCGATCCATCGGGCGCGGTCGGCACCCATGACCCCATCCGTCCGCTCCTCGCGGCGATCGACCGCGCCGTGACGGGCTCTCTCCTCGCCGGCGACGCGACGTCCATCGCGCTCTCCTTGTGGGTCACCCTGCACGGAGTTGTGACGCTCGAACTCGCCGGCGCCCTCGACGCCTCCACGGCGGAGGCCGCGTTCCGATCGGCGATGCATGCCACCCTGCGCGGCTGGGCGACACCCACGGTGTTCCGCGACCTCCGCCGCACCGAACTCGTTCTCTGAACAGTGTCAGGAACTGACTTGGAGCCCTTCTGTGACGGCACGCCCCGCACACGAGCAGAGCTGGACGGTCTACGGTCAACGCCAACTGGACTTCGGCTACTTGCCGCCCGTACCCGACCGTATCGACTGGGGATTCCGGCCCGGCGTGGGTCCCGGAGCCGAGGTTCTCGGAGACATCCGCGGCAAGCGGATCCTGGACGTCGGGTCCGGTCCCGGTCACCACGCCGTCCACCTGGCCCGTGAGTACGGCGCCCTCGTGGACGGCGTCGACCTGTCCCCCACCCAGCACCAGCGTGCGCTGAACGCTCACGGCAGCGAGCCCGGAGTCCGCTTCCTGTGCGGTGACGTCGCCGAGCATCTGCGGCACGCGGAGCCGTACGAGGCCGCCTACGGCATCCGCACCTTCGCCTGCGTCGACCCGCGCCACCTGCTGCCGGCTCTGCGGGACGGTCTGGTCGACGGCGCGCCCCTCGTCTTCTCCGCCCTCCACACCGACGCCGACGCACAGGGGCCGTCCGGAGAGGTGGTGCCACGCCGGGCATTGATCCGGCTGCGCGACGAGGAGCCCATCCCCACTCAGATGTGGGTACTCACTCCGCGGCTCTGGGAAGACCTCCTGACCGAGCACGGTTTCCAGGTGGAAGGGGTCGAACTCCTCACCGCACCGGACCCCGGCAACCCCGGGATCCTCCAACTCGTCCGGGCCCGACGCCACCGCACGCCCAGCCGACCACCTGTGACCAGTCGCCCACGGACCACCCGGCCGCCCGTACCGCACGCCGCGATCGGCGTCGGAGCCATCGTGTTCGGCGAACGGGGCTTGCTGCTGGGACGCCATCGGCACGGCACCTGGGAGCTGCCCGGGGGCACCGTCGAGCCCGGCGAGTCCCTCCACGACACCGTCGTACGCGAACTCGCCGAGGAGACCGGACTCGTCACGCGTCCCGAGGACGTGACTCTGCTGGGCACACTCCTCGACCACGTCGACGACGTCGTACGCGTCACCGTCGGCGCCGTCGTCACCGCCTGGCAGGGCGAGCCCGCCGACCAGCCGAACGAGAGCGTCGGCGACTGGCGCTGGTGGCCCCTGGACCAGCTGCCCCAGGGCCTGTTCGGGTGCAGCGCCCAGATCCTCACGTCCTGGCGCCCCGACCTGCCGCCCATCGCCCACACACCGGCACACTTCACTCCGTACGCGGACGGAACGCCGACACCCACGAAGGCGAACGGCGCAACCCCGTGAACGGGAATGGGTGAGAGGGGAACTGAGACGGCTCGGCTGACCGCCGACGGGGCCCCCTACCGCGGGGGCCGGCCTGCCCTGCTGACATCGCCGATGCCCTGACGACCATCTCAAAGCCGGTGGGCACTCAACGCCCAAGCGCGAGTCGGATGGCGTCGGCGCTTACCTCCACAGTCAGCCCCCAAGGCTGCCGTGGTCACGCCAGGCAAGGCGGGATCATCGCATCGGGTCAGTCCGCTACGTCACGGAGTCCACGCAGTTCAGTGAAACTCGTGAACCAGCCGGATCTTGCCGACGATGTGAGCGTTGAACTCGTCACGCTCCCCGGCCGGTACCCACAGTTCCAGTATCGTCTGTCCGCCTGCCTGCTGGACCGGGTACCTGCGCAGGAAGGCTGACTCCACTTCGAAGCGGGTGACGAAGCCGGCGCCGTCGTGCTTGACGTTCCAGTCCCGCGCGATCTTGACGGCGTAGTCCTCGTTGAGGACCGGGTAGAAGATCGGCTGCTCGGGGAGCCGAGACGGCCAGGAGCGCCAGCCCAGCTCACGCACCAGCTCCAGTTCCTTGGGGCCGGTGGGACGCCACAGCGTCGTCGTTGCTCGCCGGCTGGTCACGGGAATCGCTCCTGGGTGAGGCCACCGCCGATGCGGCCGGCCAGGAGCCCGACGGTATCGACAGCTCGAGTACGACGGCCACCGAGTTTCGAGCTTCGCTCCACGACCGCAACCCGCAGAGATGGGGCACCCTGCGTGGGCCTGTCCCTCCTGAAGCCGGGACAGTCGGAGCTGGGCCGTCCATAGGCAGGAAGATGTCCACGAACTGAACGCTGGTAGAAGAGGTCGGGCAGAGCCTTAATCGCGTTGGTCCGAAACGGTGTTCGGATACGGTGCCCAAATGGCTTCTCAGCGCACTCTGCTGCCGCGCTCGACACCGGCCGCCTCGGGGATCTCGTCCCGTTCGATCGCCGCGCTGCTGGATCGGCTCGAAGCACGATCCGTCGAGTGTCACTCCCTCATGGTCGTACGCCACGGTCACGTCGTCGCCGAAGGCTGGTGGGCGCCGTACTCGGCCGAGCGCCCGCACCTTCTCTACTCGCTGACCAAGTCGTTCACCTCGGTCGCCGCGGGGCTCGCGATCGCCGACGGGCTGCTCTCACTGGACGATCGGATCGTGGACGTGCTGCCCGACCACGTTCCGGACGACATCTCGGAGCAGGGACGCCGCCTCACCGTTCACCACCTGCTGTCCATGACGGCCGGACACCGCACGGACAGCCTTGCCGAAGCCTGGCAACAGGAACCGGGCGACCTGGTGAAGGGCTTCCTGCGCGTACCGTTCCCCGAGGCCGAGGGAGCGCGGCACGCCTACGACAATCCGACCACCTTCATCCTGGCGCGGATGGTGGAACGGGTCACGGGCCGCGGCCTCCCGGAACTGCTGGACAAGCGCCTCTTCAAGCCAATGGGCGTCGACCACGCCGAATGGGATCGGGTCGCGAGCGGTGCCGCCTTCGGATTCCACGGACTGCACCTCACGACCGAGGCCGTCGCCGCCTTCGGTGAACTGCTCCTGCGCGGAGGCGTTTGGGGCGACCGGCGGCTCATCCCGCGCGAATGGGTGGAGCTCGCGACCGGACGGCACACCGACACCCTGCAGATCGAGGACTGGTCGGAAAATCCCGACGCGCTTTGCGGGTACGGTTACCAGTTCTGGATGTCTCGTCACGGTTACCGCGGCGCCGGCGTCTTCGGCCAGCTGTGCGTGGTCGTCCCGTCGTACGATCTCGTGGTCGCCGTGACCGGCGCCATAACGCAGGAGGAGGCAGTGCTCGACCCCTTGTGGGAGTGCCTGCTGCCCGGCATGGACCACGTGGGAAGCACCCGGGACGACGGGATCCTCGCCGATCGGCTGCGGCGGCTGTCATTGGCACCGGTGCCGGGTTCGGCCGCCCGGGAGCGTTCCGTCAAGGCGGGACTCGACGCCTCCGCCGAGGATTCGGCTCTGCCCGACGGAACCACGGTGATCGTCGATCCCGTGGACGACGGATGGCTCCTTCGACTCGGACCGTACCTCAACGTCGAGGTCGGCCACGGCGAGTGGCGGGAATGTTCGCCGCTCGGCCGCCCTGTCGTCGCGGCCGGCGCCTGGCAGGGCAGCACGTTCGTCGCCGAGCTGTACGTCATCACCACACCGCACCGGGTTCGGCTGTCGGTCGACGCCGACGCGGGGATCGCGGTGGCGACGTGGAACACCGTGCCCCTGACCAGCCCAAGTCTGGCGTTGCACTTGTGGTCGCCGCTGATGACACGGCCCGACGTCGCGTAGATGATGCGCTTTCCCCGGCAATGAGCGTGTTCATCCGTGAATAGCTGCATTGCCCGAACTGGCGGCCGCCCTGGAGCGGAGCATGACCTGCTCAGTGGGCCGGCCGTCCCAACGGATACCCCGTCACCAGATTCGAATGATGCACTCATACTTCTTGTGCTACCGATTGGTGAGAACGAGTCCCCGCCGCTCCCCGGTGAACTTTTCGCCGCCCCCGCATCGTTGATGACGAGTGATCAGGAAGCGCCCGGGGTCGTACCCCCGGGAGGCACACTCAAGCACGAAGAAGGATCATGAACACGGTCACTTCCAGCGGGAACTACACCGTCTCGGTCTTGCAACGGCTCTCGGAGAGAGGCGGTCGTGACGCGATCGTCGCGGGGCAGCGGCGGATCAGCGGCGACGAGGCCGTCAGCACGGTCCTGCGCTTCGCCGCGGCCTTACGGGGCAGCGGTCTGGTGGAGGGAGACGGAGTAGCGCTGTTCGTGGAGAACTCTCCGGAGGCGCTGCTGCTCCAGCTGGCCATTCATTTCTCAGGCTGTCGACTGGTCTTCGTTCCGCCGGAGCCCGGCAACGGCGAACTTGAAGCGCTGATCCAGCGCGCTGACGTCAAGATGCTCCTGTTCGACCCGGTCTTCGAGGAGCGGACCCAGCGGATCGCCGGCCGGCTCGACATTCCGCATGTCTTCAGCGTCGGCGCATCCTCGAGTGCGGCCGACTTCCTGGCGGCAGCGTCCGACATCGCAGGCTGCTCGCCCGGCGAGGCTGCCGACGGCCGCCACATCGCGACGCTTCTCTACACGGGTGGTACCACCGGACTGCCCAAGCTGGTCGTCCACCGCAGCGGCTACTACGACCTCTATGTACAGGTTTCGAGCGCGTATGCTGCCGACGCCTCGGCTGAAGCCGCGTTGCTGATATGCACGCTGGTGACGCACACCAGCGGCCACGGCGCCTTCCTGCTGGGCGTGCTCAGCGGCCACACCATCGTGCTGCTGAGGACGTTCGATGCCGGCACGGCCCTGTCCGCGATGGCCGGCGAGCGCGTCACCAGGATGGTGGTGGTGACGCCCATGCTGTACGAGCTGCTTGACCATCCGGACTGCCACGTGGGCCGTTTCCCGGCGCTGTCGACCCTCCACTACACCGGTGCCGCCGCTTCCCCCGCACGTCTGAGGCAGGCAATCGAACGCTTCGGTCCGGTACTGCACCAGATCTACGGAGCATCCGAGAACGGGCTGGTCACCGAGCTTCCCCCGCAGGAACACGACCTCCGACGGCCCGAGTCCTTGACCAGCTGCGGGCGTCCGGGGCCGGGAGTCGAAGTGGAGCTGCGGGACGACGAGGGCGAGCCGGTGGCCGTAGGAGAAGTCGGCGAGCTGTATGTGCGTAGCCCCATGGTCATGGAGGGCTACTGGAACGACCCGGAACGCACCACGGAGGTGCTCGACGGCGAGGGCTGGTTCCGCAGTGGAGACCTCGGGCGCAAGGACGAGGACGGCTATCTGTACCTGGTCGACCGGGCGCGGGACATCATCGTGACGGGCCGCACCGCCGACAACGTCTATTCCCGTCTGCTCGACGACTTCCTCACCGCACAGCCCGCCGTCAAGGAGGCCGCGGCCGTCGGTCTGCCCGGCGACGACGACACGGAGGCCGTGCATGTCGTCCCGGTGCCCCAGGACCCTGCCGACGTCCCGGACCTCTCCGAGCTGACGCGCGAGATCGTCGACGCCCTTGGAGACCTCTACGCTCCTGCCTCCTACTCGATCGCCGACTCCCTGCCCCGGACGACCGTCGGCAAGACCGACAAGAAGGCTCTCCGCGCGAGCCTGCTGAGGACCCGCGCGTAGGACCACCCGACAGTCCCGGCCGAACGCTGCCCTCGTCCCGGCCCTCGTCCCGGCCCTCGTCCCGGCCCTCGTGCCGGGTCGAGGGCAGCCTTCGGGCGGGGGCAGGCGGCTTGACGCCTTGTGGTTCCGCAGCGGCAGCGCGGGCGAGCGCCGGATTACGGATGAGGCCCTTGTCTTCGGCAGGATGGGCACATGACCGAGATCCTCACACCCCGCCTCCTCCTCCGTACCTGGCACGACGACGACCTCGCGCCGATGGCGGACATCAACGCGGACCCACGGGTCATGCGCTGGATCGACGACGGCTCGGTGCGCGACCTGGACCACACGGCCGAGGACATCGAGCGGTGGGAGGAGGAGTGGGACGAGGAGGGCTTCGGACTCTTCGCCGTCGAGCTGCTTGGCTCGGGCGAACTGATCGGCTTCACAGGACTGTCCGTGCCCGAGTTCCTGCCGGAGGTGATGCCCGCCGTGGCGATCAGCTGGCGGATCGGCTCACAGTTCTGGGGCCAGGGATACGCGTCCGAAGCCGCCCACGCCACGCTGGAGTTCGCGCTCCAGGACCGCGGCCTGGACCGCGTCATCAGCATCAACCGGGTGGGTGACAACGCCTCCGAGAACGTCATCCGCAAGCTCGGCATGGCGCCCGAGCGGGAGACGGCACACCCGGTGTACGGCTACCCGCTGCGCGTTCACGCCATCGACCTCAGCGAGTTCCAGGCATGAACCGGCCGAGCCGTCGATCACGACTCGTCCGTGCCGGCGCTCGGTTCGAACGCGGTCAGCTCGTCGAGCGACCCCAGGAGCGGATGGCATGAGCGCCATCGGACTGCGGCCGGCCGCCGCCGCCGACGGCGAGTACTGCTTCCAGCTGCACAAGGCCGCCATGGGCGCCTACATCACCCAGATCTGGGGCTGGGACGAACACGCCCAACGCGGCTTCCACACCCGCGCATTCAGCCCCGGCCGATGGCAGATCATCACCGTCGACGGCGCTGACGCCGGCATGCTCCACATCGAGCACCGGCCCGTGGAGATCTACCTTGCCCGGATCGAAATCCACCCCAACCACCAGGGGCGCGGCATCGGCACTCGGCTCATCCGCACCCTCCTGCAGCAAGCCCGCCGGCAAGGCCAGGACCTCACCTTGGACGTCCTCGCGGTCAACCAGCGGGCCCATGCCCTCTACCAGCGCATGGGCCTGCACGAAGTCACCCGGCACGGCGAGAACAACATCAAGATCAGGATGTCCAGCCGACCACCTCAGAGCGACCCGATCCGCGGATCTTGACCATGACTCGGTACCTGCGCGGCGCGCGATCCGGCGACGTGTGACGCTCAGCCCGTCGTGCTCGGAGACGACCCGCCGGCGCAGTGGTCGTACGCGGACTTAACCGACGGATACGACGAGCTCAGGACTGTCCGGCTACCCGGGGCGTCATCTTCGCAGACGTAACTCCCCGACGCTGAGGCCGGCTTGATCCGCAGGAGCACTTCGTAGGACGAAATCCGTACGTGGTGAGTGCTCCTCGCGGCGATGACTCCCAGGCTGTGCTGCTCTGTGCACGGGTTCCTCATCGCCGGCACACCAGAAGACGTGCATGTCTTCAGACGTGTCATTCACGGTCCCCCGCAGGTCGTCACGCGAAGCCGCACCGTATCGCAGGCCCGCCGCGAGGCATCTTGAGCCTCTGCCCGGTGCCGCACAGCGCCCGGGGTCGCTCAAGGCGGCCCCGGGCGCTGTTCGTGCTTTGGTGGTCAGGTGTTCTGGTGCAGGTCGCCGTAGCGCAGGTGGTCGATGAGGGCGAGGAGGAGGAAGAGGTTCGGGATCCTCTTGACCTGCACCTGGGCCCAGGGCAGCTTCTTGCCGGGCTTGCGCAGCACCAGCATTCCCTGGGAGATCTCGACCTTCTCGATCTCCGCCCAGGTCAGGCTGCCCTTCGGCGTGGCCACACCGCTCTGGTTCACCGAGACGGTCCCGTAGGTCAGGGTCCGGCCCTGCTCCAGCCCGGCAAGCAGCCCGGGCAGCCGCGCCCGGGTGATCTCCTGCTGGAGCGCCGGGCCCCAGCGCTCGGGCTCGGCGTAGAACTCGGTCAACTTGAGCTTCGTACCGTCCTCGCGGTGGAGCGTGTAGACGTAGGTGGTCCCGACGTAGACGCCGTTCGCGTACCGCTCGGTTATCTCCTGGAGCGCAGTCAGCGAGTCCCAGCGGAAGACGGAGACCTCGCCGTTCCCTCCCACCTCGGCCAGGCCGTGCTCGAAGAGATGCAGTCGGCGGGCGGCCTGCTTGCGCGAGAGGTTGGGCGTCCTGAAGACGAGCCAGAAGAAGTAGACGCCGAGCGGCGGAAGGATCAGGGCGACGATCCCCATGACCAGCATGAGGGCTATCCGCACCGGGCTGATGCGCTTCGGCAGGAATGTCTCCCGCAGCTGCCCAAGCCCTTCGGTCCCCGGGAGCGCCGTGTGCTGGGCTGTCGCCTGCCCGGGGTCCTGCTGAGCGGTGGGTCCTGCCATGAGCCGTGCTCCTAGCCGTAGTGATCAAATGTTCGGCGATCATTGTGCGGCCGGGACCGAAGCTTGTACATGTCAGGGTGCTTCTCTGCCGGGCTTGCGCAGCACCGGCGTTCCCTGGAAGATCTCGCCCTCCCCCGACGCCACGTGAACCTGCCTGCGCATGCCCGCCGAAAGGCGGTATGCGTCGAGCCGCGTCCATCATGGAGCAGTGGGCCACGTGAAGAGGGCCATGAGGCGATGACGGTGTTCGCCGTCAACCCGACGGACAGCGCCTCGGTGCTGGCCGCCTTCGGTGCGCTGGGGGTTCTGGTCGTGACCTTCGCCGAGTCGGGTCTGGTCGTGGTCGGCTTCTTCCTTCCCGGTGACACGATGCTGATCCCGGCCGGTGTGCTGTGCGCGCAGACCGACGCCCAGGCGCCGCGGATGGCTCTGTGGCAGGTGCTCGTGTGCGGCGCCGTGGGCGCGGTGGCGGGCGGGCAGGTGGGGTTCCTGCTCGGTCGGCGGGGCGGGCGGGCACTGCTGGCCCGCACCTCCAACCGGCGGCTGAAGGAACGGGCCGCGCGGGCGCAGGCACTCCTGACCCGCTACGGGCAGGGCAAGGCGCTGGTGATCGGCCGCTTCATCCCCATGCTGCGGACCGTCCTGCACCCCGCGGCCGGGGCGCTCGGCGTGCCCACGCGGACCTTCACGCTCTGGGCGACCGTCGGAGGCGTGCTCTGGTCCCAGAGCCTGGTGCTGGCCGGATACGGCCTGGGGGCATCGGTTCCGCGCATCGGTGACTATGTCCTGGTCATGGTCGCCGTGCTCGTCGTGCTCTCCCTCGTGCCTCTGCTGGTGCAGGTGCTGCGTGCACGCCACACCCGGCAGCCGCCCTCCCCCTGAGCGGTGTCGCCTACACCACCGCCTCCCCGGCCACCGCGATCCCCGGCGCGTCCAGCGTCTCCGCCGCCTCCCGCGCCTCCCGCGCCGCCTCCGCCCGCTGCTCGTACTGCGTCCGGTACAGCTCCGCGTAGCGGCCCTCCGCCGCCAGGAGTTCGTCGTGGGTGCCGCGTTCGACGATCAGTCCGCCCTCGACGACCAGGATGAGGTCGGCGGCCCGCACCGTGGACAGCCGGTGGGCGATCACCACCGCGGTCCGGCCCGCCAGGGCCTCGGCCAGGGCCTCCTGGACGGCCGCCTCCGAGGTGTTGTCGAGGTGGGCGGTGGCCTCGTCGAGAATGACCACCCGCTGGCGGGCCAGCAGCAGCCGGGCGATGGTCATCCGCTGGCGCTCGCCGCCGGACAGGCGGTAGCCGCGCTCGCCGACGACCGTGTCGAGGCCGTCGGGCAGGGAGCGTACGAGGTCGTCGAGGCGGGCCCGGCGCAGGGCGTCCCACAGTTCCACGTCGGTCGCCGCGGGGCGGGCCAGCAGCAGGTTGGCGCGCACGGAGTCGTGGAAGAGGTGGCCGTCCTGGGTGACCATGCCGAGGGTGGCCCGCAGGGACGCGGAGGTCAGGTCGCGTACGTCGACGCCGCCGATGCGCACGGCACCCTCGTCGACGTCGTACAGACGCGGCAGCAGTTGCGCGATCGTCGACTTGCCGGCGCCGGAGGAGCCGACGAGAGCGACGGTCTGCCCGGCCTCGGCGCGGAAGGAGACGCCGTGCAGGACCTCTGAGCCGTCGCGGTTGTCGAGGGCGGCGACCTCCTCGAGGGAGGCGAGGGAGACCTTGTCGGCGGACGGGTAGCCGAAGCGGACGCCGTCGAACTCCACGGCGAGGGGTCCCCCGGGCACCTCGCGGGCGTCCGGCTTCTCCTCGATCAGCGGCTTGAGGTCGAGCACCTCGAAGACCCGCTCGAAGCTGACCAGGGCGCTCATCACCTCCACGCGCGCCCCGGCGAGCGCCGTGAGCGGCGCGTACAGGCGGGTGAGCAGCAGGGCGAGCGACACGACGGCGCCCGGCTCCAGGGTGCCGCGCAGGGCGAAGTACCCGCCGAGGCCGTAGACCAGGGCCAGCGCCAGCGAGGACACCAGGGTGAGCGCGGTGATGAAGGCGGACTGCGCCGTCGCCGTACGGATGCCGATGTCCCGTACGCGGCCGGCGCGGGCCGCGAACTCGTCCGACTCCTGCTCGGGGCGGCCGAAGAGCTTGACCAGGGTGGCGCCGGGGGCGGAGAAGCGCTCGGTCATCCGGGTGCCCATCGCCGCGTTCAGCGTGGCGGCCTCCCGCTGCATACGCGCCATGCGGCTGCCCATGCGCCGGGCGGGCACCACGAACACCGGGAGGAGCACGAGGGCGAGCAGGGTGATCTGCCAGGACAGGGTGAGCATCACGGCGAGGGTGAGCAGCAGCGTGACGACGTTGCTGACGACCCCCGAGAGGGTGTTGCTGAAGGCCCGCTGGGCGCCGATGACGTCGTTGTTGAGCCGGGAGACGAGTGCTCCGGTACGCGTGCGCGTGAAGAACGCCACCGGCATGCGCTGGACGTGGTCGAACACCGCGGTGCGCAGATCGAGGATGAGTCCCTCGCCGAGCGTGGCCGACAGACGTCTGCCGAGGATGCCGAACGCCGCCTCGGCCACCGCGATCAGGGCGATGAGCAGGGCCAGGCGTACGACCGTGCCCTGGTCGCCGCGGGACACGATCACGTCGACGACGCGCCCGGCGAGCACCGGGGTCGCCACCGCGAGCAGCGCGGTCACCACCCCGAGGGCGACGAACCGCGCGATACGGCGGCGGTGGGGGCGGGCGAACGCGCCGATGCGGCGCAGCGTCGCACGGGCGAGCGGGCGCCGCTCCTGCTGGGCGGTCATGACGCTGTGCAGCTGCGTCCAGGCGGTGGTCTCCATGCTCATGAAGGAGAACCTAGAACCTCAAGCTTCGTTGAGGTCAAATGTGCACACCCCGAAGGCTCCGCCTGCCCACCCGCTTCCCGCTCGTAAGGCGCCGTCCCCGGTTCCGCCACCCGGCGTTGACGCGGCAGGGGGAACCTCTCCGGATGTGACCCCGGATGCGACAGCGGTCGAACTCCCCGATCCGCGGCCAGGAAGGCTTCCGCGGCGCCTGCCCGTGCGCCAGGTGCTGTGCCTGCTGCCGGTGCTGCTGGTGGCGGTGGCCGCGGTGCGGCACCGGTCGGTGCTGGCCGAGGGCTTCGCGCACCTGCGGACCGCCGAGTGGCCGTGGCTGCTGGCCGCGGTCGGCACGACCTGTCTGACCTGGGTCGCTGCGGCCGTGACCCGGCAAGGCGCGGTCGTGCAGCGGTTGCCGAGACGGCGGCTGCTCGCCACCCAGTTCGCGGCCGGCGCGGCCAACCATCTGCTGCCGACGGGGCTCGGGGCGAGCGCGGTGAACCTGCGGTTCCTGACGGTGTGCGGGGTCTCCCTGGCCCGGTCCTCCGCCGCGCTCGCGCTGTACATGCTCGCGGAGAGCATCGCCCGGCTGGCCCTGCTCGCCGCGCTGCTGCTCGCGTTCCCGGACGCGCTGCGGCTCGGCGGCCTGCTGCCCTCGGGCATGGCCGGTCCGCTGCTGTACACCGTGGGCGGGGTCCTGGTCGCCGCGACCGGGGTGGCGTTGTGCGTACGGCGGCTGCGCGCGGCGGTGGCCTCGTTCGTGCGCACGGCGCTGAGCGAGGCGCGGTCGGTGCACGCGCGTCCCGCGCGGGCGCTCGCGCTGTGGGGCGGCTCGCTGGCCTTCCCGGCACTTCAGGCGATCTCCCTGGTCGCGGTGGGACGGGCGCTGGCGCTGCCGGTGCCGTCCGTGCACATGGCGCTGGCGTATCTGGCGGCCACCACGGCGGTCGCGCTGGTGCCCACGCCCGGCGGGATCGGTTCGGTGGAGGCGGCGCTCGTCGTGGCGCTGGTGGCGGCGGGCGGACCGGTCGCGGTCGTCACGGCGGTGGTGGTGGCCTACCGGATCATCACCGTCTGGCTGCCGCTGCTGCCGGGGGCACTCATGCTGGGGGCACTGGTCCGGCTGAGGGTCATCTGACCTCTCCCCTCCCCGCGGCTCCGGCTCCCGTACGCCAGTCTCCCGAGTGCCTCCCGTGCGTCTCGCGTGCGAGGTGACCCGGGAGTAACCTGCCCGTCCCAGCACGCAGCAGGAGGTCGACGCCATGCCGGTCCGGATCGAGCGCCAGGGGTACGTCACCACGGTCGTCCTGTCCCGGCCCGGCGTCCGGAACGCGGTGGACGGCCCGACCGCCGGCGAACTCGCCGACGCCTTCCGCCGGTTCGAGTCCGACGATGAGGCCAGAGTGGCCGTGCTGTGGGGCGAGGGCGGCACGTTCTGCTCGGGCGCGGACCTGAAGGCGGCCGGGAGCGAACGGGGCAACCGGGTCGCGGAGGACGGCGACGGGCCGATGGGGCCGACCCGGATGCGGCTGTCCAAGCCGGTGATCGCGGCGGTGGCCGGGCATGCCGTGGCGGGCGGACTGGAACTGGCGCTCTGGTGCGATCTGCGGGTGGCGGAGGAGGACGCCGTGTTAGGTGTGTTCTGCCGTCGCTGGGGCGTGCCGCTGATCGACGGCGGCACGGTACGGCTGCCCCGGCTGATAGGCACCAGCCGCGCCATGGACATGATCCTCACCGGGCGCCCGGTCCCCGCCCGCGAGGCGTACGAGACGGGCCTGGTGAACCGGCTCGTACCCACGGGCCGTGCCCGCGCGGAGGCCGAGTCGCTGGCCGCCCGGCTCGCCGCCTTCCCCCAGGCCTGCCTGCGCGCGGACCGCGCCTCGGTCCTGGAGCAGGAATCCCTGGACGAGTCGTCGGCCCTGCGCGGGGAACTCCGGCACGGCATGGGCGTACTGGCCGAGGGTCTCCGGGGAGCGACCCGGTTCGCCGCCGGTGCGGGACGGCACGGCTCGTTCGCGGACGACTGAGCCCGTCCTCCGGGGACGGCCGGGCATTCCCTCCCGCGACAAGTGAGCCCGCGCTCCCGATCCGGGGCGGACCCCTGTCGAGTCGGGGACCGTCACGAGATATCTTGATGTCGAGCAATGTTGCAGACGTGGAGCGGAGCACCCGGTGACTGACTCGACCATCATCTACACACACACTGACGAGGCCCCGGCCCTGGCGACGTATTCCTTCCTGCCGGTGGTCCAGGCGTACGCCTCGCAGGCGGGTGTCGCGGTGGAGACGCGTGACATCTCGCTGGCCGGACGCATCATCGCCGTGTTCCCGGAGTACCTCGCCGAGGAGCAGCGGATCCCGGACGCGCTGACCGAGCTGGGCGAGCTCGCCAAGACGCCCGAGGCCAACATCATCAAACTGCCGAACATCTCGGCGTCGATCCCTCAGCTCAAGGCCGCGGTCGCCGAGCTCCAGGGCCAGGGCTACGCGCTGCCGGACTACCCGGACGACCCGAAGACCGACGAGGAGCGCGAGATCCGCGCCCGTTACGACAAGGTCAAGGGTTCCGCGGTGAACCCGGTGCTGCGCGAGGGCAACTCCGACCGCCGCGCCCCCGCCTCGGTGAAGAACTACGCCAAGACCCACCCGCACCGCATGGGCGCCTGGACCGCCGAGTCCAAGACCGATGTGGCGACCATGGGCGTCGACGACTTCCGCTCCACCGAGAAGTCCGTGGTGATCGCCGAGGACGGCGCGCTGCGCATCGAGCTGAAGGGTGACGACGGCTCCACCACCGTGCTGCGCGAGTCCGTGCCCGTCCTCAAGGGCGAGGTCGTGGACGCCTCCGTGATGCGCGTCGCCGCGCTGCGCGAGTTCCTGACCGCGCAGGTCGCCCGCGCCAAGCAGGAGGGCGTCCTGTTCTCCGTGCACCTGAAGGCCACGATGATGAAGGTCTCCGACCCGATCGTCTTCGGTCACGTGGTGCGCGCCTTCTTCCCGAAGACGTTCGCGCAGTACGGCGAGGCGTTCGCCGCGGCCGGCCTGACCCCGAACGACGGTCTGGGCGGCATCTACAAGGGCCTGGAGAACCTCCCCGAGGGCGCCGCGATCAAGGCCTCCTTCGACGCCGAGCTCGCCGAGGGTCCTGAGCTGGCCATGGTCGACTCCGACAAGGGCATCACCAACCTGCACGTCCCCTCCGACGTGATCGTCGACGCCTCCATGCCCGCCATGATCCGCACCTCCGGCCACATGTGGGGCCCGGACGGCCAGGAGCACGACACCCTCGCGGTCATCCCGGACTCCAGCTACGCGGGCGTCTACCAGGCCGTGATCGACGACTGCCGCGCCCACGGCGCCTACGACCCGTCGACGATGGGCTCGGTCCCGAACGTGGGCCTGATGGCGCAGAAGGCCGAGGAGTACGGCAGCCACGACAAGACGTTCGAGATCCCGGTCACCGGCACCGTCCGCCTGGTCGACCAGACCGGCGACGCCGTGCTGGAGCTGACCGTCTCGGCCGGTGACATCTTCCGCGCCTGCCAGACCAAGGACGCCCCGATCAAGGACTGGGTGAAGCTGGCCGTCACCCGCGCCCGCGCCACCGGCGACCCGGCCGTGTTCTGGCTGGACGAGGGCCGCGCCCACGACGCCAACCTGATCGCCAAGGTCGAGCAGTACCTGCCGGAGCACGACACCCAGGGCCTGGACATCAAGATCCTGTCCCCGGTCGAGGCGACGAAGCTGTCGGTGGAGCGCATCCGCCGCGGTGAGAACACCATCTCGGTCACCGGCAACGTGCTGCGCGACTACCTCACCGACCTGTTCCCGATCCTGGAGCTGGGCACCAGCGCCAAGATGCTCTCCGTGGTCCCGCTGATGGCGGGCGGCGGCCTGTTCGAGACGGGCGCCGGCGGCTCCGCGCCGAAGCACGTGCAGCAGCTCGTCAAGGAGGACTACCTGCGCTGGGACTCCCTGGGCGAGTTCTTCGCCCTGGTTCCGTCCCTGGAGCAGTACGCCGAGGTCACCGGCAACGCCCGCGCCAAGGTGCTCGCCGACACCCTCGACCGGGCCACGGCGACCTTCCTCAACGAGGACAAGTCCCCGACCCGTCGTGTCGGCGGCATCGACAACCGCGGCAGCCACTTCTACCTGTCCCTGTACTGGGCGCAGGAGCTGGCGCAGCAGACCGACGACGCCGGTCTGGCGAAGGCGTTCGCGCCGCTCGCCGAGACCCTCGCCGCCAACGAGCAGAAGATCGTCGAGGAGCTGGTCGCCGTCCAGGGCAAGCCGGCCGAGATCGGCGGCTACTACCAGCCCGACCCGGCCAAGGCCGCCGAGGTCATGCGCCCCTCGGCCACCTGGAACGAGGCTCTGGCCGCCTTCTGAGCCGACCCGGGCCCCGGCACCTCGCCGGGCCCGGTGGGTCCTCACCGCTCCGCCCCGACCGGCACTCCGCCGGCCGGGGCGGAGCCCTTTTGTGACGGCTGCGTGTCATCCCCGCTCCGGTGCTGGTGCGCCGCGGGGCCCTGTGCTTACCTGGATCGCATGATCGCGCTCGTGAGCCGCCGCCACGTCGACTACGGACGTGTCACCAGCACGGGTTGTCGCCTCGCCGGCTGACATGCCCCGAAGCTGACAGGCAAACTTTCCCCTTCCTCTCGCAGGTCCCTCACGCGTTCCCGCATGCCCTGGGACGCCCACCGGCACTCCGGGCGTCGCGCCCGGCGCCCGGGACCTGCGGCACATCCGTGACCTCCCGCGCCATCGCACTCCGTACGAGGAGCACCATGAGCGACCCCACGCAGCCCATCGACGCCGTCACCGCCGGTCACACGCCCGACGAGGCGCCCGCCGGACCCGACACCTCCGCCTGGTCGTTCGAGACCAGGCAGGTCCACGCCGGGGCCACGCCCGATCCGGCGACCGGCGCGCGGGCGACGCCGATCTACCAGACCACCTCGTTCGTCTTCCGGGACACCCGGCACGCCGCCGACCTGTTCTCGCTCGCCGAACCCGGCAACATCTACACCCGCATCCACAACCCCACCCAGGACGTCTTCGAGCAGCGGATCGCGGCGCTCGAGGGCGGGGTCGCCGCGGTGGCGCTGTCCTCCGGGCAGGCAGCGGAGACGCTCGCGCTGCTGACGGTCGCGCGCGCCGGCGACCACGTCGTCTCCAGTACGTCGCTGTACGGCGGCACCTACAACCTGTTCCGGCACACCCTGCCGAAGTTCGGCATCGAGGTGTCGTTCGTGGACGACCCCGACGACCCGGACGCCTGGCGGGCGGCGATCCGCCCCAACACCAAGGCGCTGTTCGCGGAGACGCTGGGCAATCCGCGCGGCAACGTGCTGGACGTGCGCGCGGTCGCCGACGTGGCGCACGCGGCGGGCGTGCCGCTGATCGTGGACAACACGGTGCCCACGCCCTACCTGCTGCGCCCGATCGAGCACGGCGCGGACGTCGTGGTGCACTCGGCGACCAAGTTCCTCGGCGGGCACGGCACCGCGATCGCGGGGGTCGTGGTGGACGGCGGCACCTTCGACTTCGGCGCGCACGCCGACCGCTTCCCGGACTTCACCGAGCCCGACCCGAGCTACCACGGCCTGCGCTACTGGCCGGCGCTCGGGCCCGGCGCGTTCGCCGCCAAGCTGCGGGTGCAGCTGCTGCGCGACCTGGGCCCCGCGCTGTCCCCGCACTCGGCGTTCCTGCTGCTCCAGGGCGTGGAGACGCTGAGCCTGCGCATCGAGCGGCACTCCGCCAACGCGCAGGCCCTCGCGGAGTGGCTGGAGCGGCGCGACGAGGTGTCGGCGGTGCACTACGCGGGCCTTCCCTCCAGCCCCTGGTACGAGGCGGGGCGCAGGTATCTGCCGCGGGGCGCGGGCGCGGTGGTGTCCTTCGAGCTGCGCGACGGGGTCGAGGCGGGCAAGCGGTTCGTGGACGGGGTGGAGCTGTTCAGCCATCTCGCCAACATCGGCGACGTGCGGAGTTTGATCATCCACCCGGCGTCGACCACGCACAGCCAGCTGGACGAGGAGCAGTTGGCGGCGACCGGGGCCGCGCCGGGCCTGGTGCGGCTGTCGGTCGGCATCGAGAGCGTCGTGGACCTCAAGGCCGATCTGGAGGCCGGTTTCCGCGCGGCCAAGGCGGCGTCCTGAACAGCGTGCTCGCCTTCCCCGCGGACGCGCTCCCCCGCCCGCCGGCCTCCGGGGCCTGGCGGGCGGGGGACCCGCCGGGGCACCGTCGGTGGCACGTGCCGCGCAGGCCGCTGCCGCTGGAGGCGGGGGGTGAACTCCCGGACGCGCGGCTGGCGTTCGAGACGTGGGGCCGCCTGGCCCCGGACGGCTCCAACGCGGTGCTGGTGCTGCACGCGCTCACCGGTGACAGTCATGTCACCGGGCCGGCCGGGCCCGGTCATCCCACGCCGGGCTGGTGGGAGGGGCTGGTCGGGCCGGGCCGGGCGCTGGACACCGACCGGTGGTTCGTCGTGGCGCCGAACGTGCTGGGCGGCTGCCAGGGCAGTACGGGACCGGCCTCGCCGCGGCCCGACGGCGAGCGGTGCTGGGGCGGGGCCTTCCCGTTCCTGACCCCGCGGGACCAGGTGGCGGCCGAACAGGGCCTGGCGGACGCGCTCGGCGTCGAGAGGTGGGCCCTGGTGGCCGGCGGCTCGATGGGCGGGATGCGGGCCTTGGAGTGGGCGGTGTCGTACCCGGAGCGCACGGGTGCCCTGCTGCTGCTCGCCACGACGGCGGCGGCGAGCGCGGAGCAGATCGCCTGGGCGAACGTCCAGGTGCAGGCCATCCGCAGCGATCCGCATTGGCGCGGCGGCGACTACCACGACACCGGCCGCGGACCGCACGCCGGTCTGGGTCTCGCCCGCCGGCTGGCCCATGTCACCTACCGCAGCGAGCCCGAACTCCAGCTGCGTTTCGGCCGCTCGCCGCAGGGTGCGGAGCAGCCGTGGCACGGCGGCCGCTACCAGGTGGAGTCCTACCTCGACCACCACGCGGGCAAGCTGGTGCGGCGGTTCGACGCGGCCAGCTACGTCGTGCTGACCGAGGCGATGAACGCCCATGACGCCGGCCGTGCCCGGGGCGGTGTGCGCGCCGCCCTGCGCCGGGTGACCGCCCCCACGCTGGTGGCCGGGGTCGACTCCGACCGCCTCTACCCGCTCGCCCAGCAGGCCGAGTTGGCCGACAGCCTCCCGGGCGCCGACCGGCTCCGGGTGATCGAGTCGCCGTACGGCCACGACGGCTTCCTGATCGAGACGGAGCAGGTGGGAGGGCTGGTCCGGGAGCTGCTGGAGGCCGGCTGAGCCGCGTCAGTGGGGTGCGGCAGGATCAGTGGTGCCATGGCGCCGAGATCCGTGTGGCGACGCGAAGAGAGACAGGAACAGCCCCATGCACGACACCCCGCCGTCCTTCGAACTGCTGCCAGGCGCCGCCGAGTCGCCGGTGATCCTGCACGTGCCGCACGCGGCACGGGCGATACCGGCCGTTGTCCGGGCCGGGATCGTGCTGGACGACGCCGAGCTGGAGCGGGAGCTGGACCACATCACCGACGCGTACACCGACCGGATCGCCGAGGCGGCGGCCGGGCTGGCGGGGCTGACGCCGTGGCGGTTCGTCAACCGGCTGTCGCGGCTGGTGGTGGACCCGGAGCGGTTCCCGGACGAGCGGGAGGAGATGCTCGCCGTCGGGATGGGCGCGGTGTACACGCGGACCACGCACCGAGAGGTCCTGCGGCCTTCGGACACCGACCCGGAGCCGCTGATCGAGCGGTACTTCCGGCCGTACGCCGAGGCGATGACGAAGGCCGTCGCCGACCGGCTGGCCGCCACCGGGCGTGCCGTGATCATCGACGTGCACTCCTACCCCGGCGCCGCGCTCCCCTACGAACTGCACGGCGAGGGCCCGCGGCCGCCCGTGTGCCTGGGCACCGACTCCTTCCACACGTCGCCCGAGCTGACCGGGCTCGCGCGTGCGGCGTTCGCGGGCTGCGGCGAGACGGGACTGGACAGCCCGTTCAGCGGCGCTTACGTACCGCTGGAGTTCCACGGCGAGGACGCCCGCGTCGGCGCCCTGATGGTGGAGATCCGGCGGGACACGTACATGACCGAGCCGGGCGGCCCCGCGGGTCCGGGGCTCGACCGGCTGGCCGGGGCGCTGGCCGCCCTGGTCGACGGTCTGGGCCGCTGAATCCGGCGGGAGCGCTCCGGCACGTCACGCGGTGCGGGCTCGGTCGGGCGACACAGTCCCGGTCACGCCCGCAGCCACTCCGTGACGACGACCTCGGCGCCCGCGCGCAGCCGCAGCGCGAACGGGCCGGCGGGCGGTGCGTCACCGGTGAACCGGCCCAGTTCGTCGGCGGTGAGCGCGGGTCCCTGCCGCCGCGGGCCCGCCAGTACCTCGATCCGGGCCTGCTGCGGCGGCAGCACCTGCCCCATCAGCCCGTCCCCGGTGACCTCGACGTCCACGGTCAGCTCACCGGCCTGGAAGGTCAGCATCCGCGGTGTGTCCGTCGCGCCCCGGACCGGAATGGCGTCGACCAGCGAGTCGAAGGTCAGCTCAGCGATCCGGGCGTCGAGGTCGCGCAGCGCGAATGCCTCGACGGCGAGTTGACGCAGGTCGTGGGGCACCGGGTCGAGGATCGCGACGGCCTGCCGCAACTCCTCCTCCAGCAGCCCCGCGGCCATCTCTTCCTCGTCGAACGTCCCGTCCTGGGCGGGGAGTCCGTCGCCGGTGCCGTCGTCGTCTCGCATGTTGCCGCTCACACTGTCCCCCGTGCGTCGAGTCGTGCGCGCAGGCGCCTCAGACAGCGCTGACGCAGTGGTCCGATGCTGCCCACGGCGACGCCGAGGGCCGCTGACACCTCCTGGTAGCTGGGCGGCGGCGAGGCGATCAGCACCCGCAGCAACTGGCGGCAGCGGTCGCCGAGGTTCTCGAACTCCTGCCACAGTCTGCGGACCCGCTCGCTCTGTGCGGCGGCCTCCTCGGAGTCGAGCAGCGACTGCTCGGGCGTGCGGTCCTCGCTGACGCGGTCAAGGAGTTGCGGATCGCTCGTCACCGTCAGCCGGCTCAGGCTCCTGAGCGTCTTCAGGCACTCGTTGCGGGCCGTGCTCGCCAGCCACGAGCCGGCCTTCTCGGGTTCGCGGATCCGCCCGAGGTGCTGGGCGAAGCGGAACCACACGGTCTGGTAGACCTCGTGCCCGTCGGCGTCCGAGAGCCGGTGCGCGCGCACCACCGACCACACCAGGGGACTCATCCCCTCCACCAGTGCTTTCCAGGCCGCCGCGTCACCGTCGACGGCGGACCGGACGAGCACGCCGACCTCTGCGCGTTCCACTGACTCACCCCTCGGATACGGCATGTCATCGTACGCCGTGGAGGGGAGGGTTCCGGACCTCATGCCGACGGGGCGAGCCGGGTCACGGGGACCGGGCGCCAGGTGGGCGGACGCAGCGCCGGGACGTGCGCCCCGCGCACTTCCGCGTACTCGGTGTTCGCCTGGAGCAGCTGACGCCGGGCCGCACGCGGGTCGGGCTCCTTGTGCGCGGTCATGTGCGCCGCGATCATGCCCGCGGCCACCGGAGTGGCGAAGGAGGTGCCGCTCCACTGCGCGAAGCCCTCGAACACGGCCCGGTCCGCCTGCGCCGGAGTGCTCTGCCCGGCCTCGCTGAGCACTCCGGTGTGCCGCGGTGACTGGCAGGTGCAGGCGTAGGCGAAGCCGAACCGGCAGGCCTCGTAGGAGGAGTGCTGGTAGACGTACGGCACCGGCGTCTCGAAGCCGGTGAGGGCGCTGGTCAGCCGCTCGCCGGGGGCGTACACCCGCACCCAGGCGCCGTGGTTGCTGAAGCAGGCGCCGTACTCGCCGTCACCGCGCAGGGCGCCGACCGACAGCACGGACTCGGCGAAGCCGGGCAGGCCGGCGTAGGCCGCGGGCCAGAACGGGGTGCCGCTGCCGTTGTTGCCGGCGGCCGCGACCAGCAGGGTTCCTCTGCCGCGCAGTTCCCGCATGAAGGCGTCCACCCCGAGCAGGCCGTCGGTGCGGCCGTTGGGGGTGCCCGCGGAGAGGCTGAGGATGTCGGGCCAGCCGCCCGCGTCGACGGCTTCGAACAGCCGGTGGCCGAAATCGGACTCCAGGATGGCGCCGGCGTCGTTGAGGGTGCCGCGCACGGTGATGTCGGTGTTCGGGGCGACGGCCGCGACCAGCCCGGCGATGAACGTGCCGTGGCCGACGTACTGCTGGAGGACGCCCGCGTCGTCGGTCTCCCGCTCCTGCGCGTCGCCCTGGACGTGGGCCAGCGTCGGGACCCAGCGGTAGTCGTGCATGAGGCCGGTGTCGACGACGAGGACGCCGACGGCGGTGTCCTCGTCGTAGGCGGACTCGGCGGGCGCCGGGTTGGGGCCCTCGGCGAACGGGGCGGGCACCGGCTCGTCGCCGGGGCAGGCGTTGACCGACGCGATCGACACCACGTGGTTACGGCTGACCAGCCGCCGTCCGGTCCTGCCCTCCGGCTCGCGCAGGGCACGCAGCGCGTGCGTGACGGCGAGGTCGCCGCCGCGGTCGCCGCGGCCCGGGTCACCGACCTGGATACGGGTGACTCCGGTGCGGTTGGTCTCCGGGCCCGCCCGGCGCACACGGTCCGCGGTCAGATCGGGCGCCGCCGCGAAGTGCGCGCGGACGGTGTCCTCGACCAGCCGGGCCTCCTCGCCGTCGCGGGCGAGGACGACGCCCTTCTCGTAGCAGAACTCGGCCGCGTCGTCCGGGCCCATCGCCAGCGGCACGTCCGGCATCGAGCGCTGGATCTGGGCGAACTGCTCGCGGAATCGCTGAGGTGCCATGGCGTGCCCTCCCGTTGGTACGTCGATCGTCAGTCTGAGCCGTGCGGCCCCCGTCTGATACAGCGTCGGCGGGTGTGCGCCGGTTCCAGGGGCCTCATCAGGCCACTACCATCCAACGGGTGACAGCGGGAAGCGACTCGGTCCTCGAACTGCTGCCCATGGTGTTCGCCGCGCCCGGCGAGGCCCTGGCGCGGGCCCGCGGGCTGCTGGAGTCCGCTCCGCCGCCGCTGCACGGATCCGTGGCGCACCAGGTGATCGGCATCTGGCAGCGGGACTTCGGCGACACACGCCTGGCCCTGCGGCATCTGCGGCGGGCCCGGGACCTGGCGGCGCGCGCCGACTCGGCCGAGCGGGAGGCCGACGTACTGGCCACGCTGGGGGTTGCGTTGGTGCACGCGGGGCGTACACGGCAGGGCCTCGCGGCGTTCGAGCGCGGGGTCGCGCGCGGGACGGGCCACACCCGGGCGCGGGTGCTGTTCCGGCGGGCGTACGTGTGGTGGGTGCTGGGCCGCCATCGTGAGGCGCTGGAGGA
Organism: Streptomyces sp. NBC_01788; assembly: GCF_035917575.1. Lineage (GTDB taxonomy): Bacteria > Actinomycetota > Actinomycetes > Streptomycetales > Streptomycetaceae > Streptomyces. The sequence continues at coordinate 7,258,779 of NZ_CP109090.1, read as the reverse complement.
CGTACGGCGGGCGATTCCCGTACTGCGGCAGGCCGGTGACGTGATCTGGACGGCACGGGCGCTGACGCTGCGGGCCACCGTGCACCTGGCGCTGGGCGCGGTGGAGCGCGCGGACGCCGACTTCACCGCGGCTCAGGCGCTGTGGGACACCACCGGCCAGGAGCACGACAAGGCCGACGCCGTGGAGAGCCGGGGCCTGGCGGCGTTCCGGCAGGGCGACATCCCGGCCGCGCTGCGGCTCCTCGACGAGGCCGAGGAGCGGTACGCCGAGCTCGGCACGCCGACGTTCATGCTGGAGGTACGGCGCTGCGAGGTCCTGATGGCGGCCGGTCTCGCCCCCGAGGCGCTGGCCGGGGCGGACGCGGCGATCGCCGAACTGGACGGTATCGGCGGGCAGTCGACCCGCAAGGCGGAGCTGCTGCTGGCCGCGGCGCGGGCCGCGCGTCTCGCGGACGACCCGCACACGGCGACCGCGCGCGCGGCGCTTGCCGTGCGGCTGTTCGCGGGGCAGCGGCGTGCCTGGTGGGAGACGCACGCACGGCTGGTGCTGATCGAGGCGCGGGTGGCCGACGGGCGCCGCTCGGGGCGGCTGGTCGCGGACGCCGCGGCGGTGGCCGGACGGCTGGCCTCCTTCGGCTCGCCGGCCGCGCCGGAGGCGTCGCTGCTTGCGGGCAGGATCGCGCTCGCCCTGGGCCGTCCCGCGGACGCCGAGAGCCACCTCGCGGTCGCCGCGCGCAGCCGGTACGGCGGGCCGCCGCTCGCCCGGATGACGGGCTGGGCGGCGCAGGCGCTGCGGGCGCGGGCGGCGGGCTCCCGCCGCGGCGTTCTCGAGGCGTGCCGGCGCGGGCTCGACGTGCTCGACGACCACCGGATGACGCTGGGCGCCTCGGAGTTGCGGGCCCGGGCGACCGCGCAGGGCGCCGAACTGGCCGCGCTGGCCCAGGAGGCGGCGCTCGCCTCCGGTGAGCCGCGGCGGCTGCTCGTGTGGAGCGAGCGCTGGCGGGCCACCGTGCTGTCCGCGCCGCCCACCCGGCCGCCCGCCGACCCGGCCCTGCTCAGCGGGCTGACCGCCTTCCGCGAGATCGCCGCCCGTGCGCAGGACGCCCGCCAGGACGGCCATCCGGTGCCCGCCCTGGAACGCGAACAGCGGCGCCTGGAACGGGAGATCCGCTCGCGCACCCTGCGCCTGCGCGGCGAGGCGCCCGGTGGCGGCGACCGGTTCGACCCCGGCCGGCTGCTGGCGCGGCTCGGGGACACGCGGTTGGTCGAACTGGCCGTGCTGGACGGGCGGGTGCACGTGCTGCTGTGCGGGCAGGGGCGGGTACGGCGCTTCGAGGCCGGGCGGCTCGCGGACGCGGTGACCGAGGCAGAGCACGTGCAGGCGGGACTGCGGCGGCTGGCCCACCCGGGGGCGGCAGCCCGGCTGCCGCTGGTGGAGGCGGCGGGGCGCCGTCTGGAGGAGCTGCTGCTCGGACCCGTCGCCCGCCAACTGGGCTCCGGGCCTGTCGTGGTGGTGCCGCCGGGATCGCTGCACCGGGTGCCGTGGGCGCTGCTGCCGTCGTTGCGGGAGCGGGTGCTGAGCGTGTCGCCGTCGGCGAGCAGTTGGCTGCGCGCCCACGAGACCGAACCGCCGCCGGGGGGCCGCCGGGTGCTGGTACGCGGGCCGGGTCTTGCGACCGGGGGCGCGGAGGTGCCCGAGCTCGCCGACCGCTACGGCGCGCCGACCGTGCTGGAGGAGGACGACGCGCATGTGTCCCGGGTCCTGCGGGAGTTGGACGGGGCCGCACTCGCGCACATCGCCGCGCACGGCACCTTCCGCGCGGACAGCCCGCTGTTCTCGTCGCTGACGATGGCCGACGGACCGCTGATCGTGCACGACTTCGAGCGCCTGGACCGCAGCCCGTACCGGATCATCCTGTCCTGCTGCGACACCGCCCGCTTCGCCTCGGTCGGCGCCGACGAACTGCTCGGCCTGGTCACGGCGTTGCTGCCGCTGGGCACCGCCGGGGTGGTGGCGTGCAGTGCCCCCGTCAACGACGAGGCGGTGGTCCCCCTGATGCTCGGCCTGCACAAGGGCCTGGACGCCGGCCTGTCCCTGGCCGAGGCACTGCGCGACGCGCGCACCGCCCTCCCGGGCGACGCGACCCACCAGGCGACGGGGTGGGCTTTCGCGGCGTTCGGCGCGGCTTGAGACGGGCGGAACGGCACGGTCCACCGTGGAGCACTCGGGAGCAACCTGTGGCGGAACTGTGCATTGTCATGTTTCCGCCATGCGCGATCATTCCGGTCGCATCACGCCGCGTGCCACTCTCCGCGGGTGCCGGACGGGCAATCCCTGTCCGGCCCTTCTTGAGGAGAGGGGTACGAGTGCGCACTTACTCCACACGCTCCACACGTGCACGGCGAACCGTCCTGGCGCTGGCCACGGCCTGCATCGTCGCGGTGATACAGACACCGACCGCCGGCGCCGACCCGGGCCCGGCGCAACCGCCGTCCTCGGGATCCGGTTCGGGGATGACCGGCGCCCACCACCACGGCAAACCCGACAAGGACCTGCCGGGCGCCGACAGAGCCCCGTCGGCCAGGGCCAGAGGCGCTGCGGCCAAGGCCGACGCCCGGGTGAGCTGGAGCCGGTACGGCACCCCGACCACGGTCGTGCCGGAGGGCGACGGCACCGCCCTGGCGAAGGGGCTGCCGACCAAGCCCGAGCAGACCGCCCGCGCCTATCTGAAGGCCAACGCCGACCTGTTCGGCATCCCCGCCGCCCAGGTCGACGACCTCAGGCTGGTGTCGAGCACCCCGATCGGCAAGGGTGCCGCGGTGCTGCTCGCCCAGGAGGTGGACGGCAAACCGTTCGCCCGGGACGGCCAGATCTCCGTCGGTGTCGTCGACGGCACCGTGGTCAGCGTCTCCGGCGCACTGGCCCCGGTCACCGGCGCACCGAAGCCGGCGACCCTGTCGGAGCAGGACGCCATCAAGGCCGCACTGGCCGACGTGGCCCTGGCGCCCGGCAAGCTGTCCGCGACGGACAGTACCGACAAGTGGCGCAAGTTCGAGGCTTCGGGACTGTCCGGACCGCAGCTCGTACGCCCCGTCGTGATCGCCGACCCCGACGGCACCGTCCGCTCGGCCTACCAGGTGCAGGCCGGTGCGGCCGGCGAGGAGCCGGAGCTTTACGACAGCGTCGTCGACGCCCGTACCGGCGAGGTGCTGGCCCGTCGGTCCCTGGTCGAGGACGGGGTCGCCGACGGCCACGACGGCAACCCGCAATGGAAGGTCTTCCCCTTCTCTCCCCCGCTGAACGACTCCTCCGCCGACACCCGCGAGACCTGGTGCTGGACCGCCGCTCCGGGCTGCGACCGCGTCATGAGCGACTCCGCCCCCGGCACTCCGCACCATGCCTGGGACATCGCCTCCGGTGAGGGCGGCGGCACCTACGGCGGCTCCTACAAACTGGGCACCACGCTGGGGGCCAACGCCTTCGCCAGCGACGGTCTGACGGCCAACGGGCGCAACTGGCTCGGCATCACCCCGGACGTACGGGCCGACCGGGCCTACGACTACTCCTACACCGACGCCTGGCACGCCACCGGCTGCGACCCGAAGGTGCTGACCGACCCCGCGAAGCCGGACCGCGACGCGGCGATCGGCAACCTGTTCGCCCAGCACAACGTGATGCACGACTTCTCGTACCACCTCGGGTTCACCGAGAAGACGTGGAACATGCAGCACGACAACTACGACCTGGGCGGCAAGGGCGGCGATCCGGAGATGGGCGTGGCCCGCTCCGGCGGCAGCAACCCCGCCACCCGCAACAACGCCAACCAGAGCACCGGCGTCGACGGCGGTGTGGCGCTGACCAACATGTACCTGTGGCAGCCGCAGGCCGGGGCCTTCTACGGGCGCTGCGCCGACGGCGACTTCGACGCCTCCGTCATCGGCCACGAGTACACCCACGCCATCACCAACCGCATGGTCGGCGGGGGCACCTCCGGCCTCTCCGGCACGCACGCCGGCTCGATGGGCGAGTCCTGGAGCGACCTGGTCGCCACCGAGCGGCTGATCGAGACCGGCGCGGTCCCGGACGGCGTGGACCCGTGGGTGGTCGGCCCGTACGTGACCGACAACAACGAGCGCGGCATCCGCAACTTCGCCATCGACAGGAGCCCGCTCAACTACTCCAACTTCGGCTACGACATGGGCGGTCCGGAGGTGCACTCCGACGGCGAGATCTGGAACGCCGTGCAGTACGAGGTGCGTCAGGCGCTCGTCGGCAAGTACGGCGAGCCGGCCAAGAAGGTGCTCGCCTCGTGCGCGGCCGGCAAGACGTCGGTCGACGACTGCGGCGGCGGCCGGCGCTGGGTCCAGCTGATGTTCGACTCGTACCTGCTGATGGGCACGGGCAAGATCACCATGATCGACGCCCGTGACGCGATGCTCGCCGCGGACAAGATCCGCCACCACGGCGCCGACCTCGACGTCATGTGGGGCGCGTTCGCCAAGCGCGGCATGGGCATCGACGCCACCGCCACCTCGACCAGCGACACCCGGCCGCACGCGGACTTCGCCACCCCGACCGGCGTCAACGGCAACCTCACCTTCAAGGTGGTCAACGGCGGCGACGAGATCCCCAACGCCCGGGTCTACATCGGCAAGTTCAGCGCCCGGACCACGCCGATCGCCGGCACCACGTCCGACCTCGACAAGAAGGCGCTGTTCACCAAGGGGCACTACGACGCCATCGCGGTCGCCCCGGGCTACGGTCTGACGCGCTTCGACTTCCAGGTCGACGACGCCTCCAAGCAGACCGTCAAGGTGAAGATGCAGCCCAACCTCGCCTCGGCGGCGGCCGGCGCCACCGCGACCGGCGACGGGTACAACGCGGCCAGGCTCATCGACGACGACGAGGGCACCAACTGGGCGTACGTCGGTGACAAGACGGGCACCTCGGTGACCGGCAAGGGCGTCAACGTCCACCTGGCCGTCGACGGACCGACCAAGGTGCGCCGCATCCAGGTCAGCGCCATCAACCGGCCGACGGACAGCAGGGACCCCGGCGGCGACACCGGCAGCCAGAGCCGCTTCTCGGCGCTGCGTCAGTTCGAGGTCTCGGCCTGCACCCGCACCGCGACCGTCGACTGCTCCCAGCCCAAGCAGTTCCACGTCGTCTACCTCAGCGCGAAGGACGCCTTCGACGCCCCGAAGCCGCGCCCGGCGGCTCCCGACCTCGTCATGCGCAGCTTCGACATCCCGGCGACCTCGGCCACCGACCTGCGTATCGAGACGATCACCAACCAGTGCGTGGGCAACCCGGCCTACGCGGGCAAGCAGGACAACGACCCGAACAACGTGACGGACTGCGCCACCGGTTCCCCGGCGGCGTTCAACGTCCGGGCCGCTGAGTTCCAGGTCTTCGAGAAGTGATCCCCCGGCGGCTCCGGTGCGCGAGCACCGGAGCCGCACGGCGGCACGGCCCGGGCATCCCGTGGTCCGGCCCGGGCATCCCGTGGTACGGCTCGGTCCTCACAGCCAGCCGCGGCGGGAGGCCTCCCAGGCGAGCTGCATCCGGGTCCGGACCCCGGCGAACTCGATCAGGTCGCGGATACGGCGCTGGACGGTGCGCAGACTCGTGCCGATCTGTCCGGCGATGGCGGTGTCCGTCAGACCGGTGAGCAGCAGCGACAGCAGGAGCAGGTCCTCCGGCGAAGGGGTCCGGTCGGACTCCCTCTCGCCGACCAGCCCGTCCTCGGTGAGCACCAGCGGCGAGGCGCCCGCCCACAGGCTCTCGAAGAACGCGATGAGAGCGTCGAGCAGCGCGCCGGGGCGGACCAGAACGGCGGACGGCGGGTCGCCGGCCGGGCCGCCCGCGTCCGAGGCGCGTACGAACGGGGTCACCAGCATGGCCAGTTGCCGGTCGGCGACCACCATCTTCACCGGAACCTCCGCGGCCACCCGGGCCTGTTCACCGCCCTCGACGAACTCGCGGATCCGGTACACCTCGGGCGGCACCTCCAGCGCCGACCTCTCGTAGACCGCGCGGTACGTCACCCCCGCGGCCAGGATCTCCAGTTGGGTGTCGTTGCCGCGTGACGGCACCGCCACGTTCGGCGGCTTGCACAGCGCCAGGATCTCGGCCTGTGCGCCGCGCTGAAGCTGGTCGAACGTCCGGGCCATCGCCCGCGCCCCGGTCACCGTCTCGACCGCCTCGGCCGAGCCCCGGCGCCGGGTCTGGTGGCGGTACTCCTCGGTGAGCTTCGCCATCACCGACCGCGCGGCCTGCAACTCCTGCTGCCGGCTCAGCAGCAGCGGGCCGAGCGCCAGATCGGGCGGTGACGCGCGGAAGCGGTGTGCCGCGCCCTCGGCGCGGCACACCAGCCCCTTGGCCTCCAGCGTGTCGAGGAGCCTGGCCGCCTCGCGTCCGGACAGACCGAGACGACGGGCGAGTTGGGACGGTGTGGCCTCCGGCATTCCGACCAGGCTGCGGTACGCACGTACTTCCACGGAGTCGAAACTCGTGGTCTCGAACATGTCGCTCCTCTCCTCCTCCGGTCGTGCGCCGGACCGAACCGGTACCGGCGCACGACCGGTCGGAGCCGCCCTGAGGAGGAGATCTTGACGTGTCACCGTCCACTCGCGCCAGTACGCGACCGGCGCGGTTCGGCGCGTTCGAGGTGGCCGGTTCCGCCCATCCGGCCAGGTCAGGCGGGCCGGGCCGGACGGGTCAGGCCGGTGAGAAGATGTGGTCGCTGATCAGCCGGGTGGCGCCGACGACGCCCGCGGCATGGCCGAGCTCGCCGAGGACGATCGGCAGGTTGCCGGTCGCCAGCGGCAGGGACTGGCGGTAGACCTGGGTGCGGATGCTCGCCAGCAGGTTGTGCCCCAGTCCGGTGAGCCCTCCCCCGATGACCACGAGGCCGGGGTTGAAGAAGCTGACCAGGCCGGCGATGACCTGACCGGTACGCCGTCCGCCCATGCGGATCAGTTCCAGGGAGGCCGCGTCCCCGGCACCGGCGGCGGCCGAGACGTCCTCGGGGGTCAGCCTCCCGGCCGCCTCCAGCCGTCCGGCCAGCTCCGTCGAGCGGCCGGACTGGGCGAGCGCGGTCGCGTCGCGGACGAGGGAGCTGCCTCCGAAGTACGCCTCGAGACAACCGATGTTGCCGCAGGCGCACCGCGGCCCTTCCGGATCCGCCTGGATGTGGCCGATGTCGCCGGCGCTGCCGGTGACACCGCGGTGCACCTCGCCGCCGACGACGATTCCGCAGCCGATGCCCGTGCCGAGCTTCACGCACAGGAAGTCGCGTACGGACCGGGCCACGCCGGCCTGCTGCTCGCCCAGGGCCATCAGGTTCACGTCGTTGTCGACGAGGACGGGGCAGCCCAGTTCCTGGCTCATCGCCTCGCGGACGGGGAAGCCGTCCCAGCCGGGCATGATCGGTGGCGCGACGGGGACGCCCTCGGGGAACCTGACGGGTCCCGGCACGCCGATCCCGGCGCCGTCGAAGCGGTCCGCCAGCCCCGCCTCGCGCAGTTTGCCGGCCAGGGCGAGCACCCGCTCGAAGACGGCGACCGGGCCTTCGCGCACGTCCAGCGTCTCGGCCACGTGGCCGAGGACGTCCAGCTCGGCGTTGGTGACCGCGACGTCCACGGAGGTGGCGCCGATGTCCACGCCGAGGAACCGCAGTGACGGGGCGATCCGGACGTTGTGCGAGCGGCGGCCGCCGCGGGAGGCGGCGAGGCCGTCCTGCACGACCAGCCCGGTCTCCAGGAGCCGGTCGATCTCGAAGGCGAGCTTGGAGCGCGACAGCTCGACCTGCTCCCCGAGGGCGACCCGGGACTGCGGGCCGAGGTCGCGCAGGAGGCGGAGCAGCCGGGCCTGGTGGAGATTGGCCGGTCGAGCCGTCATAGACCTCACGCCGCCCCCGTCGTGGCAAGAACCGTTCGCATGCCCGGCACATGGGGGGCACGACTTTGAGAAGGACCGTAGCACCGAGCCGCCGCCGATGAAAGAAACTTGTGCACTGATGTGGGGAACTTTCACCTCCGGATGGACAAAGCCGTGCGCGGCAGCGTCCGGGGCCCGGTGCCGGAGGCGCCCTGGCGGGCTTGTGGCGCGGCCCGCCAGGGCTCCCTGTTCAGGCGGGGTCACCGCCCGGGCCGTGCCTCACGCGCCGGAGGGCGCGCGGTTGGGCTTGCCCACGTCGGACTGGCCGGCCGCCTTCTTGATCTCGGCGGCCTCCCGCTGGTCGATGACACCCTCGTCCCGCAGCGTCTGGACGACCTTTCCGACGTGCGAGACGAACGCGCCGTGGTTCTCCCAGGCCCGCTGGTCCTCGATCAGCTCGTTGATCGTGCAGCCGCCGGCCGTCACGCGGTTGGGGACACCGGTGTTGATCGAGCCGACGAACACGGTGGCCCGGTCGTCCCTTTCCGGACAGTCGGTCGGCGGCTCGCCGGCGACGACCTTCAGGGACAGCGACTTGGGCGTGGACGTGTTGCCGGCCTTGTCGGTGGCCCGGTAGAGGAGCGTGTGGCTCCCGGCCCTGTCGATCACCACCGGCTCCGCGTACTGGAGATAGGGGCCGCCGTCGAGGTAGTACTCAATGCCGGCCACACCGGAACCGGAGTCCGAGGCGGACACCGTCACGGTCGCGCTGCCGACGTAGTTGCCGGACGCGTCCTTCGTCCCCGACACCGACGCCGACGTCTCCGGCGGCGTCCTGTCCTCCGGCTCAGCCGCCACCACGGAGAACTCCACCGACTTCACCGCCGACGCATTCCCCGCCTTGTCCGACGCCCGATACGACAACGAATGCGCACCCACACCACTCACCTGCACCGGCGCCGAGTACGCGACATACGCCGCACCATCCAGCGAATACTCGATCTTCGCCACACCCGACTCGGAGTCCGAAGCCGACACCGTCACCGTCGCACTGCCCACATAGTTGCCGGACCCGTCCTTCGTCCCCGACACCGACGCCGACGTCTCCGGCGGCGTCCTGTCCTCCGGCTCAGCCGCCACCACGGAGAACTCCACCGACTTCACCGCCGACGCATTCCCCGCCTTGTCCGACGCCCGATACGACAACGAATGCGCACCCACACCACTCACCTGCACCGGCGCCGAGTACGCGACATACGCCGCACCATCCAGCGAATACTCGATCTTCGCCACACCCGACTCGGAGTCCGAAGCCGACACCGTCACCGTCGCACTGCCCACATAGTTGCCGGACCCGTCCTTCGTCCCCGACACCGACGCCGACGTCTCCGGCGGCGTCCTGTCCTCCGGCTCAGCCGCCACCACGGAGAACTCCACCGACTTCACCGCCGACGCATTCCCCGCCTTGTCCGACGCCCGATACGACAACGAATGCGCACCCACACCACTCACCTGCACCGGCGCCGAGTACGCGACATACGCCGCACCATCCAGCGAATACTCGATCTTCGCCACACCCGACTCGGAGTCCGAAGCCGACACCGTCACCGTCGCACTGCCCACATAGTTGCCGGACCCGTCCTTCGTCCCCGACACCGACGCCGACGTCTCCGGCGGCGTCCTGTCCTCCGGCTCAGCCGCCACCACGGAGAACTCCACCGACTTCACCGCCGACGCATTCCCCGCCTTGTCCGACGCCCGATACGACAACGAATGCGCACCGACCTCACTCACCACAACCGGCTTCGCATACGCGGAGAACGCACCACCATCAAGCGAGTACTCCACACTCGCCACACCCGACCCGGAATCCGAAGCCGACACCGTCACCGTGGCGCTGCCCACGTAGTTTCCGGACGCGTCCTTCGTGCCGGAGACCGTCGCCGACGTCTCCGGTGCCGTGGTGTCGTCGTCGCCGGGTGCGGCGGTGACGACGAGCTGGCCGGTCATCGACTGGTGGCCCGGCATCGCGCAGAAGTAGCGGTAGACGCCGGGCTTGAGAACGACCTCGGCCGTGTACTTGCCGCCGTTGGAGTCGAAGGGGCTCGCCTGGATGTTGAGGCTGAGGTCGTTGTTGTAGTCGGGGTTCGAGACGTCGAACGTCAACGTGTGCGGCATTCCCGTGGTGTTGCCGGTGGCCGCGCTGTTCTCGAACACGATCGTCGCCGGTCCCGCCACCGCGGTGGTGGGCACCGACGTGTACTTCGTGTAGTCGTCGCCGGCCGTCCAGGTGAGCACCTGGGCCGCCGCCTTCTCGGTCCCGCGGCCCGCCGCCGCGTACGCGGCCGGCACGGCCAGCGAGAAGGCCGTGAAGACGACCGCCACCAGGGCCGCCAGCACCGGGTGTGCGCGGAACAGTTTGCGTGGCGCCGATCCTGAGGGGGGCGGATCCGTCTGGGCATGGAGCAGTCTTCTGAACACCGCTGCACCTTTCGCGAATTCGCTTGTGCGGCACCGCGCAGGGACACTCGCGGTCCCGTCTAGTGGACGACCAGCCGCCTGGATGGAGCGCGTCGAGGGGGCCAGTCCCGCGGACCCGGCCTCTCGCAGGGTCCCGCGGCCCCACCTCTCGCAAAGTGCGGCAACGCTGGGAAGCTACCGGGCTTTTGACGGCCCGCCAAGGTCTATGGCCACAATCCAACCAACTTTGACCTGAGTCTGGAAAAACTGGAGGGGTGCCCGCTACGGTGATGCGGTCCCGAGGCGAACCCCGTTCGCCCAGCCGACCCGATCCCCCGCCGTATCCGGCACATCGAGCCGAGCAGGACGGCCTCACCGGCAGGCCGATCCGGCGACCGTCCCGCCTCCCCCGCGAGCCCGAAGGCACGGCGCATCACCGCACACCGCCCTGACGGGACGGCTGCCGTCGGCGACGGATCACATCACGACCACGCGACGCCTTCGGGTTCGCACGCGTTCAGAGGATTGGAGAACGATGACCGACTCAGGCGCAGGTACGAGACGCTTCTCCCGGCGGGCCTTCGCCACCGGGGCAGCCGCCGCCGCGGTCGTACCCACGGTGCTCGGCATCACCGCGACCGCCGCCGCCCCGAAGGACAAGCCGGTGGAGGGGAACGGCCAGGGAAACAACAAGGGCACCGTCCGCAACCTGACCCTGTACATGGAGAAGCTGCCGAACGGGGAAATGGGCTACGGCCTGAAACCGGGCGAGGCGACGATCCCCGGCCCGCTCATCGAGCTGACCGAGGGCGACACGATGAACATCGAGGTCGTCAACAACCTGGACGTCGCCGCGAGTCTGCACGTGCACGGCCTGGACTACGACGTCGCCAGCGACGGCACCAAGATGAACGACAGCGTCGTCGAGCCGGGCGGCCGGCGGACCTACGTCTGGCGCACCCACGCCCCGTCGAACCAGGGCGGGACATGGGAGGCCGGCAGCGCCGGCTACTGGCACTACCACGATCACAACGTGGGGACCGAGCACGGCACGGGCGGCATCAAAAAGGGCCTCTACGGCCCCGTGATCGTGCGCCGCAAGGGCGACGTGCTGCCCGACAAGCAGTTCACGGTCGTGTTCAACGACATGACGATCAACAACCGGGGCGCCCACGACGCGCCCACCTTCAAGGCCGTCCGCGGTGAGCGAGTGGAGTTCATCGTGATCACACACGGGGACTTCTTCCACACCTGGCACATCCACGGCCACCGCTGGGTGGACAACCGCACCGGCATCCTCCAGGGTCCGCAGGACGTGAGCCGGGTCATCGACACCAAGACGGTCGGCCCGGCGGATTCCTTCGGATTCCAGGTGGTCGCGGGTGACCGGGTCGGCGCGGGCGCCTGGATGTACCACTGCCACGTCCAGAGCCACTCGGACATGGGCATGGCCGGCGTCTTCCTCGTGACCGAAGCCGACGGCTCGGTCCCCGGCGGCATGCCCCACCACATGGCCGAGACCGACGGCACGGCCCCCGGCGGCATGCACGACCACTAGAGGGCAGCGACGGGGCCCCCGATCCGGGCTCCGCCCCCAAGCCCCCCAAAGCCACGCCCGTCGAACCACCTGACGGTCCGACGGGCGTGTACGACTGCCGCCGGCCGGTCCTCACCCGCAAGGACCCGGGGCGAACCCGACCTCGCCCTTCCGGCACGCGTCCTTCCCGGGCCTCGTGACCGCCCGCCGAAATCCGCCGCACCCGGCCCACGCCGGGCGGGGCGTCCGCGGCAGCCCTCGCTCCATCCCCTGATCACTCTTCCGTTGTCGGATCGAGTCAAGGAGCAACCATGGGCAAGAGAGACCGGTTCGCCCTCTCACGACGAAGCGGAGCACCGCCGTCGCGTCCGGTGCGGACCGCTCGCCACGCGTGGTCCTGGCGCCGCGCCGTCGTCCTGCTGTCCAGCGCCGCGCTGACCCTGGGGCTGTCCACGCTGCCGGCCGTGCAGGCGAACGCGCAGCCGCCCACGGAGAACACCGAGGGCGCGGCGGCCGGGAGCCAGGTGAACGTCCTGGTCTTCCACGGACCGGCCGCCAAGCAGGACGACCCGGTCAAGAAGGCCGCGGCGGCGATCGGGAACCTCGGCGAGAAGAACGGGTTCAAGGTCGTCGAGTCCGAGGACACGGGCGTGTTCACCACCGCCGGCCTCGCCAAGTACCGAGGGGTGGTGTTCCTGTCGGCCGACGGCGTGACCCTCAACGCCGAGCAGGAAGCCGCGTTCCAGTCGTACATCAACAACGGCGGCGGCTTCGTCGGCGTCCACGACGCCGCCCGGGCGCAGTCCGACTCCTCCTGGTTCACCGGGCTGATCGGCACCCGCCCCGCGCTGGGCCTGCCGGACGCCGAGAAGGTGGTCGAGAGCGCGGTCAACTCGGAGAACCCGCCGAGCGAGACCAAGGACAAGCTGTTCGACGGCAAGGACGACACCAAGTGGCTGGCCCGTACGCCGACCGCCTGGGTCACCATGAAGCTGGACAAGCCGGTCACGGTGGTCAACTACGCACTGACGTCGGCCAACGACTACCAGGGACGGGACCCGAGGGACTGGAAGCTCCAGGGTTCGCAGGACGGCGAGAGCTGGACGACCCTGGACACCCGGAGCGGCGAGACGTTCCCGTCGCGGTTCCAGACCAGGCAGTTCCAGTTCTCCAACAGCCAGGCCTACCAGCACTACCGGCTGGAGATCACCGCGAACAGCGGTGAGCCGCTGACGCAACTGGCCGAGCTGCGGCTGTTCAACGCCAACCCGACGCCTCCGCAGGCCTCCGAGGTCCAGCAGGCCGTGGTCGACGTGACGGACCGTCAGCACCCGGCCAACAAGGGCCTGCCGCTGAACTGGACCCGTTCCGACCAGTGGATCAACTGGGACCCCAACCCGGTCGGCAAGGTCCACACCATCGCCCAGGTCGAGGAGTGGAAGTACAAGCCGGGCACCGGCGCCAACGGCCCGTTCCACCCGATCTCTTGGTGCCGTGACTACGACGGCGGCCGCTCCTTCTACACCGGCATGGGCCGCACCGAGGAGAGCTACACCACCGACACCAAGTTCCAGAGCCATCTCCTCGGCGCCATCCAGTGGACCACCGGCATGGTGCGCGGCGACTGCCAGGCGACCATCGCGTCCAACTACAAGACCGAGCGGCTGACCGCCCAGAACCAGGCGGGGCAGCTCGACCAGATCGGTGAGCCGCACGGTCTCACCATGGCCCCCGACGGCAAGGCCTTCTACATCGGCAAGGCCGCCTGCCCGTCCGGCCCGATCGTCGACTGGAACAACCCCAAGGTCGGCCTGGGCTGCGGCACCATCCACCAGTGGGACCCCAAGACCAAGAAGGTCAAGCTGCTCACCACGCTCGACGTGATGGGCAACCGGGGCAGCGGCGACGAACTGGTCAAGAACGAGGAGGGCCTGGTCGGCATCACCCTCGACCCGAAGTTCGAGCAGAACGGGTGGATCTACATCTACTGGATGCCGCACGAGTCGATCGACCGCGACAAGCGGATCGGTCAGCGGACGGTCTCCCGGCTGACGTACGACTTCGCGTCCGAGTCCATCGACCAGGGCACCCGCAAGGACCTGCTGCACTGGGACACCCAGATCCACAGCTGCTGCCACGCCGGCGGCGGCATGTCCTTCGACAAGGACGGCAACCTGTACATCGGCTCCGGCGACAACAACTCCTCCGGTGGGTCCGACGGTTACTCCGGGAACAACTGGACGCAGGACTACAAGGGCGTCTCGTTCCAGGACGCACGCCGCACCTCCGGCAACACCAACGACCTCAACGGCAAGATCATCCGTATCCACCCCGAGGCCGACGGCACCTACACCGTCCCCAAGGGCAACCTCTTCGCGCCGGGCACCGACAAGACCCGCCCGGAGATCTACGTGATGGGTGTCCGCAACATCGCGCGGCTCTCCGTCGACCCGGTGCACAACTGGCTGAACGCCGGCTGGGTCGGCCCGGACGCGGGAGCCTCCAGCCCGGACCTGGGCCCGGCCAAGTACGAGACGGCCACGGTCATCACCTCCGCGGGCAACCAAGGCTGGCCGTACTGCATGGGCAACCGGCAGCCCTACCGTGACCGCAGCAGCACCGACGCCAAGGTCCTCACCGGCTGGTACGACTGCGACCACCTCAAGAACGAGTCGCCGCGCAACACCGGCCTGGTGGACATCCCGCCGGCCCGCGACAACATGATCTGGTACTCGCCCCAGGGCGGCGGACCGGTGTTCCCGGAGCGCTCCGACGGCAGCGGCGTTCCCAGCTACGTCGACAGCGAGGCCACCTACACCCAGCCGTACCTGAAGGGCGGCGGCCAGGCCGTCATGTCCGGTCCCACCTACCACCGTTCCCAGGTGGCCACCAAGAGCGGTGTCGCCTGGCCGGCCTACTGGGAGGACAAGTGGTTCATCGGTGACGAGTCCAACGCCAACAACCGGGTCGCGGTGACCCTCGACCCCGACCGCGTCAAGGACCAGGGCGCGCCGGCCTTCGGTGAGGACCTGCGCAGCATCATCGCGCCGGGCGGCGGCGCCACCCAGATGCAGAGCTGGATGGATGCCAAGTTCGGTCCCGACGGCGCCCTGTACATGCTCGACTACGCGGGCGGCTTCTTCAGCCTGGACAACAACCAGAAGCTCGTCCGCATCACCTACCAGGGCGGTCCGGCCACCCCGAAGCCGCAGGACGCGGGGGCGCGGGTGGTCACCCAGAGCAAGCCGAAGACGGTGGCGTTCGCCGGCGCCAGAACCGGCGGCGTGGCCTGGGAGTGGGACTTCGGCGACGGCAGCAAGCCCTCGCACGAGGCCAACCCGGCCCACACGTACGCCGACTACGGCACGTACCACGCGAAGCTGACGGTCACCTACGCCGACGGCGAGAAGGCCACAGCGACGTTCGACGCCAAGGCCGGCTGCCCGGCTCCCGACGCCCGGCCGACCGTCCACCTGCTGGACACCGACACGGGCGTGACCAACCACCGGGCCGGCGGCGGCTGCACCGTCAACGACCTGATCGACGACGAGTCGTCCTGGCCGAACCACGGGGAGTTCGTCAGCCACGTCAACGCCGTGGTCAACGACCTCCGCAAGCAGGGCGTCCTCGACAACCGCGAGTCGTCGGCGATCAGCAAGGCGGCGGCGCAGAGCGAGATCGGCAAGGTCGCCGGGTACAAGACCGTCTTCGACGGGACCGCGGCGAGTCTGGCCGACTGGCGTCAGGCCGGAGCGGGCAAGTTCTCGCTCCAGCCGGACGGCACCATGCGCAGCTCCGGCGGCATGGGCATGCTGTGGTACGCCAAACAGGAGCTGAAGGACTTCTCGGTCAGGCTCCAGTTCCGTGACGTGGCGCCGGGCAGCGCCAACGCCAACAGCGGGGTCTTCATCCGGTTCCCGGACCCGAGGACACCGCTGGCGGACCGCCCGGACGGCAGTTGCGGCACGGTCGGCTCGGCCCGCACCGCCCCCGAGTGGGTCGCGATCTACTGCGGCCAGGAGATCCAGATCTACGACGGCGCCGCGGGCGAGGTCCAGAAGACCGGTTCCGTCTACAACTTCAAGTCGCTCGGCCTGGACAAGGCGGGGGTGACCCCGAAGGGCCAGTGGAACGACTACGAGGTGCGTGCGGTCGGACAGCACTACACGATCATCCGGAACGGCGTGGTGATCAACGAGTTCGACAACACGCCCGGCAAGTCGTCGTCCCGTGCGGGTGACCCGCCCACCGACCTGCGCCAGTTCCTCAGCGGGTACGTGGGGCTGCAGAACCACAGCGACACCGATCTGATCGAGTTCCGCAACATCCGGGTACGCGGTCTGTAGCCGGACAGCAGAAGGAGCCGGGCCCGGGGCGGCAGCCCCGGGCCCGGCTCTCGTCTTCCCGCCGCTTTCCCCCTGCTCGTGCGGGCGGTCAGCCCGGTTGGGCATCCAGCCAGTGCTGGATCTCGGTGGTCACGGGGTCGGTGATGTCGGCGAACTCCTCGTGCCTCTTCAGGAACCCGGCCACGTACGGGCAGACGGGCACGATCCGCTTCCCGGACTCGCGCACGTCGGTGAGCGCCTCCTGGACCAGCCGGGAGGCCAGGCCCTGTCCGGCGAAGGCGTCGTCCACCACGGTGTGGTAGAAGACGCGCTGGTCACCGTGGTCGCGGTACGCGGCCAGCCCGGCGCGCTCGCCGTCGACCAGGATCTCGTAGCGGTGCTTGGCGTCCGTCCGCCGGACGGTCACGGAGCTGGAGGACCGGCTCATCGGGTTTCCTCTCGGGGTGGGGTCGGTGACACGTCGGACGAATCAGTGACGCGGTGGATTCCTGCGCGGCCTGATGACGGCGTTCGGCAGCGCGGGGGCAGGAAGCCGGTCTCCCGGGTACCCCTCGACGGCGCCGAAGCGGTCGGAGGCGTTCTGCCACTCGTCCCGGGCCTTGGCGATGTCCTCGTGGCCGCGCCCGATGAAGTTCCACCACATAGCGAACTGTACCGGCGTTTCCGCAGCTCAGCGATGTTGCGGCGCCCTGGCTGTCAGCAAAACGTCAGCATCAGTCGTGAGGGGTTCGTCGGCCATGGGTCGTGAGGCGTTGGTTCGTGGGATGGGGTCGTTTTTCAAGGAGTGCGGGCATCCGCGGTCGAGGTGGTCGAAGGGGTCTGCTGCACGATTGAGCACGGATTCGTCGGCCACGGTGGGATGCGCGTACCAGCGATGCACCGGCATCCGGATCCGGCACCCGTCCGCCAGCCGCAGGTACACCGGCCCGTGGCCGGCCCGCAGGGCGAGCGCATTGGGGTCTCCCCCGACGCAAGGGCGAGCCGTCCTCGTCGGTCATCACGGTGCAGCGTCGTGACCTGGTGCGGGTCGTTCCTCGGCGGCAGGGGCGGCTCGACGGACGCGGCGCAGTTTGAGGGCGAAGGCTACTGCCGAGGCGGCGAAGAGCACGGCGGTGATGGCCAGCCACCGGCCGAGGTAGACGTCCATGGACAAACCGGTGGCACCCGGGTAGGGGGTCGACAGGGCGAAGATGAGGGGGAACCAGACGAGCAGGAGCACACCGGAGAGAAAGGTGGGCACGCGCAGGTAGTTGATCCACGGTGGTTGTGGCATGCGGGTGGCGCGATGCCGCAGGACAGCCTGTGCCGACAGGTCGGCGAGCGAGTACAGGGGCAGCAGGATCAGGTCGTGGAGGACCGCCGCGCCGACGAACCAGATCGCAACCTCGAGCGGGCGGACAGCGAACAGGCGCACCAGGGCGTAGCCGGTGATGGCGAACGAGGCGATCAGGACGAGAAGGTGGAGGGGGCCGGAGCCGTACCAGCGGACGAAGCGCGCCATGGTCAGGTCCTGAAGGTGAGCCGGTGTACCCACTTGGTGTTGTTCACGCCGGGGTTGGCCGGGACGATGACGCGGGCCGGGTAGCCGTGGTCGAGTGAGAGGTCCGCGCCGTTGACGCGCAGGGCGAGCAGCGATCGAGGGTCGTGGATCTGGTTGTCCCGCAGTACCACCGAGCTGTAGGGGCCGGGTGGTTGGACGGATTGCACGAGGACGCTTCGGGCGTCGGGGAGGCCCGCCAGGGCGGCGAGGTCGGCCAGTCGGAGGCCGCTCCACTGCTGGTTGGGGGTGGACCACCCTTCCACGCAGGCGATCGGCAGTGCGGCGGCATGCTGGGGCATCGCGAGGAGTTGTGCGCGGGTGAGGACGAGTGTCGGACCGGGGCCGTGGATCTCCAGGCGCCAGGCGGGGCCGACGTGCGCGGGGGTGACGCCGACGGAGGCTGCGGTCTTGTTGATCTGGAAGGCGTTCGGGCCGCTGCCCGGAGTACGGTTGTGCGGCGCGAGGAGGGCGGTGCTGCGCAGCCAGCCGCCGATGCTCTGTCCTGCGGTGACCACGAGGAGGAGGAGCGATCCGCCCCCCACCATGGCGAGCGCGCCGCGCCGGGTCATCGTCGGCGGTGCGGGAGCGGTTGGGACCAGGCCGTCGGGGTCGGGGGGTTCTGGCCGTGTGTGGGCGAGGTCGGTGCGCAGTTCGGCTGCCAGGCTGCGGGAGCGCAGGGCGCGGGTCATCCGTCCGAGTCTGAGGCTCACATGGACGACGAAGGCGGCGATGAAGACCCAGGCGCCGTAGAAGTGCAGGGTGTAGAAGGAGCCGGGGAAGACGTAGAAGAGCTGGATGTTGATGATGCCGGTGACGAATTCGAAGATCACCCCGCCGACCAGCATGAGCAGGGACAACCGCTCCAGTGCATGGGCGACGGAGCGGACCGGCAGCCATTCGAACAGCTTCGGGATCACTGACCACAACTTGGCCAGCAGCACCGGCACGAGGACCACGCCGAGGGTCACGTGCACGCCCTGGGTCAGCCGGTACAGCCAGTAAGGATGTGTGGGCCAGTCGAAGAGGTAGAAGCCCAGCAGGTCTTTGTCCGGGGTCTGGTCGTTGATGCGGCCGAGTCCCGGGTTGTAGGAGGCGTAGGAGAGCATCCCGGTGACGAAGATCAGCGGGATGCCGATCAGCAGCACCAGGCCGAACACGGACGTCAGCCAGGGCCCGCGGAGGGGACTGCGCCAGAAGCCGGGACGGAACGGCCCCGGAGGCGGAGGAGTCCGCTCGACCCGCCGCACGAGGGCCCGGGTACGAGCGGCCCCCTTGGCGGCCCGCGCCGCCACGGCAGCGCGCACGCGCTCGAGGCGCCCCTGTACGTGCCCCTCGTCCGATCCCGGCCGCTGCGGCCCGCCGGAGCCCGGGGCCGGCGGCCGTCCGCCACTGCCCATCGGCCGCCTCCTCTGTCCCGGCCAACCCTCGAAGGGGTGCCATCGAACCCCAGCGCGCCGTTGGTGCTTGTCAAGTCGTCAGCTACAAACTGGCACAGATCGGTTCGGCTTTCCGTGTCTGGCGTGCATACGGGTGTCCGTCGCCCGCCGAACGGTCGAAACCGGCGCTCCGCACGGCTCGACGGGGCGCACGGTGACCTCATGATGGTGAGGTGCGACGCCTCAGCGCACGGCACAGCACCTCCGCCCGGCCCGGCCGCACCGCGCTGACCAGGGAAGTCTTCTGGTTCGTCGTGATCGGCGTCGCCTCCACCGTGGCCCAGGCCTTGCTGTACTGGGTTCTGCGCCACTGGTCGCCGCCCATCCTGGCCAACTTCGCCGCCCTTCTTGCCGTCACCGTCCTCAACACGGAGGCCAACCGCCGACTGACCTTTCGCGGGTCCACGGTCCGGGTCCTCCAGGCGCATCTGGCCGCGGGTGGCCTGTTCGTCCTGGCGTACCTGGTCACCTCAGGCGCCCTCCTGCTCTTCGGCCACTACCAGCCCACCGCCTCACCAGCAGCGGAGACCCTGGTGCTCGCACCGAGCTTCGCCCTGGCGACCGTGGTGCGCTTCACCGTCCTGCGGATGGTGGTCTTCAGACGCCGCCACCGATGACTCCCCCGCGCCCCGTGTGGCCGACACGCCTGCCCTCACGCACCGTCCAGCCCCCTGTCTCCGCCGCCACGCGCCCGCGCCCGGACGAGTACGCCGGCGAGCACCGTCACGGCGGCCAGCCCGTACGCAGAGGCCTGAACAGCCTGCTGCTGCAGTCCGCCCGCGACATACAGCACGGTGCCCGCGGCAGCAACGGCGAGCCACTCCCATCGGCCACCCATCGCCACGAGGGCCACGACGAGCAGCGCATACCAGTAGTACACAGGCGAGGTGAGCAGCAGCGCAGTGCCCGTGACCAGCAGCGATCCGTGCCACGGCCGCTCTGGATCGCCGCGCCGCAGGACGTACCAGGCACTGAGCCCCACTAGTGCGACGGCGGCCGGACCGGCCCACGCGTCCGGCAGCACCAGCCGCAGCAGCGCGAACCGGCTGACGTTGCCCGGCTCGTACCCCTCTTCTCGCAGATAGCCGGGGAGATAACCCAGGACCGCGGAACCGGACGCCGGCAGGTACGGGAGATAGGCGAGTGCCACAACGCCAACGGCCGTGAGCAGCACGCACGTCGTCCGCCGCAGCCGGGCCCGCGGGTCATACCCGGGAGCCAGTACTCCCGACAGCGCACCGGGGAGGGTGAGCACGGGTAGCAGCTTGACGGCGATCGCCGCCCCGAGCAGCGCTCCACGACGTGCTGCCACGGCCGTGCCGAGCGCGGCCACTGTGAGCAGCACTCCGAGCGTGTCCACATGCGCATCGTTGACCGCGGCGAACGGCACCGCCGGACACCATGCCCACAGTGCCACCCGCCGCGTGTCACCACACGTACGCCGCTGCACCAGCAGCAGCGCCACCGTCGTGACGACGGCGAGCGCCGCACCGGCGAGCTGCAGTGGCTTATGCCGCCCGCCTGCCGGGGAGACCGCGTGCACCAGCAGGAACCACCCCTCGGCCACGGGTGGATAGATCGTGTGTTCGGACGGCCTGTTGATGTGCGTGCACGCACCCGCCACTGAATGGAGGTCCCACCCATGGCACGCGGTCCCGGCGGGAAAGAGCCACGGATCACGCAACCGGGCAAGCTGTGACGCGTCCGGCGGGTAGGCGTACGGGGAGATCCCCGCAGCCTGGACGCGACCGTCCCACGCGTAGCGGTACATGTCGTCGCTGGTGCGCGGCGGAGTCGACAGTGCCGCCACGCACAGGGCGATCCCCCCGGCCAGGATCAGCACCACGGCGGTGCGCACCGGCACGCGGCGCACCATCCACGCCGCTCCGGCGAACAGCACCCACGCGGCGGCGTACCAGTACAGCAGCGCAGCCGGATGGCCGAGATCACCGCCCAAGCGGACCGTCGCGGCGACGACGGCAACGAGGGCGGCGAGCAGTGCCGTGGTGCAGAGCGTGCGTACTCCCACACCCGCCACAGTGTCAGCCTCGAACGCGCAGGCACGCCTCTCGGCGCCGCGTGTCCCGATCCAGCCGTAGCCTCGAAGGCATGCTCGTCCTTGTCACAGGAGGGGCCGGGTTCATCGGCTCCCATGTCGTCCGGGCTCTCGTCGAGGCCAGGCACGGGGTGCGCGTGTTGGACGTGCGGTCCCCCGAGCCGCCGCAGTTCCCGCCCGGCGTCGCGTTTGTGCGCGGCGACGTGCGGGACCGATCGGTGGTCGGGGAGGCGCTGCGCGGGGTGGACGCGGTCTGTCATCAAGCGGCGATGGTCGGCCTGGGCCGGGACTTCGACGACGCGCCCGCCTACGTGGGGTGCAACGACCTGGGCACCGCCGTCCTGCTCACGGCCATGGCCCGGCTGCGGGTTCGCGAGCTCGTCCTGGCCGGCTCGATGGTGTACTACGGCGAGGGCCGCTACGAATGCGCCCGCCACGGGACCGTCCGGCCCGGCCCGCGCCGGGTCGCCGACCTGGACGCCGGGCGGTTCGAGCCCGTCTGCCCGCGCTGCGGCGGTCCGCTCACCCCCGGCCTGGTGCCGGAGGACACGCCACCCGACCCGCGCAACGTCTACGCGGCGACGAAAGTGGCCCAGGAGCACCTGGCCGCTGCCTGGGCGCGGGCCACCGGGGGCCGGGCGTTCGCCCTGCGCTACCACAATGTCTACGGGCCGGGCATGCCGCGCGACACCCCCTACGCCGGCGTGGCCTCGCTCTTCGGCTCCGCGCTCGCGCGCGGTGAGCCGCCCCGGATCTTCGAGGACGGCTGCCAGCTCCGCGACTTCGTCCACGTGGCCGACGTGGCCGCCGCCAACCTGGCGGCACTCGACGCGGTCGGCGCCGCGATCCCGGCAGGAACGCTGCGCGCCTACAACGTCGGCAGCGGCAGCCCGCACACCGTGGGCGAGATGGCCACCGCGCTCGCGGGCGCCTGCGACGGGCCCGAGGCGGTGGTGACCGGCGAATACCGGCTGGGCGACGTCCGCCACATCACCGCCTCCTCGGCGCGGCTGCGCGAGGAACTCGGCTGGCTGCCCCGGGTACCGTTCACCGACGGCATGCGGGAGTTCGCGAAGGCACCCCTGCGCGGCCAGACATCGACGCCTCGGTGAGGCGCGTGCGGGAGATGGCCTCGAACCCGCGGCCGCCGGATACGTCGCGGCCCTCATCGGACGGAAGCGCCCGGCATCCGAACCGCGCCGACCAACATCGAATACGGTGCGGTGGCGCGAATCAGGTGAGATCCGGACGCGCCATCCCATTTCTCTCCGTACGCTGAAAGACGTGACCGACAGGCATCGGCCCCTGGCGGACGTCGTACTCCCGTGCCTCAACGAAGCAGCCGCCCTCCCCTGGGTGCTGGAGCGGATCCCGCCCGGCTGGCGAGCCATTGTCGTCGACAACGGCTCGACCGACAGCTCCGCCGAACTCGCCGCGTCGCTGGACGCGCACGTCGTCGGCGAACCGGTACGCGGCTTCGGCGCCGCCTGCGCGGCCGGGCTGCGCGCCGCCACCGCGCCCGTGGTCTGCTTCTGCGACTGCGATGCCTCCCTCGACCCGGGGCTGCTGCCGTCCCTCGCCCAGCCCATCCTGGACGGTGAGGCGGACCTGGTGCTCGGGCGGCGCAGGCCGACGAGGCGCGGCGCCTGGCCGACGCACGCCCGGCTCGCCAATCGCGAGCTGGCCCGGCTGATCCGCCGCCGCACCGGCCTGCGTCTGCACGACCTCGGTCCGATGCGGGTGGCCCGCCGGAAGGCCCTGCTCGACCTGGACCTGACCGACCGCAGGTCGGGCTACCCGTTGCAGATGGTCGTCCGCGCCGCCGATGCCGGATGGCGGGTGCGCGAGGTCGACGTGCCGTACTACCCGCGCGCCGGCCGTTCCAAGGTCACGGGTACCTGGCGTGGGACCTGGTACACGGTGCGCGACATGCGCGCGGTGCTCAGCGAGCCGCCGCGGCGTCCGGCGGGAGCACTCCGGTGAGCGGTCCGGTCGGGGTGACCGCGCTGCTGGTGATGGCCAAAGAACCGCGGCCCGGGCACGTCAAGACCCGGCTCACCCCGCCGTTCACCCCAGCCCAGGCCGCTGCCCTCGCGGAGGCGGCGCTCGCCGACACCCTCGAGACCGTGCTGCGCTGCCCGGCTCGCCGCCGGATGCTCTTCCTGGACGGCGCGCCCGGACGCTGGCTGCCGACTGGCATCGAGGTGGTCCCGCAGGCGTCCGGTGGCCTGGACGAGCGGCTGGCCGCGGCCTTCGCCGCCGTGGCAGACGGCCCCGCCCTACTGGTCGGCATGGACACCCCACAGCTCACCCCGAATCTCCTCGCCCCCGTACTGGATCCCGGCGCGTGGCGGGAGTACGACGCGTGGTTCGGCCCCGCGGAGGACGGCGGGTTCTGGGCACTCGGCCTGGCCGCGCCCTACCCGGCGCTGCTGCGAGGCATCCCGATGTCCACCGCATACACCGGCGCCGCCCAACGCGACCGCCTCACCGGGGCGGGCCTTCGGGTGCGCGACCTGCCACTCCTGCGCGACGTGGACACGGCGCCCGACGCGGCCGAGGTGGCGGCCGCGACGCCGGGATCGAGGTTCGCCACCCTCTTGAAGCGCTACTCTCGCGGCCTGGGCTCCTGAGCCGCAGATTCATCGTAGGTCTCTCTGCCACGCAGCCCCGATGAGCAGGCCGCTGCTACCGATTCCGCCCCCGCTGTCATTATGTCGGCTTCGGCGCGCACGGCGTAGCCGATCCAGCGCGTGCGTACCTGTCCGACGCCGCGCACCCTGTCAATGTCGCGCAGGACGTTCTCCGGGTGTCAACCAGGGCGAGGTCGGCGGAGTCCATCAGACGCCGGTAGACCTCGCGGGCTGCGTTCTTGAGGACCAGCAGGATGGCGGCGCCGATCCCCAGGCCGACCATCGGATCGGCGGCTCGCGAGTCGAGAACGGCGCCATCGGCGCCGAGGAGGACGGCGAGGAAGGTGAAGCTGTCGGCACCTCCCCAACTCGCCGGTTTAAGCGCGTACTTCCCGTCGTAAGTTGACGCCCGGGGCATACGGACAGGCAGGCCGATCGGTCCTGGTGTCTACTCAGGGCGGTCAGTGGGCCGTACGGCGGGCGGCCAGGTCAAACAGCAGGAGCACGGTTACCCCGGCGAGTACGGCATTCCCCCCAGTTGAGGGCGGCGGCGGAAGCAATGGAGGCGACCGGCAACGAGTCTCCGGCGTCGCCGAGTTCGCGGCCGAGTTCGGCCGAACCCATGGTCTGGCCCGTCTGCTCCTTCGGAGGTGTGGCGGCGAGGGCGGCGAAGCCGAGCGAGGTGATCAGTCCGGCAGCGACGCCGGCGCCCGCCGGGACGCCACGCCCACCGGTTCGGCTCTCTCAGCATCGCGCAGGGACCGCATCAGCGAGGAGCGGGCCCGGGCCACGCGTGACCGGACCGTACCGATCGGGCAGTCGCTGAGCTCGGCCGCTTCGGCGTAGGGCAGGCCGAGGAGTTGTGTGAGGACGAACGCCTCCCGGCGCTCGTCGGGCAACGTGTCCAGCAGTTCGGAAAGAGCGATGCCGTCGTCGAAGCTTGGCAGGCCACGCGGCTGGGCCCACTCGGCGGCAGTCTGCCAATCGTCGGTGTCGGACAAGCGGGGCCGCGCCGAGTTGTACCGGTAACTGTCGATCACCGCGCGGCGGGCGATGGACAGCAGCCAGGTACGGGCGGAGGAACGGCCCTCGAAGCGGTGCAGGCTGCCCAGAGCCCGCAGAAAGGTGTCCTGGGCCAGGTCATCGGCGGCCTGGGGGTCGGCACTCAGGAAGGTGACGTAGTGGCGGACGTCTCTGTGCAGGGCGCGGACGAAGTTCTCGACGGCCTCGGGGTCACCGCCGCGAGCGGCGAGCGCCCAGGCCGTTATCGACTCGTCGGCAGCCGTCTTCTGGTCATGCGCCCCCGTCCTGGACGGTGTCTTGTCGCATACGGCGGGCAGGGCAGGACTGATCACTGGATGTCCTTCTCGGGAATCCGGAAACCCGGCATCCGGATCGGGCCGGCACTGGGCACGGCGGATCCGGTGTTGGCGTGGGAGTGTGGCGGGCATACGCGCGCATGGCTGCGTAAACCCGTTGCCCGGGCCGTCCGGGCGTGGCGCACACGGACGGCCCGGGGAACCGGCTGTCTCAGACGACAGCGGTCCCCACGGGCGGACCCCGAGAAGTGATCGCGTGAGCAACGAGCAGCCTGCGCGGCGTACGGGCACAGCAGCTGCGGCGAACGTGGTTGTTTGGTCGGTGTGGTGGTGCGGGCAGCGTGATGGGCAGCCGCAGGGGTGCGGCCAGCCATCCGGCCACGGCGCGAAGAATCCGGAAGGCGGCGCGTTCTCCGTAGGCGAGCCACAGGCCGCACATCAATGCGGCCAGCAGGTGGGCGGCGAGCATTCCGGTGGTGGACATCCCGCCCATGACGTGACCTGTTCCCGTCATGGAATGCGGGGCGCTCAGCGACTCCAAGGAGGAGCCCGCCTGGGTCATGTGGTCCATCGCGTGGCCCATATGAGCCATCGAGCCCACGTAATCCATGAAGGGAGAGCCGTCACCCATGCCGTCCATAGCCATGGATTCCATGGGCATCGACGGCATCTGAGCCGTGGACGGTGTCGACAGTTCCTGCGCGTACGAGAACCACACGTGCAGTGCCGCCTGGACGGCCACCGCGACGGAGAGGACGAGGAGGAGTCCGCGCTCCCGGCCGGCCAGGCATAACGCCGTACCACCGCTCACCACAGTCGCCACGACAAGAGCCCACCAGGGAACTGCGGTGTCCGACATCAGGACGTGCCCCAAGGTGGCGAGCAGCACACAGACGGCCGCGAACACCGCGGCCCGTATCGTGCGCGAACACCACCCGACAGTCATGGCGGCTCATCCTCGCATCCTGGCTCTGCCCGTCACGAGGGGATACGAGAACTCCCCCGGCCCCACGCTCAACACTGTCCCCGTAATACACGTCACAGTAAAGGGCGGGAACTCGAGGAGAGTTGAGTCCGACTGCTGTCCCGGGAGGTGCGTCTGTGACGACGGAACAGGCGGGACGGGCCGGACAGGCGGCCGGATCAGGGGCACGGAGGTTAGGTACCCTGACCGCGCTGCTGACATGTGCCATGGCTTTTTCGATGATGCAGTTGTTCCTGCTGGGGGCACTCGGCCCCCGGCTCGTGGCCGAGTTGGACGTCTCACCGACCGCACTGGGGCTGACGACCACCGTGGGGTTCAGTACGGCGGCCGTGCTCTCCCCAGTCGGAGGGCGGGTGGTGGACCGGGTGGGACCACGGCGTTGCCTGGTGACCTTGCTGGCGGTGACGGCGGTGGCGCTCGCGCTGATCGGGTCGGCTCCCGGTGCCGGATTCCTGCTGGCGGCCGTCGCGCTCGGCGGGCTGCCCCAGGCGCTGGCCAACCCTGCCACGAACAAAGCGATCCTCGCCGCCGTACCGCCCGCCCGGCGCGGTTCGGTGACTGGGATGAAGCAGTCGGGGGTACAACTCGGTGCGTTCGCGGCCGGGCTGCCACTCGCGGCGCTGGCCGGATTCACCGGGTGGCGGGGTGCTGTGTGGACGGCGGCGGGCACCGCGGTGATCGCGGCGGTGTGGGCGGCGCAAGCGTTGCCCCCTGATCCGCCGGCGAAGTCCACGCCGGCGGTCTGGGTGCCGCGAGGCATGATCGCGTGGCTGTCGGTGTTCTCGCTGCTGCTCGGTTGCGGCATCGCCTCGGTGAACACCTACTTGGCGTTGTACGGCACCGAGCGGCTCGGTCTCGGTCCCACCGCGGCGGGTGCGCTGGTCGCCGTGCTCGGTGTGGCGGGGATCGCGGGCCGGGTGGGCTGGTCGAAGGTCGCAGGGCGACCCGGCCAGGCGCCCTGGCTGCCGGGCTTCCTGGCCGCGGGCGCGGTGGCGGCGGCCCTGCTGCTGGCCGGTTCGTCGTCGTTCCGTCCGCTGGTGTGGGCGGCGGCCGTGGTGGTGGGCGTCTTCGCCGTGGCGGCGAACGCGGTGTCCATGGTCCTGGTGATGCAGCGAGCCGCGCCCGGCCGCGCGGGCCAGGACTCGGCGCTGGTCTCGGCGGGCTTCTTCGCCGGATTCACGCTCGGGCCGCCGCTGTTCGGGGTCCTGGCGGAGTCCGGGCGGTACGGGGGCGGGTGGCTGCTCGTGGCGGCCGAGTTCGCGGCAGCCGGGACGGTGGCGCTGCTGTGGGCCGTACGGGAGCGTCGGGCGGGCGTAGAGTCATGAGGGCACGCATGGATGAGAGCACACCCCCGTCGAAGGACCGGCAGGCGTCACCCGGCCCGCGAACCGCACCCGCATGGGCCGCCCCGGCCCTCGCCTCCGTCCTGGCCCGGGTCGCCGTCACCCGCACCGAGGTCGGCGACCGGTTCCCGCTGTACGCCGACCCTGACACCGGCACGTGGAAGACGACCGCGCGCGGCTCCTGGACCGGTGGATTCTGGGCGGGGCTGCTGTGGCTGCGCGCCCGGTACACCAGCGACGGCGCCGACCGTGCGGCCGCGCGGGCCTGCACGGCCCGCCTGGCCGACTGGGCCGAGGCGGACACCGCCGCCCGCGGACTGATCTTCTGGTACGGCACTGTCTTCGCTGACGAGGACCTGGGCCTGCGGGAGCGGGCCGCCCGGGCCTGCCTGAACGACTTCATCCCGGAACTCGGTCTCGTGCCGTGGGGTTCGGCGTTCGGCGGGCCGCGGCTGACGGCCCGCGTGGACGGCGTGCCCGGCATGGTGCCGTTGCTGGCGGCGGCGGACCTGGAGGCGGCTCACTCCCATCTGCGGCGGCACGTCGATCTGTGCCTCGGTGCACGACCGCTTCGCTGGTCGTGGCGGCATGACCCCGGTGCGGGCTGGATCGCGTGCGCCGATCCGCCGCCGGGCTGGAGCCGAGGCCCGGCCTGGCTGCTGCTCGCGCTCGCCGAGGCGGCGCACCTGCCGGGCGGCGACGAATTCTCCGGTCATGCCGCCTTGCTGACACGGCAGCTCGTACCGCCCGCCGACGCCGCTCACCCCGAGGGCCCTCGCGACACCTCCGCCGCCGCCATCACCGCGCTGGCGCTGCTCGGCCTCGGCCACCGGGACCGTGCCGTCGCCGTTCTGGGGACTCTGGTCGGCACCCGTCTGACCGTCGATGGCCGCCTTCTGGACGGCTGTTACGACCTGGCGACCGGAACAGCCATCCGGCAGGAGCTGATCTGGGGTGACTTCTTCCTGGCTTACGCCCTCGCCGCGCTCACCGGCCTCACGGCTCTATCCCCCTAGGCCGGATCCGTCCGCAGCAACCGCCGTGCCACCGAGGTGATGTGCAGTTCGTCCGGGCCGTCGAGGACGCGGGCGGCGCGGCCGGCGCGGAAGAGGGCGGGGAGCGCGGTGTCCGGGCCGAGGCCAGCCGCGCCGTGGACCTGGATCGCCGCGTCGGCCACCAGGTCGAGCGTGCGCGCGGCGGCGACCTTCGCAAGGCCAACCTCCACATGAGCGTCGGCGCCCGCGTAGAGCCGGGCCACGGCCTCGTGGACCAGAGGCCGTGTCGTGCGCAGGGCGAGCAAGGACTCGAAGACGAGGCGCTGGACGAGTTGCAGGTCGCCGAGCGGACCACGGGAACGGGTGCGGGTGACGGCCCTTTTCCGCATGAGTTCGAAGGCACGGCCGGCCTGGCCGAGCCAGCGCAGGCTGCGCAGGGTGCGGCCGAGTTGGAGCCTTTCGGCGGCGACGGCGAGGGCCTTGCCGCGTTGGCCGATCAGGTGGTCGCGGTCCACTGCGACGCCGTCGAGTTCGATCTCCGCCTGTCCGGTCGCGCCGAGGACAGGCAGTTCGCGCACAACCCGGAAGCCGGGTGAGGTGGCCCGAACCAGCAGCAGGGACAGGCCGTCCCGGTCGGGGGCTCGGCCGTCCGTGCGCGCGAGTACCGTGATGAGGTCTGCTTCGGCGCCCCCGCTGACGAACCATTTGCGCCCGGTCACGTGCCAGTTCCCGCCCTCACTTTCATCGGCGCGGGTGGTGGTGAGGAAGGGGTCGGTGCCAGGGACGTCCGGCTCGGTCATCGCGTAGCAGGCCCGCAGGTCCCCGGCGACCAGCGGTGCGAGATAGCGCTCACGGACGCGTCGGCCGCCGTGCCGCCACAGCATGAGCGCGTCCAGCAGCGAGGCCGAGCCGAGTGCCGCCGGGCCATGGTCACTTGCGCCCTCGGCTTCCGCGACATGGGCATACAACGGCAACGGCAGCCCCTGGCCGCCCAGTTCCTCCGGGAGGGGCAGCGCCCACAGACCCTCGGCCTCAGCCTCCTTGCGCAGCCGTCGCAACGCCGCCGCCGCGTCCGGGCCGCCGCCGTCCAGGACCGCCTCGCAGGGCACTACCCGGGCACGGACAAAGTCCGCCACCTGGTCCCTCAACCCCTTTATCTCCGACGGGCATTGCGGACCACCGAGCGTCATGTCCCACACCTGTCCCTCACCCCTTCGGGAACTCCGGCTCCTGCCGGTCCGACTATCTGTTCGTGGAACTGGTCGGGGGCGACCGCTCCTGGGTTCCCGCGCGTCAGGAAAGGAGGGCCATGACCTCACCAGCCACACCGGCCATCGCACAGACGACGGCCCGGCCGCTCGACGGGCTGCGCCTGGACACCTCGGGCCCGCAGGGGCCGGCGGACGAACTTGTCACGGAGCACCTGCGGCTGCTCGGCGCGGAGAGCGCCGGACACACCGGCGGCCATATCAGGCTTTCCGGAGCGGAGTTCAGCGGGATCACCGCCCGCACAAGGTGGGGCGACGAAGCCGTCGACGAGGCGACCGTGCAGGCGGCCACCGGCGTCATGGCCGTGCACGGTCGCCGCGACGGCACCCCACGCGGCGTGGCCGTCGACTACACCGCCACCGCCACCGGCGTCCTGGCCGTGCAGGCCCTCCTGACCGGGCTCCTCGCCCAAGCGCGCGGCGGACGGCTCACGGAGGCGGAGGTCAGCGCCGAACGGGCCGGGCTGCTCGCCGTCTCGCAGTACCTGGCCGCGGCGGGGGCGGAGGAGGATGAGGCCGCCGAAGTCGCCCCGGGCGGACCGCCGTTCACCTCCGCCGATGGGGTCGCCTTCGAGCTGGAGACACTTGACCCGGGCGCGTGGGCCGCCTTCTGGCGTGCGCTGGGCGCTCCGGGGGACGCGATACGGCGCGGCTGGCGGCCCTTCCAGTTCCGGTACGCCACGGCCTGCGCGCCCTTTCCGCAGTCGCTGCACGACTCCGCTCGGACCGCTGTCTGGGAGCTGATCCGGGATGCGGCCCGTTCCTCCGGTGCCGAGGTGTGCCGGCTGCGCTCGCTCGCCGAGCGGGCCGCCGAGTACGACGGGGCCCCGCCGTGGGAACTGAGTCCGCGTCACGCTTCCTATTCCGGCGTCGCGACAGGATATGCCTACGCCCCTCTCGCCGGCCTGACCGTCCTGGAGGCCGGCCGCCGCATCCAGGCGCCGCTCACCGCGCATCTGCTGGGCCTGCTCGGCGCCGAGGTAGTGCGGATCGAGCCGCCCGGCGGGGATCCGCTGCGCGGCATGCCGCCCGCCTGCTCGGGCGTATCGGCCCGCTGGCTCGCGCTCAACCGTGGCAAGAAGGCTGTCGAGGTGGACATCAAGTCCCCGGCCGACCGCGAGCGGCTGCGCGCGATGGCGGCTCAGGCCGATGTCTTCCTGCACAACTGGGCACCCGGCAAGGCCGCCGAACTCGGCCTGGACCACGAGCACCTGGGCGCCGCCAATCCCGCGCTCGTCTACGCCTACACCAGCGGCTGGGCCGGACGGCTGCACGACGCCCCGATGGGCACCGACTTCATGGTGCAGGCCCGTACCGGGGTCGGCGAGGCCGCACGCCCCGCCGACGAACCGCCCGCACCGTCCCTGATGACCCTGCTCGACGTGCTCGGCGGGCTCATAGGTGCCGAGGCCGTCCTCGCGGGGCTGCTGCTGCGGCAGCGCACGGGGGCCGGTGTGCGGGTGGACTCGTCTCTGCTGGGGGCCGCCGATGTACTCACCGCGGGTGCTCGGGCGCGTGCCGCGCAGGGCCTCGATCCGCGCCGGCCGGCGGGGTTCCGCCGGCCGCTGCCCACCACCGACGGCTGGATCGCACTCCCGGACCGCTCCGCGATCCCGTACGACGTCCGCGGCCTGTCCACAGCGCAGGCGCTGGAGCGGCTGCGCGGGCACGGTGTGTCCGCCGTCCCGGTCGTCACCGACCTCGCCGACCTGCTCTCCTCCGGCTCGATCAGCCACGACGCACACGGCGCCCCCGCCGTGCCCGACCCCTGGAGGTTCGCATGACCGTCGCCTTGCACGACCTGCTGCCCGCCGAACTGCGCCGTACCTGGGCCGTGGACGGCACCTGCCCCGACCTCGACCTCTACAGCCTCTACCGCGCCCGCCGCATCGCCGATCCGCACCGCACAGCCGTCCTCGACGCCAAGGGCACACTCTGTTACACCGCGCTGGACCGCAAGGCCCGATGTCTCGCCGCCGGGCTCGCCGGACTCGGCATAGGTACCGGTGACGTCGTGGGTGTCCAACTGCCCAACGGACGCGACGCGGTCGTCGTCGATCTGGCGCTGGCGGCCCTGGGCTCGGTCGCTCTGCCCTTCCCCGTCGGGCGCGGCGGGCGCGAGGCGGCCTCACTGCTGCGCAGATCGGAGGCGGTCGCGGTGATCGCGGCGGCCGAACACCGAGGCAACCACCACGCGGCCGACCTGCTGGCAGTCGCCGATGAGTTGCCCGCACTGCGGACGGTGATCGCCTCGGGAGCCGCGCCCGAAGGAGCCGTCTCGCTCTCGAAGTTGCTGCGCACCGACCCGAAGACCCTGGTCCCGGCCCGCCCCGACCCCGATTCAGCCGCCCGCATCCTGGTGTCGTCCGGCTCCGAGGCCGAGCCGAAGATGGTGGCCTACTCGCACAACGCGCTGGCCGGCGGACGCGGCAACTTCCTCGGCTCCCTCATCCCGGACGGGCGACCGCCGCGGTGCCTGTTCCTCATCCCCCTGGCCTCCGCCTTCGGCAGCAACGGCACCGCCGTCACCCTCGCCCGGCACGGCGGAACCCTCGTCCTGCTCGACGCCTTCACTCCGGAGGCCGCGCTGGAGGCACTCGCCGAGCACGAGCCCACCCATGTCCTGGGCGTGCCGACCATGATCCGGATGGTGCTGGACCGCATGGCCGAAAACAGCCGGCCGGACTTCACCCCGCCCACGGCGGTGATTGTCGGAGGCTCCCCGCTGGACCGGGCCACGGCGGCGGAGGCACGCGAGGCCTTCGGCTGCCCGGTCGTGAACCTCTACGGCTCGGCGGACGGCGTCAACTGCCATACCGGACTGGTGGATGAGTCCTCCGATAGTGACGGGCGGCCCGGCATCGCCGCGGGACACCCCGATCCCCGAGTCGCCGACATACGGATCACTCTCCCCGGCACCCACGAGCTGGAGGAGGTCTCCCGGGGCACGGTCGGCGAGATCGTCGCCCGCGGCCCGATGACCCCGCTGTGCTATGTCGCCGCGCCCGACCTCGACACCCGCTACCGCACGGCGGACGGCTGGGTGCGTACCGGGGACCTGGGACTCATCGACCAGGATGGGACGCTGAGGGTCGTTGGGCGGCTGAAGGACGTGGTGATCCGCGGCGGGGCCAACATCAGCCCCGCGGAGGTGGAGATCGAGCTCGCCACGCATCCCGGTGTGCGGGACGTGGTGTGCGTGGGGGTCCGCGACCCGTTGATGGGTGAGCGGCTCGCGGCGTGCGTCGTGCCCAGGGACGGCGCGGCGCCCACGCTGGAAGGGCTGTGCGTCCACCTCGGCACCCGTGGTCTGGAGCGGCGCAAGCACCCCGAACGACTACTGGTGCTCAGCGAGTTGCCTCTGACGCCAGCGGGCAAGCCGGACCGGGCGGCGCTTCGGGAACAGTGCAGTGCTCGGGCGGAGGAGCAGCTGCCTCTGGCGTCGGCCGGCTGACCCACTGGTGAGCGGGAGGGCTGCCCGGTTGACACCTCGGGCGGCCCTCCCTCCTGGTGTCCGCCAACTCCTGCGGCTCAGGAGGCGGCCATCGCCTTCTCCACCACCGTCGCCGCGTTCTTGTACACGGCCAGCAGATCCAGGTCCCTGTCCGGGTAGTTGACGATCTCCACCTGGTGCGCACCTGAGTCGGGGAGCACCTTGCCTGTCGTCATATGAACATTGTCCAGGACCAGTTGCGGCTTCTTCTTCGAGAGGTCGGACAGCTGCTTGGCCGTCACCGCGTCAGGGCCGTACGTACCTATCAGGTTCGCACCCGCCATCTTCGCCGACCATGTCGAGAACACCTGGGCGACGGTGGTCGGCGCCTTGCCGTCCGGCCAGGCGGCCTTCAAGTCCTGCTGCAAGGTGGCGTACTCAGTGTCGAAGGACTTGATCCACTGGGCGGCAGCCTCTTCGGTGCCGAACATCTTGCCCAGACGGGTCACCTCGGCCTTCGCCTTGTCGGCGTCGTTGTCGAGGTTGACCTCGACCAGCTCGGCGTTCGACCCGGCCGCCTCCTTGAACTTCGCTGCGTAGGGCTCGAAGGGCGCGTACAGCACGAAGTCGGCGTCTGCCACGGCCGCCAGGTCGGACGGCTTCGGGTCGTAGTCGGGCGCGTGCTGCACCGACTCCGGCACGATGACCTTGACGTCCTTCGCTCCTGCGGCCTTGGCGAAGGAACCCTCCCAGCTCGTGGTGGCGACGACGAGCGGGGCGCCCTCATTCTTGCCCCCGGGCTTCGCCTCGGACGAGGAGGACGGCGAGGTGTTCTGGCCGCCGCAGCCGGTGACTGTGAGCGCGGTGCCGAGAGTCAGTGCGAGGACGGAAGTGATACGGACGCGAGTGCGCGCCATGAGCTGATTCTCCGTTCGGGTACGAGATGCACGGCGAGGACGACCACGCCGGCGGTCAGGACGAGGACGGGACCGGGAGGCCAGTCGAAGCGGAGCGCGACGAGGAACCCGGTCAGGTTCACGACGACACCGATGCCGACCGCCCAGACGGTGATGGACGACAGGGAACGGCCCAACCTCCGGGCGGCGAGGGCAGGCAGAAGAGTGAGCGCGTCGACGAGCAGGGCACCGGTGAGCTTGATGGCTCCGGCGACCGACACCGCGACCAAAATCAGCAGCAGGAGAGTGAGCCGCTCGACGCGCACACCCGAGGACAGGGCGAGCTCACGGTCATACAGGAGGAGTGCGATGTCCCTCCTGCGCCACCAGAGCAGGCCCGGCACTGCGATGGCCAGGCAGGACAGCAGCCACAGGTCCGCGGTGCCGACCGAGAGGATGGACCCCCACAGCAGTGCGAAGGCTCCCGCCGCGTTGACGCCCGAGACGGCGAGCACGAGCAGCGCGGCCGCGATCGCCAGGCTCATCAGCAGGCCCATCGCGCCGGACAGTCCGTCCGGGGTGCGGGCCAGCGGTGCGACCCCGGCTCCGGCGAGCGCGCACGCCACCAGCGCGCACAGCATCGGGTCGAGTCCGGTCAGCAGAGCCACCGCGATGCCCAGCAGCGCCACGTGCATCATCGCGAACCGCACCGGCATGATGTCGAGGCCCACGATGACGACCCCGATCACGGGCAGCCCGACGGCCGCCACCAACAGGGCGACGCCCGCGCGCTGGACGGGCACGAGTTGCAGCAGCTGACCGACGTCGGCCGCGGCCAGGAGGCTCATCGGACCTCCCGCAGCCGGCCTGCGGCCATCTCCAGCACCCGGTCGCAGCGGTCGGCGAGGGCTCGGTCGTGTGTGACGACCACGACGGTCGCCGGCAGGGACAGCAGCACGTCGGACGCTTCCTCCTGGCCGGAGAAGTCGAGCGCGGCAGTGGGTTCGTCGGCGAGCAGCACTCCTGCGCCCGCGGCGACGCAGCCGACCGCCCGTGCCAGGTACATGCGCTGGAGCTGGCCTCCGGACAGCGTGTGCAGCGGCCGGTCGGCGAGATGCCCGACACCGAGTTTGTCCGCCGCCCCGGCCGCCTCGGCGGCAGAGGTGCTGCTCGCCAGCAACT
Organism: Streptomyces sp. NBC_01788; assembly: GCF_035917575.1. Lineage (GTDB taxonomy): Bacteria > Actinomycetota > Actinomycetes > Streptomycetales > Streptomycetaceae > Streptomyces. The sequence goes on along the minus strand of NZ_CP109090.1, from coordinate 7,223,468 downwards.
CCCGGCCCAGCAGCGGAAACCGGCCGGTCGCCGGTTTCTGCGGGATCCACGCGCACGCCCGGCGCCGCCACGCCCACTCGGCCGCGTTCCCGGTGTGCCGCCCCCCGACCAAGATCCGGCCGGCGAACTGCCGGTGCAGGCCCAGAACGGCGCGCAGCAGCGTCGTCTTGCCAGACCCGTTGGTACCGGTCAGTGCCACCCGCTGCCCCGCCGCGATGTCGAGGCACACGTCGCGTACCGCCTCGACCCGGCCGTGCCGGCACACGACGTCGGACATCCGGACGTCCAACCCCTCCATGCCACCTCCATGCTTCATCACCACAGCAGTCGGATGGAGAGGCCGGTGAGTTCCCCGGGGCTCTGCCGGGCAATAGGGGCACGAGGGCAGGGCGCTGCTCCATTCACGCTGTACCGTCCCGATCGACAAGGCTGGCAGCGGGGGCGCGCAACGACTTGCGTGGGGGCGGACTTGGACGATGGGCTCCATTCAATTGATCTGCACCGCCAAAGGGGGTTCGCCTCGTCGCAGGGGCACGCTCTCCGCCGGGCCCGCACGCCTGGGCGACCCCGCTCAAAATCACGCCCCGTCCTGGCCGGGCCGGACCACCACCGCGAGGGCCTCGACGCGCCCCGCGTGCTCGAAGTGCAGGGTGAACGGCACCAGATCGCCGGCCTGCCACCGGCGGGTGACTGGTACGGTCACGTCGCCGGTGTCCGGTGACATGTCCAGCGTGCCGCGAGCCGGAACCAGCAGACTGTCCGTCGTCTCACGGTAGGCCGACGCCCCCTTGGTCATCCGGTGGCGACTGAGGGAGATCTCTCCTGTGACGGCGGGCGACGTCACCTTCACGAGCCGGTCCGGTGCGTCGCCCGTGTTGGCGACCTTGAAGAACGCGGCGGTCTCGGACACGTTCCCGAACGGCAAATGGAGTCGTGCGTGGGTGACGCCGATGCGCGGTGGACTGCCCGCGTTTCCGGTCGCGGCCCACACCGAAAGCCCGCCCAGGGCGAGGACGCAGGCGCACACCGGAGCGATCGCCGCGAGCAAGGCGTCGGTGAGGCGACGGCGAGTGGGGGCCCAGGGGTGGACCGTCATGGGCGGGGACTCCCGGTCGTCGTCGAGCGGCGGGGACGTATGGAACCGCCCCCGGCGGAGGAAGAGGACATCACGGTGTGCGCCGAGGGGCCGGCCGTCGCTTGCGCCCGGGCGCGGGGGACGGCTGCCAGGCGCGCAGCCGCAGGCTGTTGCCGACCACGAGCAGGGAGCTGACGGACATCGCCGCAGCCGCGAGCATCGGGTTGAGGAGACCGACCATGGCGAGCGGTACGGTGACGACGTTGTAGCCGAACGCCCATGCGAGGTTGGTTCGGATGGTGCCGAGCGTGGTGCGGGCGAGTCGTACCGCGTCCGCCAAGGCCTCGATGTCGCCGCGGACCAGCCTCACGTCCGCGGCGCCGATCGCCACGTCCGTGCCGCTTCCCATGGCGATGCCCAGATCGGCGCCGGCCAGGGCGGCGGCGTCGTTGACGCCGTCGCCGACGACGGCGACCCGGTGGCCCTGGGCCTGCAACTCGCGGACGAGGGTGGCCTTGTCCTCGGGCTTGCAGCGGGCGTGTACGTCGTCGATGTCCAGATCGGCTGCGACGGTCCGGGCGGACACATCGCGGTCGCCGGTGGCGAGGACGGGGCGCACGCCCAGCCGTCGCAGCCGGTCCACGGCCCGGTAGCTTCCCGGTCGCAGGACGTCCCCGATCTCGATCAGGGCTTCGGCCCTCCCGTCCACCCGGACCATGACCGCCGTGTGCGCGGCGGCCTCTGCGGCCGACAGGGCATCGGCGAGTAGCGGGGGCAACTCGTTTCCCGGAACGAGGACTTCGACCTGGTGCTCCTCGACCCGGCCGCGTACGCCACGCCCCGGAACGGCGGCGAAGTCACGCACACCGGGCAGGCGCTGCTCACTCAGGATCCGCCCTGCGTATGCCGTGACGGCCCTGCCGAGCGGATGCTCCGAGCCCTGTTCGACGGCGCCCGCCAGGCGCAGCACCGCCTCCGTACCGAGTCCGTCGGCCACGGCGGTGACTTTGGCGACGCTCATGTGGCCCGACGTGAGCGTGCCGGTCTTGTCCAGCACCACGGCGTCGATGTGCTGCAGTCCCTCCAGAGCCTCGGCGCCCTTGACGAGGACACCCAGCTCGGCACCCCGGCCGGTCGCGGCCATCAGCGCGGTCGGGGTGGCCAGGCCGAGCGCGCACGGGCAGGCGACGACGAGCACGGCCACGCAAGCGGTGATCGCGGTCTGCGGCTCCACTCCGGCACCCAGCCAGAATCCCAACGTGGTGGCGGCCAGCGCCAGCACCACCGGGACGAACACTCCGGCGACCGTGTCGGCGAGGCGCTGGGCCCGCGCCTTCCCGGCCTGGGCCTCGGTCACCAGCCGGGTGATGCGGGCCAGCTGGGTGTCGGAGCCGACCGCGGTGGCCCGCACGAGCAGCAGCCCGCCTGCGTTGACGGCTCCGCCGACCACCGTGTCGCCCGGACCGGCCTCGACCGGCTCGCTCTCTCCGGTGACCAGCGCGAGATCGACGGCGGAGCTGCCCTCCACCACCGCGCCGTCGGTGGCGACGCGTTCCCCGGGCCGGACCACGAAGACCTGTCCGACCCGCAGTTCGTCTATGGGAACGCGCCTTTCTACCTCGCCATCGCGTACCGACACCTCCTTGGCCGCGATCCGGGCCAGCGAGCGCAGTGCCGCTCCCGTTCCCCGGCGGGCCCGCGCTTCGAGGAAGCGGCCCGCGAGCACGAACAGCGGCACCCCGACGGCCGCTTCCAGATAGAGGTGCGCGACACCGTGGGAGGCGGAGGGTACGAGACTGAACGGCATCCGCATGCCCGGGGCGCCCGCGCCACCGAGGAAGAGCGCGTACGCCGACCAGGAGAACGACGCCGCCACGCCCAGGGAGACCAGCGTGTCCATGGTCGCCGCCGCGTGACGCAGCCCCCGCACCGCGCGCAGATGGAAGGGCCGGGCCCCCCAGACGGCAACGGGTGCGGAGAGCACGAAGCACAGCCACTGCCAGTTGCGGAATTGCAGACCGGGGGCCATCGACAGGACGAGCACGGGAACCGCGAGCAGTGCCGTGACGATCAACCGGTCGCGTTCCTGCCGCAGTTCCGCGGGCTCGTCCTCGGACCGGTCCTCACGGCGCGCCCGGGGCGGCTCGGGCAGCGCGGCCGTGTAGCCGGCCTGTTCGACGGCGGCGATCAGCTGCTCCGGGCCGACCTGCTGCGGATGACTGACCCGGGCACGACCGGTGGTCAGGTTGACGGTGGCGGTGACGCCGTCCAGCCTACCGAGCTTCTTCTCGACCCGCTTCACACAGGCCGCGCAGGTCATTCCGCCGACGGTGAGATCGGTGACGGCCTGTTCGGACGCAGCTTCGGCGATCATCAGCCCCCGCCCCCATAGTGGTGCATGTCCATGCCGCCCATGTCCATGCCCCCGCCGCCGTTGCCGCCCGTGCCGTCCTGGGTCGTGGGGGTTCCGTGCATGCCGGGGGCCACGGGCCCGACAGACGCTCCCACCGCGTAGGAGACGGTGAACATCAGGACCAGCAGCAGGAGGAACCCGCACAGGGCGGGCGGCGGCAGCATCCTGAGTGACGCCTCGGCCGCGGGGCCGTCAGCGGGTTGCGGGGTCTGGTCCATCACCGAGTCTCCAGGTCGCGTCATACGGCAACAGTGCTGTCAAGCTGCACCACTTCACCGGTCGGACGCATCGGCGTCCCAGTTCCCCGGCAGATCTGTGACACGGGTCACGGTTCGATGGCGCTGATGCGAGTGAGGCACCGGGTCGCCCGGACCGGTCCCTTCTCCCCGCTCGTCGGCATCCTCCCTGGTCGACGACACGGCAGGCGGCAGGCTCGACGGGGGGCCGACGCCCGCACCACAGGGAGGGACATTCGTCGACAGGGACGGAACGAAGCCGTTCGGCCCCGCCCCGTCCTCACATGATCGCCCGGCCGGTCCTGCTGAATCTGTGGCTGCCCCGATTGGTCGGCTGAGACGCGGGTGCTCGGCCGAGAGCTGAGCGAAGCAGGCCGCGCCCGGTACGGCAGCAGGGCCCGGACCACGTATCGCGGTCCGGGCCCTGCCCCGTGCGGTGCCGCCCTGCGGTGGCGGTGCGTCAGCTCTGTGCGGTGTTGTCGCCCGTCTGCCCGGCGCCCTCGGCTGTGCCTGCCTTCTCGCGCATCTTGCGCACCAGCTCCGCCTTCTGGTCGGCAGCACCCTGGCGGTCGAGGTTGCGGTGCGGACCGTTGTTCTGCCGTTCGGCGCGGGACAGCTTCTTGCGCTGGCCGCCGCCCATGCCCACGGGGTTGTTGATGTTCTTGCTCACGGGTTCTCCCGGAATGTTGTGAAGTGATCTACGGATTCATCGGTGGGGGACGGGCACGGCGACGTCGAAGGACGTCAGCAGGGGCCCGTCACGCTCTCACTCGTAAATCGGCGTCTGGAAGAACATGAACAAGACGTTACCTGGTCCCGCCGGCTCCGCATACCAAGTTTTTCGCCGTCCCGGCGTCGGCCGGGCCTTCGGTGAGCGCCCAGGGGCAGCCGTTTCCTTAAGCCGGCGGGGGCGCTGCAGCGCCATTCCTGTCACGCCCTTGCCACGCTGAAGCGGTGCGAAGAACGTGGCCCGACTCGCGTTACGGGCTCACGAATACGGCTGCTTGTCCTGTGCTTCCGCAGGCCCGTCGGCGAGTTACTCAATGAGTCGTCGCCGGTCCTTCGGCCCGGAGGCGTAGGCATCCATGCCTGCGGCGGCCAAGGGATGAAGGGGATCTGTCTCGAGATCGCCGTGCAGGCGCAGCAGTACATGGTCGTCACCGACCAGGCAGTCGGTGTACGGAAGGGTGTGCGACAACAGGCGTGCGAAATCGTCGCACGCCGCCCGGACGTCCACCCTGTCGAGGCCGAGCCAGACGTGCAGCGTGCCGTCCTGAACCGTCAGCTCGACGTCGATGCGGGTATCGGCCGCCTCGGCGGCTTCGCCGCCCCACTTCAGGGTCTCGTCCAGCGCGCCGAGGTGGATGGGGAGCGGGCGGAAGATCTCCTGACGCATGTCGTCGCGGACCGTGACGCCGGTGGCCGGGGCCTGATCGCGCCACCAGTCCTGCACGACGTCGCGAACGGAGGCGGCCTGCGGCCCGCTGCTCAGCGCTCGCCGTACGGCCTCAGCCCCGTTTCACCGAACCACTCTCGCGACGTCGGGGACGCGGACGTGGGCGGCGAGGTGGTTCACCACGTGCGAGCCGTGGTGGGCGAGGAGGTGGTTGTCGCGCTGGCGGGCGGCGGTCGCCGCCGCCTGGTTCTCGTGGACCCAGGAGGCATGGGTGAGGGCTTGGGCGAGGAGCCCATCCGCGCGATGCCCAAGCTCGAACATCGCCGCCAGGTCGCTCACGGCGTCCCGCTGCCGGTTGCCCGGCTGCGCGTAGGGCAGCGGCGACGCGGTAGGCAGGTTCGCGGGTGTCGCCTTCCGCTCGGCGCCCGCCGCCGCAGCCACCCTCGGGTATGCGTCGAGCAGCGCTCGCGCCGCAGCCGCCCGCGCCGCCTTCTTGGACTGTCCGGTGCCTTCCGCCGTGCGGCCCGTTCCGGTGCGGACGGCGGCGCGGAAGACCTTGCGGTGGTCCGGGCCCTCCTCGTCGTAGTCGTAGGCCCTAGAGTCCTAGCTCAGACACCAGCCGCAAACTAGCCGGATGATCACGCGTCCGCCGCCCTGGCGGCCTGTTCGTCGTGCTCCCGCAGCATCCGCATGACGGTGGCGGGCGAGGGGTGCTGGCCCCTCTTCGCGCCGGTGGTGATGACGAGGCGCTTGGCGATGTCGCGCAGGCTCATCTCCTGGTCGCGTAGGTGGAGGGCCATGGACAGCATGCCGTCGTCGGTGACCCCGGTGCCGCCGATGGTCTTACCGCGCTTGCGGGCGGACTCGTGTCCTTCGAGGGTGCGGTCGCGGATGTACTCGCGCTCCATACCGGACATGGCCGCGAGCACGGTGAACACGACGCCGGAGGGGTCGTGTGAGCCCTTCAGCTCGCCGGTGAGGAACTCCAGGCCGACGTCGCTCGCCTTCAGCTCCTCGGCGAGCATGGCGAGTTCGATGCCGCGGCCGAGCCGCTTGTGCTCGTGCACGACGAGGGTGACGGCGACGCCGGAGGAGCGGATCTCCCCGGCGAGCTTCACGGCGGCCTCCAGCTCGGGGCGCGTGCGGGCGCGGGTGGAGATCTTCTCCGAGAAGACCCGGGTGACCCCGGCCTCGCCGAGCGAGTCGAGTTGTGCGTCGAAGGACTGCCGGGCGGTCGAGGCGCGGGCGTAGCCGAGGCGGACGTGTCCGACCGGTTCGGCGCTGGCGCACACGGGCCGGGGCAGCTCGGTCCACGCCGAGCCCGGCTTGCGTACGGCGGGCGTCGGCACGCTGAACAACTTGGCGAGTTGGGGCAAGAGGCGGAAGCGGGCGGTGTGGTACTGGATCGCCACCTTGCCCTTGCCGGTCCGGCACGGGGACCCCGCGGGGGCGGCGCAGGTGGACATCGGGCAGTCGTGCGATTCCACGCGCTTGAAGTCGTCGCTCACAAGCCCGGACTGTTTCATGAGGGTGTTTCAGACGTCCAGTCATTTGCAACAACTCATGAAACATGATCGCCGCAGGTGGACGACCGTGCGGCCGGGTGTTTCACGAGCGACCACCTGTGAAACGGTCGGCAGCGCGGTGCGCACGTCAACAACCTGCCCCGAAGAACACCCCGCAGTTCCTCGGAAGAGATCCGGGGCCCTGCACCTGGCCGAAAGGATGGTCGGCATGGCACGTAGCAAGATCCAGCCCCTGGGGCACTGCTCCCGCTGCACCCGCGCCTGCTGGAAGGGAGCCGATGACGCCGCCCGCTGGAAAACCAAGTTCGACAAGGGCATCCTGGTCGGCCTGCTCTGCCCGGAGTCCCGACACACGAGGAGAACGCCGAGGCGGACGTGAAGGCCGCCACGCTCGACTACGCAAACACCGCGCCGGACACCGACAGGCGCTAGAAGATCGCCCCCGTCGGTGGCTGGAACACCGTCACAGCCATGGGACACCCACCCGTCCAGGAGGACAGGACGGTTCACCTGGCGCCCGCGGTCGAGTCGGCCGAACTCCGCGTCGCGGTGCGGCTGCAGAGCGATGGCCCCGGCCTCCTTCAGGACGCGCCGCGGCGGACTTTGGCCGAGCCTCACGCTGAGACCGGCCCGCTCGATCCAGGCCTCGATCTGCGCGCGGCGTCGGGCGGGGCGCCGGTCTGTAAGATCCCGGCACCATGAAGAGCCTGATCGTGCTGGGTGCGCCGTTCGTCGTCTTCGTCATGCCGACGCTCCTAGTCTGGCTGCTGGGGCGCCGAGCAGGCGTTCCCGCCTGGACACGTGCGCTGTTCCTGTCAGCCGGCTGGCTGACCGTCATCATGGGGTGGATACTTTCGCAGCGTGCGCAGCCCTTTCTGTTCCCTGAAGAGTCACCGTGCCACGGGACGGGGGCGGCTGTCTCGCAGTACTTCCCGCCCGACTCGTTCTGCCTCCACAGCGACGGTGAGCTGAGGTCGGTCAACGGGCCCGCCGCCCAGTTGCTGTTCTGGACGGCTGCCGGGACGACGGGAGCGGCAGTCGTCGTGGCGGCCCGGACCCGCCGACGGACGTGAACCGCAGGCGCCTCTGCCTCACGCTGAGACGACACCGGGCGCCCCCGGGATCAGCGCGGCGCCCCCCGGGAACCAGCGGGGCGTCCCGTAGTAATCAGCCCGGCACTCAGCTCATCCGGGGGGCGGTGAGGTCGGCGAAGTCCTTCATCGTGTCTCCGTGCTCGATCGGTCGGCGGCATCCGCCGGGGTGCGGGGGCCGGGCACGGCGGCGGCCAGCCCCAGGTCGAGGCGCTTGTTCATGTCCAGGCGGAAGGTGCCGTACGGGTTGACGTTGGACCAGAACAGCGCGGTCAGGCCGCGCCGGTCCTCGTCGCTCAGCTTCTTCGCCCAGGCCGGTTCGGCCAGGACCTGCTGCACCAGCAGGGTATTGACGTGCACGAGCGCGGACTGGAGCAGGTGCAGGACGAGCATCGACGTCTCGGCGTGCTCCTTGTCCGGCCCGGTGAGGGCGCCGTCCTTACCGTAGTGGAGGACGGTGTTCGCGCTGTTCCAGTTCTCCACGACCTGAAGCCCGCCGTGGATCTCCCGCCACAGGCCAGGGCTTGCGAGGTAGTCGCAGGCGAAGACCGTACGAACTGCGCGGCCGAGTTCCTCGAGGGCTTGGTAGGTGGGGTGCTTGGGGCCGCCGCGAGTGAAGCGCCGCAGGACCTGCTCCGCCTCGGCGGTGCCGAGCCGGAGCGCGGTGGCGTACTTGACCATCTGGTCGTACTGCTGCTCGATCAGCTCCCAGCGGATCGGCCGCGTCAGCGAGGCGCCGAGCGTCGGCCAGCCGGGCAGGGTGTCGTCCGGGCGGTACAGGCGGATGCTGCCGATGTTCTTCAGCCGCGGCAGGAGGCGGAAGTTGAGCAGTTCGGTGAACGCGAACCCGACCACGCTCGCGCCGTGGGTGTCGACGTAGTTCGACTCGATCTCGGCGTCCGTGCAGTGCCGCAGCAGGCCCTCGATCATCGCCGCGACCTCGGACGACGAACAGCTCTTGAGCTGGGAGTAAATGCAGACGTTCTTCCGCTCGACGTGCCAGTAGATCATCACGCCGTCGCCGCCGTAACGGGCGTGGTACTCGGTCATGAAGTTCGAGGACCAAGACCCGAACTTCTTCGAGTCTGACGCGCACGCGGTGCCGCGGCCCCACCATGCGGTGTCTCGGGCGGCGAAGGTGGCGTTCACCAGTCTGGTGACCGCGGCCCGGAGGTTGTCGACGGTGATGAAGTGCCGGCGCACGTGCCGCAGCGCTGCCTCACTCTCGCCGTGCTCGCCGGTCGCCACGATCGCGCGGATGCCCATGTTCGTGCCCAGCGCGAAGAGTGCCAGCAGCAGGCGGCGCTGGAGGACGTCACGCTCGATGCGCTCGTAGGCGGCCACCGAGGAGAACTCCTCGGTGAAACCGGTGAGGAAGTCGGCGTTCTTCAGCACGTCCAGGAGGTCCAGGACGCCCCAGCGGCGCGCGACCTCCTCCTTGAGGGCCGCCAGGCCGGTGGGCTCGGCCAGCGGCTCCAGCTTGGGCACGGTGATCCACGGCTCGCCCTTGCGGGTGGTGACCTTCAACCCCGCCCGCGCTGCCGTCCGCGAGCGCGCCGGACAGCTGGTCCAGACCCGCGGTCATGCGTTTCTTCAGGTCCGCGATGAACGCCCTCGGATTGAGCGGCTGGCGGATCGCGGCGTAGTGCACGGCGCGGGTGGCCTCAAAGTCGCCGGGCAGGTCGTCCTCCGGGTTGCGCCAGCGCGCGGCGCCCTCGACGTAGATCTCGCGGCGCCGTACGGCGTCCCGCAGCGCGACCAGGACGCACAGCTCGTAGGGGATGCGCTCGACTTTTCCCTTGTCGTCGACGACCGCCTCGCGCCAGTCCTTGCGCACCACGCCGTCCATGGGCACGTCGTCGCCGGCGTCGTAGAAGCGGGTTTTGCCGTCGACGTCGGCGTATTTCTTCAGCAGCTTCATCGCGTCCATCACCGGCCGGTACGCGGTGTTGTTGCCCCTGAAACCCAGCGTGTTCAGCAGCGGCGGCAGCATCTGCCGGTAGTACGAGCTGTACGACGACCGGAGCGTGGTGCGGACCTTGGCCTTGAAGACCTTCTCGTTCGCCTTCGCCTCGGCCACCAGCTCGCGCAGCGTCTTCTCCCCGACCACCGGGAACAGGGCCCGGCGTACGACCTCGTCGGGCTTGTCGACGGCGGCCGTCGCCAGCTTGAAGAGGATCCCCTCCTTGCCGCGGACCTTCTTCAACTCGGCGGTGAGCTGCTTCTCCACCCGCCGCTCGGCGCGTGCGTTGATCTTGTGAACCAGGGCGACCAGCAGGGCGACCAGGGCGTCGGTGATCTCCGCCTGCCGGGACGAGCACAGCGCCGCGAGCAGGGTGATCCGTACGTCCTCCGCCGTGTCACGGAAGTCCGAGGGGTACATCTTGATCGCCCGTGCCCGCCAGGCGGCCACCAGCTTCTCCGAGCAGTCCGTGAACAGCCCGTCGGGCAGCCCGAGCTTGCGCACGTCGTTGAGCTTGGTGATCTCCGTGAGCAGGGAGTCCAGGCCGACCGCGCCCGGGTCGCGCTTGAGCGCGGCCAGCAGGGCGGTACCCGCCTCGTTGTCCTCGGCCACCAAGGACAGCAGCCGGGCCGTGCCCGCCTCGCCCAGGCGGCCGACCGTGCGGGCGCAAAACGTCTTCTCCCACTTGCCCCGTGCCGCAACAAGGACCTTCTCGACCCGGGTCCGGCCCGGCGGCTCGATCTTCCGGGCCCGGCACTCGACCAGCAGGGCCTCGCGCTGCCGGTCCTCCACCAGCTCGACCGGACAGACCTCCACGGCCAGCCACTCGGCCAGCGCCTTCTCGTCCGCGACCGTCGACGGCCGGAACCCCAGGGCCTCCCGGATCTGCTTGCGGTGGTACTCGGCAGTCCGGCCAACCAGCGTGTACTTCGCGAAGTCCGTGGCCGGGACCTTCACCAGATCGGCGACGTACTCCACCGCGGCCGGCGGCACCTCCTCCAGCACATCGGGGAACCGGCCTTCCAGCTCGAAAAACTTCAGCAAGAGGCTGAAGCCGAGCCGGGTCGTCCCGCTCTTGTTCGCCACCAGGTCCCAGTCGCCGTCTACCAGCGTCCAGTTCGCCAACAGCTCCTCTGGCGACCACTCTTGCCGCACACCCGCCCCTTTGGCCTCGATCACTCGATCAGATCGACGACGACGCACAGGACGGGGAAACGGGGCTCGTCCGGCTACCCGCGACCTACTTTGCGGCTGGTGTCTGAGCTAGGACTCCGGGGCCTCGTAGGTCAGTCCTTCCTTGTGGAAAGCCGTATGCGCCAGAGTGACGGGATCGGCTCCCGTCTCCGCGGACGGCCGGTCGAGGTCGGGCCACACGGAGGCGACCAGCCTCTGGGCGATATCGTGCTCGCCACAGAGACTGAGCACGCCGAGGATCTGCCGGGCCACTCCTTCGAAGACGGACCTGGCGGGCTGCTGCGCCTCCCCCGCGCCCATGCGCACCAGCCCTTGCTTGGCAGCCCACGCGCCGAGCACAAGGTCGGCGGCGGCACGACGCCGGGCGTGTTCGCTCGACTGTTCGCCCACCCTCCGAGGGGTCGCCCATCGCGCGTAGGTGTCAAGCAGAATCACGTCGAGCGCGGTGGCACCGAGCCGGTCGAGCAGGCCGAGCACGCGCGGTGTGACCTGGTGGACGTGGTGACTCTCGTAGAGGTGACTGCGGTGTTCGGCGGCCAGGCCGAGCCAGGCGGTGACTTCGGGGCCGGCGTCCCATCCGCGCACGGCCTTCCCCACGATCTCGCGGACCTCTTGCCCGTACGTGCCCACCAGCGATACGGGCGGCTCGCACAGTGCCGGGTACGTGATGTCGTGGACGTCGAGCCGCCGTTTGGCGCGGGAGTAGGGTCAAAGCAGGACGTCGTCTCATGCGTCGGGCTCCAGTCTCACGATGGGGAACTTGCGCGATGTCCTGGTCTCGTACTGCGCGCTGTCAGGCCAATACGCCGACCAGAGCCCGTAGAGACGTTCCCAATCCGGCGACGCATGCGTGACCAAGGTAGGGGTCGCCTTGAGGATCTGCTCCCCCACCTCGATGGTCGCCTTGGGCATGGCGGCGACGTTGCCCACCCATGCTGGATCTTGTTCCGCGCCGCGCGCGGTGCCGCAGACGAGGAAACAGTTACCGTCGGCCGCGTACACCAGGGGGTTCACCCGTTCCTGGCCGGTACGGCGGCCGACCGTATGCAGGAGCAGCAGATGCTTGCCCTCGAAGAAGCCTCCCACAGTGCCGCCCTGCGCCCGGAACTGGGCAATGACCCGCCGATTTACCTCATTTACGTCAGTCATGTCCGCCTCTCTGCGGCCGAAGACCTCACTTCCTACTAGCCAACCAGCGAGGTACGCGGCTGCGCCGAGCCACGCCCGAGCCGTGTGGTGGACGTCGAGCGCATGGCCGACACGCGCTCGGCGGTGCCGATCCACAGCACCAGGACAGTCGGCTGGGCGGGTACGAGGTTGCCGTCGGGCCCACTGAGCAACCTGCGGTGGAGCGTGGGGGACGGGAAATAGAGGGGAAAGGAGCGGGCTCTCGCTCATGGGGTGATGGTGATGGCAACCCCGACCATGCTGTGGCGGTGGCAGCCCAATCCGCTCAGGCTGCGCATCGACGTCGTTGAGCAATGGCTGTTCCTCGCTGCAGGGCTGTGCGCTACAGCTGGCAGCCTCCTGATCGGCGTGGTCACGGGGGGGTCACGACCGCTGACCATCTCGATGAGCAGCAGGCCGGACAGCATCCGGTGCAGGCGGTCGTTGTAAAGGAGACTGCGGACCCTGCCGCCGTCTCCTCCGGGCGTCTTCCCATGCAGGCCACGGTGCAGTGGAGGGGGACCAACGGCCCGCCCCATACCAGCCAGACCGACGTCGGCGTCGGCGTCGCCGCCGGCAGCCGGACAACGGTGTGGACCGACGCGCACGGCCGCCCCACGTCCAATCCCCTGCCCCCGAGCCAGGTGGCGCTCGATGCGGGCGGGGCGGGCACCGCGGCCGCGGTCGCTACGTCCTCGGTCGCGCTGGGCGGGACCTGGGCCACCCACCGCTTGCTGGACCGGCACCGTATGCGGCAGTGGGACACCCGCCGACGCCTCAGTGCCGGCCTGTACAGCAGCCGGGGGCGGCCCGAACCCGATTCAGCCGGCTGCCGGTTCTTGGAAACCGCCTACCGGTTCGGTGCCGCCATATGGTCCCGTTCGGGTGGCGCGAGGGGGGCAGAAGGAGCTTTCTCCGGGCGGCCGCAGCCCCGCCAGTAGGGCGGCAGTCGGGGTAGCCGATGCCTGACAGCCAGACCCGATGCTCGCATTCACTGTTGCCAGCCGGTCAGCCGGTCACCGTTCAACCGGTGCGGCGGGACCGGGGTAGAGCCAGCCAGGCGAGGACCGTGGCGATCAACCCCAGCACCAGGGCCAAGGCGCCACCGACGACTCCGTTGCCGGTTCCAGGACCACCGTCAGCGACAACCAGATTCAGCGCGCCGACGACCACGCCGAACACCCCCGCCACCATGGCCACGATGGCCCTGTTTCGCCTGTTCCCGGTGCCGATACGACCGGCGGAGCGGGCCAGAGCCAGCCCGATGACCACGCCAGCCAGCGCCACCAGTGCGGCCGTGCCGCCCACGAGTCGCCCGGTGGTCAGGCTGTAAACGGCGGCCGACTGGACCGAGTCATGCGCGGGCGTCGGCGCAGCAAGCACAAATCGGACTGACATGGGGGGCTCCTCCTACGACTGGACGTCGTCCGATCATGTCTGCCAGACCCACAGCTGGTCGTCCGGCGGGCGTAGGCAATTCGCGCTGCCGCTGATGCCGCATCCGGCTACCGCGGGCGCTGCGGGAGCCGCGAAGGTACCGCGTGTGCGGTACCCGCCGATCATCAGCGCGCAGGGTTGGTTGCGCGGATACCCGGCTAGGGGATGTCACGCCGTACTGGGGCGTTCTTCTACCAGCGCATGTCGAGGGCCTCGAGGTCGGCCCGCCGCACCACGGCCGGCCCCGGCTCCGCCACATGTACGTCGTTGACCAGCTCCCTGCATGGCACTACGCGCCGACGCCCAAGGGGTTCTCGGATTCCGGCGGCTCGACCGACGAAGGTCCCGGCCTCTCTACCGCCGCCAGGCCCACCTGATGCCCGTCCCTGAGGCTAAGTGCCTGCAGGTCAGTGGGTACGTCATGGCTGCTCCAGTCCTCCAGCGTCGGTCAGGAGTCGCGATGGTGCATCACGGTAAATCCGGCTGCGAGGGCGAGGGCGGTGTAAAGGGAGAAGACGCCGAGCCCCGCCGCGGCGCTCAGGCCGTGGGGTTCGGGGTGCAGCCGATAGAGGGCATCTGCGGCGTTCATCGGCAGGTAGGGGCCGAGGGTGGTCTGCCAGGCGTCCGGCAGCGTGCCCACCAGGATGACGGGCACGAACAGCAGGCCGAGCAGGGTTGCGATGGCGCCGGCGCTGGAGCGCAGGGCCGCGCCCAGGCCCAGACCGAGCAGCCCGAGGAGGGTGAGGTAGACGCCGCCGCCGACGGCGGCGCGCAGAATCCCTGGGCTGGTCAGCGACCGGCTCAGGGTGCTGCTGGTGTCGGCAGGCAGGGCAGCGTGGAAGACCAGGTACGCGGCCACGCAGGACAAGACCCCGACGGCCAGGCCGACGCCCGCGAGGACGACCGCCTTGGCGGCCAGGACCGTGCGGCGCCGGGGCGTGGCGGCGAGGGTGGCGCGGATCAGACCGGTGCCGTACTCGCTGGTGACGGTGAGGACGCCCAGCGTGCCGAGTGCGATCTGCGACAGGTGCAGGCCGATCAGGCTGAGCCGGACCGGGTCTGCACCCTGCTGCTGCGCGGCGCTGAGGCGGCTGACGAGGAAGACGCTCACCAGCGCGCCGATTGCGACGTTGGAGGTGACGGCGCCGAGCAGGGTCCACAGCGTGGAGCGGACCGAGCGGAGCTTGCACAGCTCGGAGCGGAGTTGGTCGTTGAAGCCCGCCAGCGCGCCCCGGGAGGCGGGGCGGGGCAGGGGTGAGATGAAGGCGGGGGTGGTCATGGGGATCGTCCTCAGCTGGCGTTGGGGGCCGCGGTGACGAGCTTCGGGTTCGCGGCGGTGCGGTAGTCGACGGCTTCGCCGGTGAGTTCCATGTAGCGCTCCTCCAAGGAGGCCTGCTGGACGGCGAGTTCCTGTAGGGCGATGTCGGCGGCGCGGGCGATCTCGCCCACGGTCTCGCTGGTGATCCCGGTGATCCGCAGCGTGTCCGGGCCCGCTTCGTCCACGGTCGCGCCCCGGTCGCGCACCAGCCCGTCCAGTGCGGCGCACTGCGGTGTGCGGACCCGGACGAAGCGCCCGTCGCCACTGGCGAGGAAGTCCTCGACGGACATCTGGGCGATCAGACGGCCGCGGCCGATGATGACCAGGCGGTCGGCGGTCAGCGCCATCTCGCTCATCAGGTGACTGGAGAGGAGCACCGTGCGGCCTTCGGCGGCCAGGGCCTTGAGCAGGGTGCGGATCCACAGCACACCTTCGGGGTCGAGGCCGTTGACCGGCTCGTCCAGCATGAGCACTGGCGGGTCGCCGAGCAGCGCGGCGGCAATGCCCAGGCGCTGGCTCATGCCTGGGGAGAAGCCGCCGGCCCGCTTGCC
This sequence comes from Streptomyces sp. NBC_01788, assembly GCF_035917575.1. GTDB lineage: Bacteria > Actinomycetota > Actinomycetes > Streptomycetales > Streptomycetaceae > Streptomyces. The sequence continues at coordinate 7,208,101 of NZ_CP109090.1, read as the reverse complement.
CGCGACACTGCTCAAGCCGTCCTGCTCCAGCACCTGCCCGACCCGGGTCCTGCCGATGCCGTTGCTCAGCGCGAGGCAGAGCAGATGGTGGTAGGCGCTACGGGCGCCGTGCACGGCCTTGGCCTCCAGCAGCGCGCCGAGTTCGAACAGCGGTCGGCGGTAGGCGGTGTAAGGGCAACTGCACCGCACCGGGCACCTGGCGCCGAAGCCGGTCCCCGTGCCGGGATGAGGTGACCTGCTGAGGCCGGGCCACGAGGGCGCGGCCCCAGTACCTCAGCCGACCGCGATCAATCTCCAGGTCCGTGGTGAGGATGGCACGATCCAGGCTCGCGCTGGACATGGTGTGGTTTGGGGTCCGAACTTGGCCGGTCTCGACCAGGGGTCGTTCCCGATGCAGGGGCACCCGCTGCCGTACGCGGATACTGTTTTCAACAGTCGGCAGGTGTCCACGCTGCTGGAGGAAGTACTGAGCTTGTTCCGCTTCGACGGACACCATCGGTGTGGTGGTCAGGCCGCCGGGGCGGCTTCGTAGTCAGCGGGGCTGCGGTGGCCGAGGCGACGGCCTGCAGCCGTAAACGCTCCCGCGCTGCCCTCCCAGGGTCCGTCAACCCGCCGCTCTGTGTAGCCGCGTTCGAAGCGTGCTACGGCGCGGACCACGGAGACGAGCTGGGGCACGTTCACCGCTCGCCATCACTGCTGGGCGGGCGCCGATCCCTGTCAACGTCAACACCCACGTGTAGCGCCGCCCCGGCCATATCCACGCCAGGCGCGGCCAGCAGCAAGAAGCGTCGATGCACTCGAATCTTGTTGACTCCCCACAACGTCTAGGCAGGCGCCCCACTTCGACATGTAGTCCCGCAGCCCGCCGCCTCCAGGGTCAGCAACAGTCTGGTCGGCGCCGATCCAGCGAGACCCCGCTGCGGGCGGTAGAACTGGGGAGGGCACGCCTTGGTGCAACCTGACTCGACGTCAGGAAAGTCAGCATCGGGTCAGCATAGGGACTCCTGCAGCTACCCACAGACGGCGATACTTTGGATCGGCGGTCACCTCAGTCAGCCCGTCCGACCAATCAGCCGCCGCTTTGTCGAGCACGCTCAGAACAAGGGCAAGACCTTACGAGCAGCCCGCCCATCCGGCGACCGAACAGGCAGGCATCTTCGCAGGTCAGCGCCGCTTTCCCCGGGGTTTCAGCGGCACCGTCGGCAGCTCCGGAGCGGGCAAGGGAGCGCCGTCGTATCCCTGCACCTCGCCGAATCGGCGGCCTTCCATCCAGTCCCGGCGCGCCTGTACGATGTCATCCGCTGACCGCCCGATGAAGTTCCACCACATGACGATCTCCTCCTCGAACGGGGCTCCCCCGAGCAGGACCGTCCGCGCGATGTCGTCGGACTCGTTCGTCAGCGTCAGCGCGTCGGTGCCCGGGTGGGCGTAGCCCAGCTCCGCGGGGCCCAGGAGGGTGCCGGACAGGCGTACCTCTCCCTGGTCGACCAGGAGGCCGTGCTCGAAGCCGGGGTCCACGGCGAGGGTGAGGACCGCGCGCGGCTGGAGGACGATCTCGGCACCGAGCAGGGGCGTGAAGGTCCGTACCGGCGAGGTGCGGCCGGCGAGGGAGCCCAGGAAGACCCTGATCTCGGCGCCGTCGGTCCGCACGGGCTCGGGTGCGTGGTGCTGGAAGTCGCGGTCGGCGTCGCGGTGCTCCTCCGGCAGCGCCACCCATAGCTGGACGCCGTGCAGGACGGTGGTCCGCGGGGTGGAGACCTCCGAGTGGCTGATGCCGTACCCGCCGGTCATGAGGTTCAGCTCGCCGGGCCGCACGTAGGCGTGACTGCCCAGGCTGTCGCGGTGCTCGATCTCCCCGCTGAACAGCCAGCTCACCGTCTGGAGCCCGGTGTGCGGATGCGGGGCGACGTCCATGCCGCCGGTCACCGAGACGTCGTCGGGACCGTAGTGATCGGCGAAGCACCAGGCGCCGATCAGGGTCCGGGCACGCTGCGGCAGGGTCCGCCGCACGGTCATCGCCCGGGGGCCGCCCAGGGGCACGTCTCGCGAGGTCAGGACGTCGACGCGGACCGCCTCGGTCGCCGGCTCGTCGTCCGCCGGCCCGCCGCACCGCATTTCCACCGGTTTCGTCTCGGCGTTGCTCACCGTGGACCGCCTCCCTCAAGAATCGTTTTATATTCAACTATCATGCTTGACGCCGGGCCGCCTGCGCAACGTCAGCCCATGACGGTTCGGGAGGCGACACCCTCGGCCACATGACGCTTACGGGAGAACGCTGCCAGATCGATGACGTTTCCGGTGTGCTCACCTACGTACCGCAGCGGATCGCGGTCATGGTCGTGGCCCGCCTCGACGCGGTCCACCAGGGTGGCGAGGAACCGTCCAACCAGGGGGGCGTTCTTGAACTGGTTGCCGCTCGTGCCGATGGCGACATAGAAACCGTTCAGGTCGGTGCGGTCGTAGATCGGGGACCAGTCGTCCGTCACGTCGTAGACGCCGGCGATTCCGGTCGGCCGGTTCGGGACGCCGAGGAGCGGAAACCGTCGTGCCACCCGCGTCACCTGGGTCTCGAACCGCGAGGGAGTCGGACGGGGGTCGCACGTGTCGGGATCGTCGAGCCACTCCATGGGGTCGCAGGCGGGCACGGTGCTGCCGATCAGCAGGTGTCCGCCGGGCGCGGGACGGACGTACGTCCCGAGGTCGGTGTCGGCCACGACCGGTCCGGGCACGTCCTCGGCGCCGCCCCGGCCCGACGCGATCACATCGCCCCGGCCCACCGGTGCGGCCACCTGGTGGACCTCCTGGCGCAGCGGGCGGACCCCGACGGTGAACTCGGCCCCGACCCCGGCCAGCCGGTTCAACGCACCCGACCAGGGGCCGGCGGCGTTGACCACGACCGGTGCCGTGATCGCGGTGCCGTCGGAGAGCCGAATGCCCCTCACCCGGTCCGCGCCGCGCAGGACACCGGTGACCGTACGGCGGTAGAGGAAGCGCGCTCCCCTGCCGATCGCCGCGTCCGCGAGGTTCTGCGCCGCGAGCCGCGGATCGTCGACGAAGCCCGCGTCGGGTGTGAACAGCGCGCCGAGCTCTCCCTTGGGCCCGGAGAAGAAGGCGTCGTCGTGGACGGGCTTGGGGGGCCAGTGGCGTCCCGTGTCGATGCCGGGGATCCGGCTGCGCAACGTGGCGGCATCCCAGCGTTCGTAGGGCACGCCGACGCGATCGAACAACGCGACGGCCTCGGACGTTCCGGAGTCCGGCGCGTCGAGCAGGATCGCGCCGGTCCGCCGGAAGCCCGCCAGGGCGGCGCTGCGGGAGGTGCCGAGGTGGTCCGCCCACCGTGCCCAGCAGTAGTGCGCCTCCCATGCGACGGCGACGCCCTCCCAGGTCGAGAAGTTGAAACGGATGATCGCGCTCGAGGCGCTGGTGGATCCGTGGCCGGCGCCGCCGGACTTGTCGACGACCACGACCCGTCGGTCGGCGCGCGCCAGTTCCAGAGCCACCGCGGCACCGATCACGCCGGCCCCGACGACGATCGCGTCCGCGCCGGACGGAACCCTGTCCGGCTCCCTGATCGTCATGACGGCAGCTCCCCGGCGGTCCAGGGTGCCCGGTCACCGCTCCCGTCGGGGTGCGCGTTCCTGGCGGGCGGCGGGCGGTCCTCGGCGGTCGGCGGGAAGTGGCACGCCGCGCGGTGGGGTCGGCCGGCCGCATCCGGCTGGGGATCCAGCGTCACGCAGATGCCGCGTTCGGGACGCCGGTTCGGCCCGACGGGACAGCGCGGATGGAAGCGGCACCCGGAAGGCGGCGCCGCGGGGTCGGGTACCTCGCCGGCGAGGAGCGGTTCCTCGGCCGGCCGGCCCACGGCCCGCAGGTCCGGCACGGAGGCCAGCAACGTCCGGGTGTAGGGGTGCCGGGGGCCGCGCAGCAGGTCCTCGGTCGGGGCGACCTCGACGACTCGGCCGAGGTACATCACCGCGATGACGTCCGACACGGAGCGGACAGCGGCGAGGTCATGGCTGATGAACAGCATCGCGAAGCCCATGCGCCGCTGCAGATCGCGGAGCATGGTGAGGATCGCCGCGCGGACGGACACGTCGAGGGCGGAGGTGACCTCGTCGGCGATCAGGACGGCCGGATCGACGGCGAGCGCGCGAGCGACGGCCACGCGTTGGCGCTGCCCGCCTGAGAGCTGCGCCGGCAGACGGTCGGCGCACGGGGCGTCGAGACCGACCAGTTCGAGCAGTGCTCCGATGCGCTGTTCGCGATCGCGGCGGCCGAGACGGACGAAGGCACCGGTCGCTTCGGACAGCGTCTGGCGGACCGTCATGCGTGGATCGAGTGCGGTGTCCGGGTCCTGGAACACCAGTTGCACCCGTTGCCCCAGCCGGCGCCGAGCGGCTGCGCCGCGCCCGCCGAACTGCCTCCCGCCGACGGTGATCTGCCCGGAGAAGGAGTCGGCCAGCCCGACTACGGCACGGGCCAGACTCGATTTCCCCGAGCCGGACTCGCCGACCAGACCGACTGTCGTGCCATCGGGAACCTCCAGTGACACGCCGTCCACCGCGGTGACGGCACCGAGAGTCCCTTGGTGACGAACGGTGACGTCGTGCAACGCCAGTCCCGCACTCACTTCTCCGCCTCCTCGGTCTCCCGCTGCCCGCAGGACAGTGGCCGGGGCAGCGGGTGCCAGCAGGCGACCTCGTGGCCGGGGCCGAGAGGGGACAGCACGGGACTCTCCTCGGCGCACCGGTCCTGCCGGTGTGCGCAGCGATCGTAGAACGGGCAACCCGGGGTGTCGCCGTACGGATCGGGTGGGCTTCCCTCGATCGTGCGCAGGGGGCGGCCACGGTCCGTGGTCATGTCCGGGACGGATTCGACGAGCGCCCGCGTGTAGGGGTGCCGTGTTCCGGTCGCCAGTGCGTGGGCCGGGAGGCTCTCGACGATGGTTCCCGCGTACATGACCAGGACCCGGTCGCAGGTGTGGGCCACCAGGGCGATGTCGTGGCTGATGAAGAGGATCGTGGTGCCGTTGTCGTGCCGGACACGGCGGAGCAGGTCCACGATCTGCCGCTGCACGGTGACGTCGAGGGCTGTTGTCGGCTCATCCGCGATGATGAGGTCGGGCCGCATCATCGAAGCGGTCGCGATCGCCACCCGCTGGCGCTGGCCGCCGGAGAGCTGGAAGGGCCGAGACCGCAGCAAGCGGCGCCCGGCAGGGAGTGCGACCCGCTGAAGCTGGGTCAGGGCCTGCTCGACGGCCTGGTCGCGAGGCGTGTCGCGGTGTGCGCGCACGGCCTCCGTCATCTGCGTTCCGATGCGGAGCGACGGGTTGAAGGCCGACGCCGGGTTCTGGAAGATCACCGCCATTCCCGTCGCGAGCTGTCCGCGCCGCTCCTTGCGCGTCAGCGACGTGACGTCCGCGCCGAGGAAGCGGTGGGTCCGCCAGGTGGACTCGGCGTCGTCCGGCAACAGGTCGGCGACGGCGAGCGCCGTGAGCGACTTGCCGGAGCCGGACTCGCCGACCAGCCCGACGATCTCGCCGCGCCGCAGGTCGAGGGTGACACCGCGGACGGGCCGGACCACCCCGGCCGCGGTGGGAATGGCGACTCGCAGGTCCTCCACCTCCAGCACATGGTCGACGGATGCCGGGCGGTCGACGGGGGCCGGGCGCGCCGCGGGCTCCGCTGTCCGCCGTGGGCCTGTGCGTCGTGCGGCGGCTTTGGCCAGCATCTCGCCGAGCAGTTGGAAGGCGACACCGGCGTAGACGATGGCGATGCCGGGTGCCACGGCGGGCAGGGGTTCGGAGTAGATGCGGTCCAGCCCCTGGCTGAGCAGGAGCCCCCAGTCGTAGGAGGGCGGTTGGACGCCCAGTCCGAGGAAGCTCAGGCCCGACAGGGCCACGAGTGTCGAGCCCGCCGCGACTGTGGTGTTGAGCATCAGCGGCTCAGCGATGTGGGGCAGGACGTGGCGCAGGAGGAGCCGGTGGCGGCGCAGTCCCAGCACGCGCGCCGCCGCCATGAAGTCGGTGTCGGCGACTTTGGCGGCGAGGGTCTGGGCGATCCGGGCGAAGCCCGGCGCGTAGGCGACCGCGAGTGCGAACACCGCACCGCCCGCACCCGCGCCGAAGAGGACCGCGAAGAACATCGCGACGAGGAGTCCGGGGAAGGCCAGCAGGAGGTTGATCAGGGCTCCCAGCATCCGGCGGGCGCGCGCACCCACGACGGCGGTGAGCGCGCCGAGTGTGATCCCGGCCGTCGCCCCGAGCAGCGTCGACGCGAGTGCGAGCAGCAGGGAGAGCCCCGTCGCCACGAGCAGCCGGGCGAGCAGGTCACGTCCGAGATGGTCCGTGCCGAGAAGGTGGTCCGCGGTGGGCCCCTGAAGTACCGCCGACGGGTTGGGGCGGTCGGCCGCCTGCCCCCAGAGCGCGGGTCCCACCAGGGCCAGAACGGCAAGCGATCCGAGCATCGCCAGGGTGATCACGCCCATGGGTGAAGCCCAGCCCGACCGGGCCGGACGGGACCGGCGCCCCGCGGTGGCGCGCGGCGCGGGCAGGGAAGGTGAGGACACCATGGGATCACGTCTTCCGGATGACCGATCGGGGGTCGAGCAGCGCGAGGGCCAGATCGACCAGGAAGTTCACCGCGAGCACGGCCGCGCCCAGCACGAGAACCGTCGCCTCCACGACCGCGTAGTCCTGCGCGGCCACGGACTGCGCCATCGCCGACCCGATGCCCGGCCAGGCGAAGACCTTCTCGACCAGCACGGTACCGGCGATCAGGGCGGGCAGCAGGTTCCCGGCGACCGTCAGCGAGGCGGTCAGCGTGTTCGGCGCCACGTGGCGCAGATGGAGCGCGACGGCGGGCAGCCGCTTCGCGCGGGCGGCGCGCAGATAGTCCTCGTCGAGGACCTTGAGCGTCTCCACGCGCACGATCCGCAGGAGGACCGCGTTCGGAGCGAGCGCCAGCGCGAGCACGGGCAGCACATAGGACTGGGGGCCGAGGTCGCCGGCGACCGGAAAGAGCCGCAGGGCGACTGCCAGCCCCGCGGTCAGGCCCGCCGCGAGGACGAAGTCCGGCATGCCGGCCGCAATGGATGTAGCGGTGGTGAACGTCAGTTCCGTCCGGGGCCGCCGCCCGCCGCGGGTCAACACGGCGGCGATCAGACCGCCGGGGAGAGCGACGACGAGTACGCAGGCGAACGCCAGGACGGCGAGCAGCAGCGTCGCGGGAAGACGGGCCCCGACCAGGTCGGCCACCGGCTCGCCGGTCACCAGCGACACCCCGAGGTCCCCGTGCACCAGGTGGCGCAGGTATTGCCGGTACTGCGTCAACACGTCATGGTCCAGGCCGAGTTCGTGCCTCTTCGCCGCCACGAGGTCCGGTGCGGCGTCCACACCCAGTGCGGCCCGGACGGGGTCTCCCGGGATCAGCCGGATCATCGCGAAGGAACCGGTGACGACCAGGAAGAGGGAGACGATCAGCCGGGCCGAACGTCGGCAGCAGAACACCACCCACGGGTGGTGCCGGGCCAGGGCACCGAGCCGTACGGACTTGGTCACCATGGGGGAACCTCCTCGACTCGGTGGCGGTGCGGCCACGCCGGGCGTTCGCCGCGGCTATGTGTGCAGGCGGATGCTGGTCGGGACGATCCGGCCGCCGGGAGCGACGGCGAACGTCGTCCGGTGTCCGTAGACCGTGCTCGTGCCGTCCGCGACGGGCAGCGCGTCGGCCGAGCGGAACAGTGCCGCGGCGGCCCGGTTCCAGTCCGCGCAACTGGCCGCGCCCGGCGCGCGCATCGCGCGGGCGGCGAAGTCGTCGTACTCCGGGTTGGCGACGTGCGCGAAATTCAGCCCTCGCGACGGCGGCGGGCCGGAGAAGTACGGGACGAGCTGCACGGGCAGCTGCGGCCCCGGCGAGCTGCCGACCACGACGTCGAAGTCTCCGTTCTGGTACATGGCCTGCACCACCGCGTTGCGGCTCTCGGTGACGAGCTCGACATCCGCGCCGAACTCCCGCCAGGTCACGGCCATCAGTTCCGCGACCGACGGAAGTGTGGAACCGAAGTCACCACTGCTGAGCACTCGCAGACGCAGCGGCCTGCCGTGCTTGACCAGCCCGCCCCGTGCCCCCTTCGTCCAGCCCGCGGCCCGTAGGGCGCCTACGGCGCTGCCCGAGGGCAGGTTCGTGGCGGCCACGTCGGCGTGGCAGACGGAGTCCGCGGCGGTCAGGTGGCTCGCGGGCTTTCCGTCGCCGCCGATCGCCACGTTGGCGAGGCCCTTGCGGTCCAGGGCGCCGACAAGCGCCCGGCGCAGCACCGGATCGCTCAAGGGGCGGCCGGAGCGTTCGTTGAAGAAGCTCAGTCCCACCACGGTCGGCACCTCGGCGGTGGCCAGGCCGTGACCGGCCAGCCGCGCGCGGTCCGGTCCGGTCACCGTGGCGATGTTCACGCCGCCCGTGAGCAGCAGGTTGGCCGCGGTGGACTCCTGGGGAACCACCGTCACCACGATCCTCGCGGGCTGGCCGGGAGTCGCGTTGGCCGTACCGCCCGGCCCCCATGCGTACCCCTTGCGCAGCGTGAAGACGTACGGGCCGCCCGAGGTGTACCCGCTCAACACGTACGGCCCGGTGCCCTCCGTCCTCCTGTCGAGTACGCCGGGACCCGCCAGCCCGGCGGGGCAGACGACGGGCAGCAGGCCGATCGTCCGCACGATGAAGCTGTACGGCGACGTCATCCGCACCGACACGCTCCCGGCGGCGTCGTCCGCCGACACGGTGAAGGGCACACCGGGCAGCGCTGCCCGGGCGCCGATCAGCCGGTTCTGTGGATCGCTCGCATATCTCAGCGAGCGCGCCACACCGGAAGCCGTGAGGGCCGTGCCGTCGGAGCAGGTCACGCCCTTGCGCAGGACGAAGCTCGCCGAGGTGGCACCGGCCTGCCACTTCTCGGCCAGACCGGACACCACCCGGCCGTCCGGTGCCACGTTGACCAGTGAGTCGTAGGCATACGGAGCCAGGGCGGTACCGAACTGCGAGTACGGGTCGAAGCTCGGGGTCTCGGAGGCGGTGGCGATCGTCACCGTGCCTCGTTCAACGACAGGAGTGCGCGTCGATGACATGTCGCCGTTGCCGACGCAACCCGCCAGCACGGCTGACGCGACGGCAGCCGACGCCACTGCCGACCGGGCCCCGGGATACGAGACGGTTCGGCGGTGCATGGTGTTCATCGTGCCATCGCGATCGACGGCCCCGGACCGGCGTTCCCGGGCTGCCTGCACATACGGGGGACCATTTCCCCCGTCCGAGTGAGGCTGCCCGCCACGCGGCGCGCCCACCGATGCCAGTGACGGAGCGTCAGCTCGGCGCACACTGGCGCCATGACGACTCACATTCCGGACTCCGCGGACGGCTCGACGGCCAAGGAGGTCGACCGTCTCGCGGCCTCCTACTGGGACTTCCTGCTCTCACGCGAGCCGTCGCTGCGGACGCGACGCGGGCTGCCCGTCGAGTCGCTGCCGGGGGTGTCGGCAGCGGAGGCCGATGAGCGCGCCGCATTCGCGGCAGGGGTGCTGGACCGGCTGCGCACGTCGAAGCACACGGAGTCGGCCGGCCCCGCCGCCGACAGCGCGGGCTTCCTGGAGGCCCTGGCCGAACAGGAAGCGCGGGCAGGGCGGTTCCACTGGCTCACCCCCACGGCGACGCCGTACCAGCTCTTCCGCCTGCAGCAGTACGGTGACACGGTCTTCCGCCCGTTCCTCTTCGAGTCCCGGGCCGACGCGGACCGCTATGTGTCCCTCGTACGGGACCTCGCCCGCCATGTCTCGACGGTCGGCGACAAGGCCGCCGGGCAAGCGGCACGCGGCTTCTTCGTCCCGGCCCCGGCCCTGCCCGGGGTCCGCACGACCGTCACCCGTCTGCGGGCATCGGCTGCACGGTATGCCGAGGCGGACGCCGAGCGGCTCACCCGGCTCGACGCGGTGAGCCGGGGCCGTCTGCGCGACGGGGTGGAACGGGTCGTGGCCAACGAGCTCCAACCGGCGTTCGACCGCCTCCTCGCCGTCATGAGCGATCCGGACTATCTGCGGCGCGCGCCGCAGTCCGTCGGGTGGGCCCAGTACACGGGCGGCGAAGAGGCGTACCGCGCCTTCGTCGGCACGTACACATCCGGCGGGACACCACCCGAACGCCTCCATGAACTCGGCCGGGAGCACTGCCACGAACTCACGGAACGGATGCGGGACGCGCGAAGCGCACTCGGCTTCACGGGAACGGAGGCGGAATTCAACGAGCGGCTCGCGACCGAGCCCCGCCTGTACGCGGCGACCCCGAAGGAGGTCGAGGCCCGCTACCGCGGACACCTCGACCGCCTCACACCGTTGCTGCCGCGCTGGTTCGCGACCCTGCCGCGCGCCCCCTACGGCGTGGCACGCCTCGACCCGGCGCTGGAGGCGTCCATGACCTTCGGCTACTACGACCCGCCCACCGCCGCGCGACCGGTGGGGTGCTACCGCTACAACGCCTCGGACCTGGCGCACCGGTCGCTGCTCGGCGCGGCCGCGCTGATCTACCACGAGCTGGCGCCGGGTCACCACTTCCACCTCGCCCGCCAGTCCGAGAACGCCGCCCTGCCCGACCTGCGACGCGAACTGGACGCCTTCAACGGGTTCGAGGAGGGCTGGGCGGAGTACGCGGCAGGGCTCGGCTGGGAGATGGGCCTGTACGACGACCCGTGGGACGCGTACGGGCGCCTGGCTCATGAACGGTTCACCGCGCAGCGCCTCGTCGTCGACACCGGGCTCAACCTCGGAACGATGACGATGGAGCAGGCGCGCACCTTCATGCGTGCCCACGCGGCCGCCGAGTCCGACGGGCAGATCGCGACGGAGTTGCTGCGCTACGCGACCGACCTCCCGGGACAGGCACTGTCGTACCGGGCGGGCTACGCGGAGTTCAGGGATCTGCGGACGGCGTGTGAGCGCCGCGCGGGCGCGGAGTTCGACGTGCGCGCCTTCCACGAGGCCGTGCTGGGCGGCGGTGCGCTGCCGTTTCCCGTCCTGCGCCGGCGGGTGGTGCGAGAACTGGGCTGACGTCCGGTTCATTCCGGCCGCCGCATGGCTTGAACAGGCCGTTCTGAAAAGGGGTTCCGCTCGATTGGGTGAAGAGCGCCAGTGGAATTTGGATCTACCCGCTCGGCCTCGGATACGCTCTGCGTGATGGGATGTCGGTTCCGCGATATGGAACACATACGCAAGGTGTATGGATTCCGGGTACGGCACAGGTACCGAAGATCCCACAGGGTCGGATGGTGGTTTCATCACATTTCCTGTTCACCTCCCGCCGCTTCCTCAATCTTCGTTCTCCCAGCAGAAGAGAAGGACGTCTTCCCATGCCGCCTGTAGTGCCTCCTTTCCTTATCGGCCTGATCACCGCCGCCCTCGTCAAAAGGCTGGGCAAGCCACTCATGCGAGGGGTCGTCAAAACCTCGGTGGGACTGGGCGTGGAGGTCAAGAGGGCCGTCCATGAAGCCAGCGAGGGAATCCAGGATCTCGCGGCCGAGGCGACCGCCGAAATGCTCGCCGCCCAGATGGCGCACGGAACCGAGCACAACACGCACACCAGCGCCCCGCAGGGCGACACCGTGAGCCGGCCCGGGCCGGCCATCGCGCCGGCAGCAGAGTCCGGCAGCGCGGAAAGCAAGGCCGGCGGCAAATCCCGCGGCAACGGCCCGGCCGCCGCCAAGGTGAACTGAGACCGCACATCGCGGTCGTCGAGTCGTCGAGTCGTCCAATTTCCCCGTAAGGGCTACGCCCGCCCGTTCCGGGACGCGCCCTCCGAGAACAGGTGATCGTTCTACATGACATCTTTGGTGGGCGCAGCAGCCGCACGTCGGCCCAACTTCTCGAACGTACACGCAAGGTCTGTCGTTCCGGGTCGGCAGCGTTGGGATGTCCCTGCGGTGCTCAGGCGGCCCAAGGTCGCGGAAATTCTGGAGGGCGTGCTCCGGCGTACGCCGGGAGTCAGGGAGGCGCGCGCCAATCCTGTGACCGGCGGGGTGCTCGTTCTTCATGACTCCACCCTCACCGTCACGGATATCGGAGGCCTGCTGAGAAAAGCCGTCGATGCCTTGTCGAAAGGCGTCGCCGGTGCCGTCCCGCGCTCCTCGGACGTGGCAGCGCCCGGCGAGGCGCCCTCGGCGACGGGAGGCCGGGCCGGTGTGCTGCGTCCCGCCCTCATCGTCGCCGGCGGTGCCGCCGGCGTCCTCACGCTCGGCCGCGGGAGGCTGCGCAAGGCCGTACTGGCGCTCGGCGCCGTGACGGCGGCCACGGCGGTCGTCGTACGGCGCGCCTGGCAGAAGGGTCTGGCCGACCAGGGTGAGTCCCCGCCGGACGAGCCGTCGGAGCACACCGTGCTGCGCATCGTCGGGCCGCACAAAGGGAAGCTGTGCGTGGCCTCGTCCCTGTCCGCGCTCTGCCAGGGCACCGAGATGGCGCTCGGCGCCTTCCTGGGCTGGATCGCCCTGGTGCTCATCAAGGGAGAGTGCGCCCCGCTCGTCAGTCTCGGAGTGACCGGCGCTTCCGCACAGTTGTGGTTCCTGGCCTGCGGGGCCGCCGTGGCCTGCGCGGCCGCGGCGGGCCTGTCGTACGCCGCCACCCTGGAGTGGCGCAAGCTCGGTCAGGCCGTTCAGCACGACTGGCGCAACGAGACGTACGCACATGTGCAGAAGCTGGAACTGCGGCATCTGGAAGGCGAGCGGACCAGCCGGATCGCCGGGGTGCTCACCGAGGACATCAGCCAGATGGGCAACTTCTTCGCCACCTCGGCCAACGACGTGGTGCAGCTCGCCACCAGCTTCCTCGTCCTGGTGCCCGCCTTCCTTCTCCTGGCGCCGCAGATCGCCTGGGTCGCGTTCCTGCCGATGCCGTTGGTGGCCTGGCTGTCGTTCCACTACCAGGACCGGGTCGCCGCCGACTACGCCGCCTCCAGCGAGGACAAGGCCCGGCTGCACAGCCAGTTGGTCAACACCCTGGAGGCCGGCGCCACCGTCAAGAGCTTCTGCGCCGAGGAGTACGAGGCCGAGCGCATCGACCGGCTCGGCGACCGGTGCCGGGAGAGCGACCACCGCACCGACCGGAGCACGGCCCGGCACTCCGAGACCATCCGCGTCTGCACCACCGCCTCCATGGCGGGCACGATGCTGCTCGGCGGCCGCTCGGTGCTCAACGGCTCCCTCCCCTTCGAGGTGTTCAGCCCGCTCATCGGCCTGCCCCAGCAGGTTCTGCTGCGCCTGACCAGGCTCAGTGGCATCGTCGACCAGTACCAGCGCACCCTGGCGGCCCACGACCGGGTCCAGCGCCTGCGGAGCCTCCCCGTCGAACCCGATGGCCACGACCTGACGCTCGACGACCGGAACGTCAAGGGCGCGATCGCCCTGGAGAACGTCAGCTTCTCCTATCCCGGCCGGCCACCGGCCCTGGACAACCTGTCCCTGTCCATCGCCCCCGGCCGGGTCACCGGCATCGTGGGGGCCACCGGCGCGGGGAAGACGACGATCGCCAAGCTGCTCATGCGTTTCCAGGACGCGGAGTTCGGCCACGTCCTGCTCGACGGGCAGGACATCCGCCGGCTGCCACGGCACGACCTGCGCAAGCAGGTCGGGTTCGTGGCGCAGGACCCCTTCCTGTTCGACGGAACCATCGCCGAGAACATCCGGTACGGCAGCTTCGAGGCCGACGACGCCGGCGTGGTGCGCGCGGCCCGCATGGCGGAAGCGCACGGTTTCATCGAGGCACTGCCGGACGGATACGACACGCTGATCGGAGAACGCGGCGCCGCCCTCTCCGGCGGCCAGAAACAGCGCATCGCACTGGCACGGGTGATGCTGAAGGACGCACCCGTCGTCATCCTCGACGAGGCCACCTCGGCCGTCGACAACGAGACCGAAGCGGCCATCCAGCGAACCCTGCGGGGTTTCGCGAAGGACCGGACCCTGGTGATCATCGCGCACCGCCTCTCCACCATCCGGCACGCCGACCGGATCTATGTCATGGACAAGGGCGGAGTCATCGCGGAGCAGGGCACCCACGACGACCTGCTCGCGTGTGACGGGCTCTACGCCTCCCTGTGGAACCTTCAGGCCGGCGAGAAGGTCGCATAACACTCCCGCCGATCAGCCGAGGTCACCGGGCGCCCGTCCGTGGGCGCCCCCTGACCGCTTGGTCGGCCGGCAGTGACGCCGGCGGCATCAGCCATCTCCGAAACACCTCTGGAGGTACCCCCATGTCCCGTCGCGACGGTGCCGCCCTCCCGCTCACAGCGGCGCAGCGCGAGCTCTGGCTCGCCGAACAGGCATCGATCGGGGTGATCCCCGCCTACCGGATCGGCGAGTACCTGGAGATCCACGGGCCGGTCGACGGCACTCTCTTCGAGGCCGCCCTGCGCCAGGTCGTCGACGAGGTCGACGCCCTGCACGTACGGTTCGCCGACAACGCGGGCAGCCCGACGCAGGTCCTGCGCGCGACGACGGACTGGCGGCTGCCCCACGTCGACCTCAGCCATGAGGCCTCCCCCCGCGCGGCGGCGCTCGCCTGGATCGCGGCCGACCGCGCCCGCCCGCTGGACCTCACTCGTGATCCCCTGTTCAGCTACGCCCTGTTCAGGCTCGCGCCCGACCGCTTCCTCTGGTACCAGGGCTACCACCACCTCGTGATGGACGGGTACGGCTACTCGCTCGTCGCGCGGCGCCTCGCCGAGACGTACACACTCCTCGTCGACGGCCGGAGCGCGACACCCACCGCGTTCGCCTCGCTGGACGACCTGGTGGCGAGCGACACCGCCTACCGCCTGTCCGAGAAGTTCGCCGCGGACCGCGCGTACTGGCTGGAGCGGCTCGCGGACCGCCCGGAGGCCGTGCGGTTGTCGACGCGCGCCGCAGGCGGCTGTTCCGCGGCCGTACGCAGGACCGAACTGGACACCGGACCGGTCGGGGAGGCACTCCGTAGTGCGGCCGGCAAAGCCGGCACCCGATGGTCCCGCGTGCTCATCGCCGCGGCCGCCCTCTACACGCACCGGCTCACCGGCGCGCGGGACATCGTCCTCGGGCTCGCCGTCACCGGCCGCCCGCCCGCCGATCCCACGCTTGCGGCGACACCGGGAGCGGCCTCCAATCTCGTACCGCTGCGCCTCACGGTGCGCCCGGGAATGCGCTGGTCGGAACTGGTGAACCAGACCGCGCAGGAGGTCAGCGCCACACGGGAGCACCAGCGCTACCGTGCCGAGGACGTGCACCGCGAACTCGCCCTGCCCGGCAGTATCAGCACGGCCTTCTCCCCGGTCGTCAACATCATGTCCTTCCCCTACGACATCACGTTCGCCGGACACCGCGTCACGGCCCACAACGTCGCCGAGGGGACCACCAGCGACCTGGCGCTCTGGGGTGTGGACCGACGGGACGGCTCGGGACCACGGATCAAGCTCCACGCCGCCGCCGACGCCCACGACGAGACCGAGTTCGCCCGCCACGGGGAGCGCCTGGGCAGGCTGCTGGAGCGGATCGCGCAGGGTGACCCCGAGCAGAGCGTCGGCGGGATCGACCTGCTGTCGCGCCGGGAACGTCGCGAGGTCCTGGCCGACCGCGACGGCACGCATGCCGAAGTACCGCGCACCGGTCCGGCCGAGCTCTTCGAGGAGCAGGTGAAGGACGCGCCGGACGCGGTGGCCGTGGTGGCCGCCGACTCCACCTTGACCTACGCCGAACTGGACGCCCGGGCCAACCGGCTCGCGCATCTGCTGATCGCCCGCGGCGCGGCACCCGAGCGGCTGGTGGCGCTGGCCCTGCCGCGCTCCGCGGAGCTGGTGGTGGCGATCCTCGCCGTACTCAAGTCCGGTGCCGCCTGCCTGCCGCTCGACCCCGAGTACCCGGCGGCCCGTATCGCCGCCACGCTCGACGACGCCCGGCCCGCGCTGCTGATCACCCACACCGGCACGGCCGAGAGGCTCACCGGCGCATCGCCCGTTGAACGTGTGGTCCTGGACCACCCGGACACCGCCGACATGGTGGACACCTACCCGCACACCCGCCCGGCGATCCCCGTCGATCCGCAGCACCCGGCCTACGTCATCTACACGTCCGGTTCCACCGGCCGGCCCAAGGGGGTTGTGGCCACCTGTGGGGGCCTGGTCAACCTCTTCCACCACCAGCGGTGGACCCTGTTCACCGCCGCGTCCGCGCGGCGGATGCGGGTCGCGCTGACCACGTCGGTGTCGTTCGACGCGGCCTGGGACCAGTTGTCGTGCCTCTTCGCCGGTCATGAGCTGCATGTCGTGGACCAGCGGACATGGACCGACCCCGACGCCTTCGCCGACCACCTCGTCCGCCACCGCCTGGATCTGGTCAACGCCACGCCGTCGTACTGGCGGATCCTGCTCTCCCACGGCCTGCTCGACGCCGGCCGATGGCGTCCCTCCGTGGTCATCGCCGGTGGTGAGGCCGTACCGGAGCGACTCTGGGACGACCTGGGCTCGGTCGAGGGCGTGGCCGCCTTCAACTTCTACGGCCCGACCGAATGCACGGTCGACGCGGTCACCGCGCGGATCGGCACCTCCCCCGCCCCCGTCATCGGCCGCCCCATCGGCAACACCCGGGCGTATGTGCTCGACAGCGGACTCCAGCCCGTTCCGCCCGGCAGCCCGGGCGAGTTGTACATCGCCGGGGCCGGGGTGGCGCGTGGCTACCTCCACCGGCCCGGACTGACCGCCGAACGGTTCGTCGCCGACCCCTTCGGCCCGGCCGGGGCGCGGATGTACCGCACCGGGGACATCGTGCGGTGGAACCAGGACGGTGACCTCGAGTTCACCGGTCGCGCCGACAACCAGGTCAAGGTCCGGGGCTTCCGCATCGAACCGGGCGAGATCGAGGCCGCGCTCGCCGAGCACCCCGATGTCGCGCAGGCGGCCGTCGTGGTCGGGCAGGACCAGTCCGACGAGCCGTCCTTGGCGGCCTATGTCGTGCCCGCCGCCGAAGGTGTCCAGGTGGACCGGGTGCGTACGTTTCTGCGGGAGCGGCTGCCCGGTCACATGGTTCCGGCGGCCTTCGCGGTCCTGGACCGGCTTCCGCTGACCGCGGGCGGCAAGCTCGACCGCCGGGCCCTGCCCGCCCCGCACGCCCCGGTGGCCGAACCCGGCAGGGAGCCCCGCACGCTCCGGGAGCAACTGCTGTGCCGGCTCTTCGCCGAGGTGCTGGGGCTGCCCGCCGTACGCGTCGACGACAGCTTCTTCGACCTCGGCGGGCACTCCCTGCTCGCCATGCGGCTGATCGCCCGTGTCCGGTCCGTCCTCGATGCCGAGCTCGGCCTCGGTGACCTGTTCGACGCGCCCACCGTCGCACGGTTGGCCGCCGCACTCGACAGTGCGGGGCAGCGGCGGCCCTCGCTGACCGCCGGCAGCCGGCCCGACGTGGTGCCACTGTCGTTCGCGCAGCACCGCTTGTGGTTCCTGCACCGGATGGAGGGTGGCGGCGCCACCTTCAACATCCCGCTGGCGTTGCGCATGTCGGGATCCCTGGACCGGGGCGCCCTGGAAGCCGCTCTCGCGGACGTCGTGACCCGCCACGAGACCCTGCGCACGGTCTTCCCGGACACTCACGGCGTCCCCCACCAGCGCGTCCTGGACCCCGGACAGGTGCCACTGCGGCTACCGGTCACCGGCACCACCGGGGCCGAGTTGCCGAACCGGCTGGCCGACGCGGCACGGTACGCCTTCGACCTCGCGGCCGAGCCTCCGGTACGGGCGGAGCTCTTCGTACTGGGCCCGCGGGAGCACGTGCTGCTCGTCGTGGTCCACCACATCGCCGGCGACGGCTGGTCGATGGGGGCCCTCGCGCGCGACCTGACCACCGCCTACACCGCCCGGCTCCGAGGCGAGGCACCGGACTGGGCACCGCTGCCCGTGAGTTACGCCGACTACTGCCTGTGGCAGCGTGAACTGCTCGGCGACGAGTCGGACCCCGGCAGCCTGAGCGCCCGGCAGCTCGCCCACTGGAAGGAGAACCTCGCCGGCCTGCCCGATCGGACCGAGCTGCCCGTCGACCGGCCCGGACCCGCGACGATGTCGTACCGCGGCGCCCATGTGCCGCTGCACATGGACGCGGAACTCCACGCTGCTTTGCGGGAGTTGGCGCGGACCAGCACGACCAGCACCTTCATGGTGCTCCAGGCGGGTCTGGCCGCCCTGCTCGGCAAGCTCGGCGCCGGTACGGACATCGCCATCGGCACCCCCGTCGCAGGCCGCACCGACGAGGCCGCGGACGACCTGATCGGCCTCTTCGTCAACACCCTGGTGCTGCGTACGGACCTGTCCGGCGACCCGTCCTTCACCGAACTGCTCGCACGGGTCAGGAAGAACGCCCTGGCCGCCTACGCCCACCAGGACCTGCCCTTCGAGCACACGGTGGAGGCGGTCAACCCCGCCCGTTCGTTGGCCCACCATCCACTGTTCCAGATCATGCTGGCGCTGCAGAACACCCCCCAGGACGCCTACGACCTGCCGGGACTGCACGTCGAGAGCGAGCTGGTGCACACCGGCACCGCCAAGTACGACCTCACCGTCAACCTGTCCGAGCGGCACACCGCCGAAGGCACCGCGGACGGGCTCGCCGGCTTCGTGGAGTACAGCACCGACCTGTTCGACGCGGCCACCGTGGAGGTCGTCGTCGAACGCTGGGTGAGGCTGCTGCGGGCCGCGATCGCCGACCCGGACCAGCCCATCGGCCGCATCGACGTGCTGGCGCCGGAGGAACGCCGAAGCCTGCTCGCCGCGCCGGACACTGCACCGGACACCGTCGCACCGACCACCATCACCGCGCTCTACGAGGAGCAGGCCCGGGCCACCCCGGACGCGGTCGCCGTGGTGTCCGGCGAGACCTCGCTCACCTACCGCGAACTGAACGCACGAGCCAACCGTCTCGCCCATCTGCTGATCTCCCGGGGCGCCGGTCCTGAGCAGCTGGTGGCGCTGGCCCTGCCGCGCTCGGCGGAGCTGGTGGTGGCGGTCCTCGCGGTCCTCAAGGCAGGCGCGGCCTACGTCCCGGTGGACCCGGAGTACCCGGCCGCCAGGATCACCTTCATGCTGCGGGACGCACGGCCCGCCCTCCTGCTCACCACCGGCCCCGCCGTCGCCGGGCTGACCGGCTGTGACGAACCGGCCGAGCGGCTCCTGCTCGACGACCCGGCCGTCCTCGCGCGCCTCGACGCGGCCCCGGACACCGATCCCTGTGTCGCCGTCGCACCGGACAACCCCGCGTACGTCATCTACACCTCCGGCTCCACCGGCACGCCGAAGGGCGCCGTCGTCCCCCACCGGAACGTGGTGCGCCTGTTCGCCGCCACCCGGCACTGGTTCGGTTTCGGTGCCGATGACGTGTGGACGCTCTTCCACTCGTACGCCTTCGACTTCTCGGTGTGGGAACTGTGGGGCCCGCTGCTGCACGGTGGGCGGCTCGTCGTCGTGCAGCACGACGTCAGCCGTTCCCCGGACCGCTTCCTGCGGCTGCTCGCCGACGAAGGCGTCACCGTGCTCAACCAGACGCCATCCGCGTTCTACCAGCTGATGCGGGCCGATCAGGACGACCCGCGGACCGGCGGTGCGCTTGCCCTGCGCACCGTGATCTTCGGCGGCGAGGCGCTCGAGCCGGCCCGGCTCGCCGACTGGTACCGGCGCCACCAGGACGACGCCCCGGTCCTGGTGAACATGTACGGCATCACCGAGACGACCGTGCACGTCACCTACGCCGCCCTCGACCGGCACAGCACCGTGACCGGGGCCGCGGGCGACATCGGCACCGCCATGCCGGACCTGCGCACCTATGTGCTCGACGCCCATCTGCAACCGGTGCCGCCCGGTGTGGCGGGTGAACTCTACGTGGCCGGTCCCGGTCTCGCCCGCGGCTACCTGAACCGGCCGGGGCTCACCGCCGGGCGCTTCGTGGCCGACCCGTACGGTCGGCCGGGGGCGCGGATGTACCGCACCGGTGACGTGGTCCGCTGGAGCTCCCGCGGCACGCTGGAGTTCGTCGGGCGCGCCGACGACCAGGTCAAGGTGCGCGGGTTCCGCATCGAACTCGGGGAGATCGAGGCCGCGTTGGCCGATCATCCCGACGTCGCTCAGGTGGCCGTCCTCGCCCGTCAGGACCGCGCCGACGACACCCGTCTCGTCGCCTACGTGGTGCCCGCGTCCGGCGCCGCCCCGCAGTCGGCCGTGCTCCGTGAACACCTGCGGGAGCGGCTGCCGGAGTACATGATCCCCGCTGCCTTCGTGCCGCTGGACACGCTGCCGCTGACCACCAACGGCAAGCTCGACCGCGGGGCGCTGCCCGAGCCGGAGTTTGGCCGCACGGGCGGCGGCCGGACTCCGCGCACGCCGCAGGAGCAGATCCTGTGCGAGCTGTTCGCCGAGATCCTCGGTGTGGCCGAGGCCGGGGTGGACGACGGCTTCTTCGATCTGGGCGGCCACTCCCTGCTCGCCACCCGGCTGGTGGCCCGGGTCCGCGCCACCCTCGGGGTCGAGCTGGAGCTGCGCACCCTGTTCGAGGCGCCGACCCCCGCGGGCATCGCCGCGAGCCTCGCCAAGGCCGGGGAGGCACGGCCGGCGCTGACCCCGCAGGAGCGCCCCGAGCGGATCCCGCTCTCCTTCGCGCAGCGGCGCCTGTGGTTCCTGCACCAGCTGGAGGGCGCCACCGGCAACTACAACATCCCCATGGCCTGGCGCCTGACGGGCCCCCTCGACCGGATCGCCCTGGAGGCCGCCCTGGCGGACGTGGTGGCCCGGCACGAGAGCCTGCGCACGGTGTACCCGCAGATCGACGGCGCGCCTCACCAGGAGGTGGTGAGCCCGGCGGACGCCCGTGTGAGGCTGCGTCCGGCCTCCACCACCGAGGAGGAGCTGGATCGCGCCCTCGCCGAAGCGCTGACCCACTCGTTCGATCTCGCCGCCGAACCACCCCTCCACGCCGAGCTCTTCACCCCGCGGCCCGACGAGCACGTGCTGCTGCTCGTCATCCACCACATCGCCGGTGACGGCTGGTCCCTCGGTCCCCTGGCGCACGACCTGACCGCCGCGTACGCGGCCCGCTGCCAGGGCCGGCAGCCGCAGTGGGGGCAACTGCCGGTGCAGTACGCCGACTACACCCTTTGGCAGCATCGGCTGCTCGGGGACCACACCGACCCGGACAGCCTCTTCGCCCGCCAGGCCGCCTACTGGACGGAGAACCTGGCCGGGCTGCCCGAACAGATCCAACTCCCCACCGACCGGCCCCGCCCCGCGATCGCGTCCCACCGCGGCGGCTTCGTGACCGTCGAACTGAGCGCCGAACTCCACCGGAAACTGCGTGAGTTGGCACGCGACCACGACACCAGCCTGTACATGGTGCTGCAGGCCGGGCTCGCGGCGCTGCTGAGCCGGCTGGGCGCGGGGACCGACATCCCGGTCGGCAGCCTGATCGCGGGGCGGACCGACCAGGCGTTGGACGAGCTGATCGGGTACTTCGTCAACACCCTGGTGTTCCGCACCGACACCAGCGGCGACCCGAGCTTCGCTCGTCTGCTGGGCCGCGTCCGCGATGTGGCGCTCGGCGCCTACACCCACCAGGACGTGCCGTTCGAGTACCTGGTGGAGGTCCTCAACCCGGCCCGGTCACTCGCGCACCATCCGCTGTTCCAGGTCATGCTGGTGCTGCAGAACGCCCCCAGGGCCGACCTCGCCCTGGCGGGTCTGGACGTCGCCGGCGTCCGGCTGACGACGACCACCTCCAAGCTCGACCTGGTCTTCTCGATGTCCGAGCGCCACGGTGAGGACGGATCCCCCGAGGGCATCGACGGGTTCATCGAGTACGCCGGAGATCTGTACGACCCGCGGACCGTGCGGTCGATGACCGAGCGGTGGGTACGGCTGCTGGAGGCCGCGACCGAGGACCCCGAGCGGCTGATCAGCGAGTACGACATCCTCAGCGCCGACGAACGCCGGCAGTTGGCGGCCGCCGACGGCACCACCGCGGAGGCGCCCGCGGTCGCGCTGCCGGCCCTGTTCGAGGCACAGGTCCACGCCCACCCCCACGCGGTCGCCGTGGCGTGCGGCGACACCACACTGACGTACGCCGAGCTCAACACCCGTGCGAACCGGCTCGCTCATGCGCTGACCGGCCGCGGTGTGGGGCCCGAGGACATCGTGGCGCTCGCGCTGCCACGCTCCGTCGACCTGGTCGTCGGCGTGCTCGCCGCGCTCAAGGCCGGCGCCGCCTACCTGCCACTGGACCCGGACTACCCAGCCGCCCGGCTGGAGTTCATGGTCCGCGACGCCCGGCCCAAGTTGTTGCTCACCAGCAGCGCGTTCGACGACCGCCCGCTCGGCGCGCAGGAACCCGACCGCCTGGTGCTGGACTCCCCCGACGCAGCCGCCCTGCTGGAGGCCCTGCCGGAAACCGACCCCCGGACCGTCGTAGCCCCGGACAACCCCGCGTACGTGATCTACACCTCCGGTTCGACCGGCCGCCCCAAGGGCGTCGTGGTCGGCCACGCGGGCGTGGTCGCCCTGGTCGCGGCGCAGGTGGAGCGGTTCGCCATCGACACGCGCAGCCGTGTGCTGCAGTTCGCCTCGCCCAGCTTCGACGCGTCGGTGTCGGAGCTCTTCACCTCGCTGCTGACCGGCGCCACGCTGGTGCTGCCGCACACCGGATCGCCACTGTCGGCCCTGACCGACCCCGCCGCCGAAGTGACACACGTGACGCTGGTGCCCTCGGTACTCGCCGCCGTACCGGAGGGCGCGCTGTCGGTGTCGACGCTGATCGTCGGGGGTGAGGCGTGTCCGGCGGAGCTGGTCGAACGGTGGGCGCCCGGCCGCCGCATGATCAACGTGTACGGGCCGACGGAGACCACGGTGGTCTCGACGATGAGCGAGCCGCTCGTCCCCTGCGATCAGGCACCGTCGATCGGCCGTCCCATCGCGAACACCCGGGTGTACGTGCTCGACGAACGCCTGCGACCGGTACCGCCGGGCGTCCCCGGCGAACTGTACGTGGCCGGCGCCGGACTGGCCCGCGGCTATCTCAACCGCCCTGGACTCACCGCCGAACGGTTCGTCGCCGACCCGTACGGCCCCGCAGGCAACCGCATGTACCGCACCGGCGACCTCGTACGCCGGCGCACCGACGGCGACCTGGAGTACATCGGCCGCGTCGACCAGCAGGTCAAGGTGCGCGGGTTCCGTATCGAACCCGGCGAGATCGAGGCCGCGCTGGCCGGCCATCCGGAGATCGGCCAGGTCGCCGTCCTCGCCCGCCAGGACCGGGCGGACGACACCAGGCTCGTCGCCTACCTGGTGCCGGCGAAGGACCGCACGCCACGGCCCGAAGAGCTGCGGGCCCATCTGCGGGACCGGCTCCCGGAGTACATGTTCCCGGCCGCGTTCGTGACCCTGGACGCACTGCCGCTGACCGCCAGCGGCAAGCTCGACCGCGCCGCGCTGCCGAAGCCCGAGGTCACCACCACTCCGGGCGGCCGGGCCGCCCGGACGCCGCAGGAGCAGCTCCTCACCGAGTTGTTCGCCGAGGTGCTGGGCGTGCCGAAGGTGACGGTCGACGACGACTTCTTCGACCTGGGCGGCCATTCGCTGCTCGCGACGCGCCTGGTCGCCCGGGTGCGCGCGGCACTGGGTGTGGAACTGGAGCTGCGCGCCCTGTTCGAGACCCCGACGGTGGCGGGTCTGTCGGCGGGTCTCGGCGAGGCCGGGCAGGCGCGCCGGGCGCTGGTCCCTCGGCAGCGCCCCGCGCGGATTCCGCTCTCCTCCGCGCAACGGCGTCTTTGGTTCCTGCACCAACTGGAGGGCGCCGGCCCCGCCCACCACATCCCGCTGGCCTGGCGGCTCACCGGAGACCTCGACAGCGCCGCCCTGCGGGCAGCCCTCACCGACGTCATCGCCCGGCACGAGACGCTGCGGACGGTCTTCCCGGAACACGACGGCGTTCCGTACCAGCAGATCCTGGACATTTCGAGAGTTCGCCCCGAATTGCCGGTCGTCGGGGCCACCGAGGCCGAACTGCCGGAGCTGCTCGGACAGGCCGTGCGACGCGGTTTCGATCTCGTCACCGAACCACCGGTGCGCGCCGAGCTGTTCGCGCTCGGTCCGGATGAGCACGTCCTGCTGATCGTGGTCCACCACATCGCCGGTGACGGCTGGTCGCTGGGTCCCCTGGCCGCCGACCTGTCCACGGCATACACGGCACGGCTGAACGGCTCGGAGCCGAAGTGGGCGTGCCTGCCGGTGAGTTACGCCGACTACACGCTGTGGCAGGAGGAGCTGCTGGGCGAGCCGCACGACCCCGGCAGCCTGTCCGCCCGCCAGACCGCTTACTGGACGACGACGCTGGCCGGGCTGCCGGAGCAGATCCCGCTGCCCACCGACCGACCCCGCCCCGCCACCACCTCGTACGACGGCCGCCATCTGACCGTGGAGCTCGACGCGGACCTTCACCGGGGGCTCACCGCGCTGGCCCGGGAGCACGGCGTCAGCACGTACATGGTGCTGCAGGCCGGAATCGCCGCGCTCCTGACCCGGATGGGCGCGGGCACCGACATCCCCGTCGGCAGCCTCATCGCCGGCCGCACCGACCAGGCGCTGGACGACCTCGTCGGCTTCTTCGTCAACACGCTCGTCCTGCGCACCGACACCTCGGGCGATCCGACCTTCGCCGAACTGCTGGGCCGGGTGCGGGAACAGGCCCTGGGCGCCTACGCGCACCAGGACCTGCCGTTCGAGCACCTGGTGCAGGCCCTGAACCCGGCCCGCTCACTCTCCCGGCAACCGCTGTTCCAGGTGATGCTCGCACTGCAGAACGTGCCGCGCAGCGCCTTCGACCTGCCCGGCGTACACGCCGAGGTCCATCTCGTGCACACCCCGACAGCCATGTTCGACCTCGGGTTCCACCTGGTGGAACGCGGCGACACCGGCACGCCCGGGGGGATCCACGGATACGTCGAGTTCGGCACCGATCTCTTCGACCAGGAGACGGTCGAGACGCTGTTCGCCCGCTGGGTGCGGCTGCTGCGCGCGGCGGTCGCCCAGCCCGACCGGCCGATCAGCTCGTTCGGCATCCTCACGGCCGACGAGCGCGATGCCCTGCTGATCGGACGCAACGCGACCGCTGTCGAGTTCCCCGGCACCAGCCTGCCCGGCCTGTTCGCGGCCCAGGTGCGGGCCACACCCGACGCGCCCGCCGTGATCTGCGGCGACACCACACTCACGTACGCCGAGCTCGACGCCCGCGCCAACCGGCTCGCCCATGCCCTGATCCAGCGGGGAGCCGGCCCGGAGCGGATCGTCGCGCTGCGGCTTCCGCGTTCGGCCGGATTCGCGGTCGCCGTGCTGGCGGTGCTGAAGACCGGTGCCGCCTACCTTCCGATCGACCCGGAGTACCCGGAGTCCCGGGTCGCGTTCATGCTGGACGACGCGCGCCCGGCCATGGTCCTGGACGACTCGCGGGACGTCGAGGCGGGGCCCGGGCACCCGGACACCGATCCCGCGGTCGCGACCGATCCGCGTCACCCGGCGTACGTCATCTACACGTCCGGGTCCACCGGCCTCCCCAAGGCCGTCGTCATGCCCTCCGGCGCCCTGGTGAACCTCCTCCAGTGGCACCACCGCGCCATCGGTGGTCAACCCGGCACGCGGGTGGCCCAGTTCACCGCGGTCAGCTTCGACGTCTCCGCGCAGGAGATGCTCTCCGCCCTGTTGTTCGGCAAGACCCTGGTGGTTCCCTCCGACGGGCAGCGCCGCAGCGCCGAGCTGCTGGCCCAGTGGATCGACGAGCACGGGGTGGAGGAGCTCTACGCGCCCAACCTCGTGCTCGAGGCGCTCGCCGAGGCGGCCGCCGAGCAGGGGCGTGACCTGCCGAGCCTGCGGGTGATCGCACAAGCCGGCGAGGCGATGCGGCTGGGCACCCAGGTCCGGGGCCTCGGCACCCACCGCGCCGACCGGGTCCTGCACAACCACTACGGCCCCGCCGAGACCCACGTGGTCACCGCCTACCCGCTCCCCGCCGACCTCTCCGAGTGCCCGCTGCCGGTCCCCATCGGCCGTCCCATCGCCAACTGCCAGGTGTACGTGCTCGACTCCGCGCTGCGGCCGGTGCCGCCCGGTGTCGCGGGTGAGCTGTACTTGGCCGGTGCGCAGCTGGCCCGCGGCTACCTGGGCCGGCCGGGCCTGACGGCAAGCCGGTTCGTGGCGAACCCGTACGGTCCGGCCGGCTCGCGGATGTACCGCACCGGTGACCTCGTCCGGTGGCGGGCCGACGGCGAGCTGGAGTTCCTCGGCCGGGTGGACCACCAGGTCAAGGTGCGCGGGTTCCGCGTCGAACCCGGCGAGATCGAGTCCCAGTTGGCCGCCCATCCCTCGGTCGCGCAGGCCGCGGTCGTGGCCCGGGAGGACCGGCTGGTGGCCTACGTGGTAACCAGCGGCGCAGGAGTGGACGGCATCCGCGCATACCTGCGGGAACGGCTTCCTGACTACATGGTGCCGTCGGCGATCGTCACCCTGGAGGCCCTTCCGCTGACCCCCAACGGCAAGCTGGACCGCGGCGCGCTGCCCGCACCGGGCGGCGACAGCCCGGGCGCTCGGGCACCGCGCACCCCGCAGGAGCAGATCCTCTGCGAGCTCTTCGCCGAAGTACTGGGTGTGCCCCAGGCCGGTGTGGACGACGACTTCTTCGACCTGGGCGGCCATTCGCTGCTGGCCACCCGGCTGGTCTCGCGGATTCGCGTCACCCTCGGCGCGGAACTGGAGCTCCGGACGCTCTTCGAGGCCCCGACACCGGCCGGACTCGCCGCCGCACTGCACAGCGCCGCCACCGCCCGGACACCCCTGGTGGCACGGCAGCGCCCCGAGCCCACGCCGCTGTCGTTCGCCCAGCGCCGTCTGTGGTTCCTCCACCAGATGGAAGGGCCCAGCGCCACCTACCACATGCCGCTGGCGCTGCGGCTCACCGGCGACCTCGACCGCCGCGCGCTGGAGGCCGCACTGACGGACGTGGCGACTCGCCATGAACCCCTGCGTACGGTGTTCCCGCACCGTGACGGCGTGCCGTACCAGCGGACCCTCGACGCCGCCGAGGCCGGGATCCCGCTGTCCGTCACCGAAACCACCGAGGCGGAGCTGCCGGAGGTGTTGCGCGCGCGGGCGGCCCGCGGCTTCGACCTGGCCGCCGAACCGCCCGTCAGGGCCGAGCTGTTCGCGCTGGCACCCGATGAGCACGTCCTGCTGGTCGTTCTGCATCACATCGCCGGTGACGGCTGGTCACTGGGGCCGCTGTCCCGCGACCTGGCGACGGCCTACACCGCCCGGTGCCGGGGTGAGGCGCCCGCATGGCCGCCGTTGCCGGTGAGCTACGCCGACTACACCCTGTGGCAGCACGACATCCTCGGCGACGAGTGCGACACCGACAGCGCCTTCGCCCAGCAAGTCGCTTACTGGAAGCGACAGTTGGCGGAGCTGCCGAACCAGGTCGGGCTCCCCGCCGACCGCCCTCGTCCGGCGACCGCCTCCCACCGCGGTGACCTGGTCGCCCTCGAACTGGACGCCGCGCTCCACGCCGGGCTGGGTGACCTGGCCCGGCGCTGTGGGGCAAGTCTGTTCATGGTGCTGCAGGCCGGACTCGCCGCCCTGTACACCCGGCTCGGCGCCGGCACCGACATCGCAGTCGGCAGCCCCGTCGCGGGACGCACCGACGAGGCCCTGGACGACCTGGTCGGGTTCTTCGTCAACACCCTCGTGATGCGCACCGACACCTCGGGCAACCCCACCTTCAGCGAACTGCTGGGCCGGGTACGGGAGTCCGCGCTGGAGGCGTTCGCCCACCAGGACGTGCCCTTCGAGCACCTGGTGGAGGTGGTCAACCCCGTCCGGTCGCTCTCCCACCACCCGCTGTTCCAGACCATGCTGGGCGTGCAGAACGCGCCCATGGGCGACTTCACCCTGCCCGGTCTCACGGTGTCCGGGGTGCCCGTGGCCACCAGCACCTCCCGGGTCGACCTCACCCTCAGCCTCGCCGAGCGCCGAGGCCCGGACGGGGCGCCGGGTGGGCTGGACGCGCTCCTGGAGTACGCCACCGACCTGTTCGACCGTGCGACGGTGGAAACGCTGTTCGCTCGTTGGACGCGGCTGCTGGAGGCCGTGGTCGCCGACCCGAACCGACCAATCGGCGCGATCGACGTGCTGGCCCCCGAGGAACGACAGCGCATCCTCGTCGACGACAACGCCTCCGCAATTCCCGTCTCCGGGAACCCACTGCCGGCGGCCTTCGAGGCACAGGTCCGGGCCACACCGGACGCGGTGGCCCTGACTGCCGGTGAAACAACTCTCACGTACGGCGAGTTGAACGCCCGGGCGAACCGGTTCGCACACGAGCTGATCGGGCGGGGTGTGGGTCCGGAGCAGGTCGTGGCCCTGGTGCTGCCACGCTCGGCGGAACTGGTGGTGGCGACGCTCGGCGTGATGAAGGCAGGAGCCGCGTATCTGCCGGTCGATCCGGAGTATCCGCGCTCCCGGGTCGACTTCATGCTGGAGGATGCGCGACCCGCGCTGGTCGTGGACGACCCCACCCTGATCGCCGGTGCTTCCGGCTTCCCTGACACGGATCCCGTCGTCGCACTGGACCCGCGCCATCCCGCGTACGTGATCTACACCTCGGGCTCGACCGGCCGCCCCAAGGGCGTCGTGGTCAGCCACGCAGGTGTCACCAGCCTCGTCGCGGCGCAGGTGGAACGCCTCGGGCTCGACGTGGAAAGCCGGGTGCTCCAGGTCTCCTCGCCCAGTTTCGACGCCTCGTTCTGGGATCTGTGCGGTGCCCTGCTGACCGGCGCGGCCCTGGTACTGGCACCGTCCGAGGAACCCCTGAAGGCGCTCGCGGACCGGGACCTCGGCGTCACCCACGTCACTCTGCCGCCCTCGGCCCTGTCCGCGTTCGGCGCGGCCGACCTGACGCTGTCGACCCTGGTCGTCGCGGGTGAGGCGTGCTCTCCGGAGCTGGTGGCGCGGTGGGCGCCCGGCCGACGCATGATCAACGCGTACGGACCGACCGAAACCACCGTTTGCGCCACGATGAGCCAACCGCTGGCCCCCTGCGATCAGGCACCCTCGATCGGCCGCCCCATCGCCAACACCCGGGTCTACGTACTCGACGAACACCTGCAACCCGTACCAGCAGGCGTCCCCGGCGAACTGTACGTGGCCGGCGCCGGACTGGCCCGCGGCTACCTCAACCGCCCAGCACTCACCGCCGAACGCTTCCTCGCCGACCCGTACGGCCCCGCAGGCACCCGCATGTACCGCACCGGCGACCTCGTACGCCGACGCACCGACGGCAACCTCGAATACATCACCCGAGCCGACCAACAGGTCAAGGTCCGCGGCTTCCGCATCGAACCCGGCGAGATCGAGGCCGTACTCACCACCCACCCCGACGTCGCCCAGGCAGCCGTGATCGCCCGCCAGGACCGGCTGGTGGCCTACGCGGTGTCCGCGACCGACGAACCCGAGCGGTTGCGCGCCTACCTGCGCGAGCGGCTCCCGGACTACATGGTGCCGTCGGCGGTCGTCACGCTCGACGCCCTGCCGCTGACGCCCAACGGCAAGCTCGACCACGCCGCCCTCCCCGAGCCGGAGTTCGGCGGAGCCGGATCCGGGCGGGCGCCCCGCACACCGCGGGAGCAGATTCTGTGCGAACTCTTCGCCGAGGTGCTGGGGGTGTCCGACGTCGGTGTGGACGACGGCTTCTTCGACCTGGGCGGCCACTCCTTGCTGGCCACCCGGCTTGCCGCCCGTGTTCGCACGGTCCTCGGTGCCGAGCTCGGTCTGCGCATCCTGTTCGAGGCGCCGACCGTGGCGGGGCTCGCCGCGGCGCTCGACGGCGCCGGGCAGGCACGTCCCGCGCTGACCGCCGCCGAGCGCCCCGAGCGGATCCCGCTCTCCTTCGCGCAGCGCCGCCTGTGGTTCCTGGACCGCATGGAGGGCACGAGCGCCACGTACAACATCCCGCTCGCGTTGCTTCTCACGGGAGACCTCGACCAGCAGGCGCTGCGCGACGCGCTGGCCGATGTGGTGGCCCGTCACGAGAGCCTGCGGACGGTCTTCGCCGAGAGCGACGGGGTGCCGTACCAGCGGGTGCTGGACGTCGACGAGGCCCGGCCGCGGGTACGACTGACCGTGACCAGTCGCGGTGCCCTGTCCGAGCAGCTCGCGGAAGCCGCCCGGCACCCGTTCGACCTGGCAAGCGAACCTCCCCTGCACGCCGAGCTGTTCGAACTGACGCCGAACGAGCACGTGCTGCTCCTCGTGATCCACCACATCGCCGGTGACGGATGGTCGACCGGTCCGCTCTCCCGGGACCTCGCGACGGCCTACACGGCCCGCCGCGAGGGCGGCAAGCCGGACTGGTCACCGCTGCCGGCGCAGTACGCGGACTACACCCTGTGGCAGCGGGACCTGCTCGGTGACCCCGGCGACGAGAAGAGCGTCTTCGCCCGCCAACTGTCGTACTGGACCGGGCAACTGGCCGGTCTGCCCGAGCAGATCGCGCTGCCGTCGGACCGGCCGCGCCCGGCTGTCGCCTCGTACCGGGGCGGACTTCTCCTGGTCGAGATGGGTCCCGCTCTGCACGCCGGGCTGGCCGACCTGGCCCGCCGCTCCGGCGCCAGCATGTTCATGGTCCTCCAGGCCGCGCTGGCGGCGCTGCTCGGCCGGCTCGGCGCGGGCACCGACATCGCAGTCGGCAGTCCCATCGCGGGGCGCACCGACGAGGCCCTGGACGACCTGGTCGGGTTCTTCGTCAACACCCTCGTGATGCGCACCGATCTGTCCGGTGACCCATCGTTCACGGAACTGCTGGGCCGGGTACGGGAGTCCGCGCTGGAGGCGTTCGCCCACCAGGACGTGCCCTTCGAGCACCTGGTGGAGGTGGTCAACCCCAGGCGGTCGCTCTCCCACCACCCGCTCTTCCAGGTCATGTTCGCCCTGCAGAACGCGCCCATGGGTGACTTCGACCTGCCGGATCTGCGGGTCTCACACGTGGCGGCGCCCACCGGCACCGCCAAGTTCGACCTTGGCATCAGCCTCTTCGAACGCTCCGGTGGCGGCGCCCCCGCCGGTATCTCCGGGGCGGTCGAATACGCCACCGACCTGTTCGACCGTGCGACGGTGGAGACGCTGTTCGCTCATTGGACGCGGCTGCTGGAGGCCGTGGTCGCCGATCCGGACCGGCCGATCGGCGCGATCGACGTGCTGGCCCCCGAGGAACGACAGCGCATCCTGGTCGACGACAACGACACCGCAGTCCCCGTCCCCGGGAACCCACTGCCGGCGAGCTTCGAGGCACAGGTCCGGGCGACACCGGACGCGGTGGCCCTGGTGGCCGGTGAAACCACGCTCACCTACATCGAGTTGAACGCCCGGGCGAACCGGTTCGCACACGAGCTGATCGCGCGAGGTGTGCGCCCCGAGCAGGTCGTGGCCCTGGTGCTGCCACGCTCGGTGGAACTGGTGGTGGCGACGCTCGGCGTGATGAAGGCGGGAGCCGCGTATCTGCCGGTCGATCCCGGGTATCCGCAGTCACGGATCGCGCTGATGCTGGACGACGCCAAGCCTGTGCTGGTCGTGGACGACCCCACCGTGGTCACCGCCGACGGCAGGCCCGACACCGACCCGGCCGTGAGGCTTGACCCGCGCCATCCCGCGTACGTGATCTACACCTCCGGTTCGACCGGCCGCCCCAAGGGCGTCGTGGTCAGCCACGCGGGTGTCACCAGCCTCGTCGCGGCGCAGGTGGAGCGGTTCGCCATCGACACGCGCAGCCGTGTGCTGCAGTTCGCCTCACCCAGCTTCGACGCGTCGGTGTCGGAGCTCTTCACCTCGCTGCTGACCGGCGCCACGCTGGTGCTGCCGCACACCGGATCGCCACTGTCGGCCCTGACCGACCCCGCCGCCGAAGTGACACACGTGACGCTGGTGCCCTCGGTACTCGCCGCCGTACCGGAGGGCGCGCTGTCGGTGTCGACGCTGGTCGTGGCCGGTGAGGCGTGCTCTCCGGAGCTGGTGGCGCGGTGGGCGCCCGGCCGACGCATGATCAACGCGTACGGACCGACCGAAACCACCGTTTGCGCCACGATGAGCCAACCGCTGGCCCCCTGCGATCAGGCACCCTCGATCGGCCGCCCCATCGCCAACACCCGGGTCTACGTACTCGACGAACACCTGCAACCCGTACCAGCAGGCGTCCCCGGCGAACTGTACGTGGCCGGCGCCGGACTGGCCCGCGGCTACCTCAACCGCCCAGCACTCACCGCCGAACGCTTCCTCGCCGACCCGCACGGCCCCGCAGGCACCCGCATGTACCGCACCGGCGACCTCGTACGCCGACGCACCGACGGCAACCTCGAATACATCACCCGAGCCGACCAACAGGTCAAGGTCCGCGGCTTCCGCATCGAACCCGGCGAGATCGAGGCCGTACTCACCACCCACCCCGACGTCGCCCAGGCAGCCGTGATCGCCCGCCAGGACCGCGCCGAGGACAAGCAGCTCGTCGCCTACGTGGTGGCCCGACACGGCGCACAGCCCGTCCGCGACCACGGCGTCGAACAGGACCATGTGGGCGAGTGGCGGGAGATCTACGACGCACTGCCCGTCACCGCGGGCGAAGTCTCGTTCGGGCAGAACTTCACCGGCTGGAACAGCAGTTACGACGCCGAGTCGATCCCCGTCGAGCAGATGCGGGAGTGGCGTGACGCGACCGTGGAGCGCATCCGGGCCCTGCGTCCCCGCCGGGTGCTGGAGGTCGGTGCCGGCACCGGCCTGCTGCTCTCACAACTCGCCCCGGAATGTGAGACGTACTGGGCCACGGACTTCTCCGCCACGGCCGTCGACGCACTCACGCACCACGTGAAGCGCTCACCCGGCCTGGCGGAACGGGTCGTGCTGCGGACGCAGCCCGCGCACGACACCGAAGGGCTGCCGGCCGGCACCTTCGACACGATCGTGGTCAACTCCGTCGTCCAGTACTTCCCGACCGCCGCGTATCTGGCCGAGGTCGTCGACCGGCTGATGGGACTTCTGGCTCCCGGCGGAACCCTGTTCGTCGGAGACGTCCGCAATCTACGGCTGCTGCGGTCGCTGACCACCGCCGTGCAGCTGCACAAGGCGGACCCGGACACGGATCTCGCCGCGGTGCGCGGCGCGGTGGAGCGGGGAGTGCGGGTCGAGAAGGAACTCCTGGTCGATCCGGACTACTTCACCGCCCTGCACGACCGCGTCGACGGCCTGGGCGCCGTCACCGTCCAGCTCAAACGCGGCCTCCACCACAACGAGCTGACCCGGTACCGCTACGACGTCACCCTGCACAAGCAGCCGGTCGCCCCGCTCCCGCTCGAAGTGCGGACCGAGGTGGCATGGGACGGCCTGGACACCCTGCGCGGACGCCTCGCCGAGCAAGACCCGGCCGTGCTGCGGGTCACCGATGTGCCGAACGGCCGCGTCGCCCGGGAGGCCGCCATCGCGCGAGCCGTGCGGACCGGCGACACCCCGCTGCCCGAGCTGCTGGCACGCCTCCACGCGGTGGACGGCGACGACGGCCCGGACCCGGAGGAGTTCCACGCGCTCGGTGCCGAGTACGGCCGCTGGGTCGGCGTGACCTGGTCCGGCACGGCGGACGACGCGATGGACGTGGTCTTCGCCGACCTGTCGCGGCTGCCGTCGGGCGTACCGGACGGGCTGTACCGGCCCGCCCGGCGTGGTGTGCAGTCGACGTCGCTGACCAACGATCCGGCCGGGGTCCGCGCCACCGGCGCCCTCATGGCCGAGGTGCGGGACTGGTTGCGGGACCGGCTGCCCGACCACCTCGTACCCTCCGCGTTCGTCGCGCTGGGCGCGCTGCCTCTGACCGCGGGCGGAAAGCTCGACCGCGCCGCCCTGCCCGCGCCGGACCTCGGCTCCACGGCTTCCAGCAGGGCCCCCCGCACCCCGCAGGAGCAGCTCCTCGCGGAGCTCTTCGCGAACGTCCTCGGTCTGCCACGGGTCGGGGTCGACGACAACTTCTTCGACCTGGGCGGACACTCCCTTCTGGCCACCCGCCTGGTCTCCCGCGTCCGGGCCGTCCTCGGCGTCGAACTCGACGTACGGGTCCTGTTCGAGACGCCGAGCGTGGCCGGTCTCGCGCAGCGGCTGGACGAGGCCGGACGGGCGGCCAGGCCCATGCTGACCCCCCGCCCGCGCCCCGGTCGGGTGCCGCTGTCCCACGCGCAGCGCCGCCTGTGGTTCCTGCACGAGATGGACGGGCCGAGCGGCACGTACAACATGCCGCTCGCGCTGCGGCTGACCGGCACGCTCGACCGGCGGGCGCTGCGGGAGTCGCTGGCGGACGTGGTGGCCCGGCACGAGAGCCTGCGTACCGTCTTCCGCGCCGAGGGCGGGGTCCCCTACCAGCACGTACTCACCCCGTCGGAGGCCCGTCCGAGCCTGCCGGTGACCGACACCGACGAGGCCGGGCTGCTCGAACGGCTGGCGCGGGCGGCCGGGCGCGGGTTCGGCCTCGACGCCGAACCACCGCTCCGGGCAGAGCTGTTCGCGCTGGCGCCCGAAGAGCACGTTCTCCTGGTCGTGGTGCATCACATCGCGAGCGACGGCTGGTCCATGGGCCCGCTCTCACGGGACCTGGCCACGGCCTACGCGGCACGGTGCCGGGGCGAGGAGCCCGCATGGCCGCCGCTGCCCGTGCAGTACGCCGACTACACGGTGTGGCAGCGGGAACTGCTCGGTGAGGCATCCGACGCCGACAGCCGCTTCGCCACGCAACTCGGTTACTGGACCGAGGCGTTGGCGGGCCTGCCCGAGCAGATCACGCTGCCGGCCGACCGGCCGCGCCCCGCGAACGCCTCGCACCGCGGCGGTCAGCTGGCGGTGCGGATGGACGCCGAACTCCACCAGGGGCTGCGGGAGCTGGCCACCGCGCACGGCGCGAGCGTGTTCATGGTGCTGCAGGCTGGCCTGGCCACACTGCTCAGCAGGCTCGGCGCGGGGAACGACGTCCCGTTGGGGAGCCCGATCGCGGGCCGCACCGACCCGGCCCTCGACGAACTCGTCGGCTTCTTCGTCAACACCCTCGTGCTGCGTACCGACACCTCCGGTGATCCGGCCTTCAGCGAACTCCTCGGCCGCGTCCGGCAGACCGCTCTGGCGGCCTACGCCCACCAGGACGTGCCGTTCGAGTATCTGGTCGAGGTCCTCAACCCGGCCCGTTCCCTCGCCCACCATCCGCTGTTCCAGGTCATGCTGGCCCTGCAGAACGCCCCCGCGGCCGATTTCGCCCTGCCTGGTCTGGACGTGGGACACGTGGCGGCGCCGACCGGTACGGCCCGGGTGGACCTCACGTTCAGCCTGGCCGAACAGCACGGTGGCGACGGCAGCCCCGCGGGGATTCTGGGAGCGGTGGAGTACGCCACCGACCTGTTCGACCGGGAGACCGTCGAGGCGCTCTTCGCCCGCTGGACCCGGTTGCTGCGGGCCGTCGTCGCCGACCCGCGGCAACCGATCAGCCGGATCGACACGGTGTCCGACGAAGAACGCGGGCAGTTGCTCGCCGAGGGCACCGGTGTGGAGCTGCCCGAGGCCGGGCTGCCCGAGCTGTTCGCCTCCCGGGTACGCGCGACCCCGGACGCGGTGGCGGTCGTCTGCGGGTCCACCACGCTCACGTACGCGGAGCTCGACGCGCGGGCCAACCGCCTGGCACATGCCCTGATCGGGCAGGGAGTGCGGCGGGAGACGGCGGTGGCGGTACGGCTTGAGCGCTCCCCGGAACTGGTCGTGGCGCTTCTGGCGATCGTCAAGGCCGGCGGCGTCTACGTACCGCTCGACCCCCGCTTCCCGTCCTCGCGCGTCGACCTCATCGTGCGGGAGACCGGTGCCGCGCTGGTACTCACCGAGGAGGTACTCACCGCACTCAACCAGGCCGAGGCACGGACCACCGATCCTCAAGTTCACGGCGAACCCGAGCAGTTGGCCTATGTGATGTACACCTCCGGCTCGACCGGACAGCCCAAGGGCATCGGCGTCACCCATCACGACGTCGCGGGTCTGGCCCTCGCCCCCTGCTGGAGCGGCGGCGCCCACGAGCGGGTGCTGCTGCTCTCCCCGACGGCCTTCGACGCCTCCACCTACGAGTTCTGGGTCCCCCTGCTCGGCGGTGGCCGGATCGTCGTGGCGCCGCCCGGGCAGCTGGACACCCAGGCGCTGCGGCAGGTGGTCGCGGACAACGAGGTGACCGGTCTCTGGCTGACGGCAGGCTTCTTCCGTCTCGTGGCGGAAGAACAGCCGGACGCCTTCGCCGGTGTCCGCGAGGTGTGGACCGGCGGTGACGTGGTGTCGGCCACGGCGGTCGCGAGGGTGATGGAGGCCTGTCCCGGCATCCGTGTGGTCAATGGCTACGGTCCCACCGAGACGACCACCTTCGCCGCCCACCACCGCATGACCGCGCCACCCGACACCACGCGGGGCGTGCCGATCGGGCAGCCGATGGCGAACATGCGCCTTCATGTGCTCGACACGGGACTGCGCCTGGTCCCGCCGGGTGTCGTCGGCGAGCTGTACATCGCCGGGACCGGCCTCGCCCGCGGCTACACGAGCCGCCCGGGCATGACCGCCGAGCGCTTCGTGGCCGACCCGTTCGGCCCGGCGGGCAGCCGCATGTACCGCACCGGGGACCTGGTCCGGCGGTCGGCCGACGGCACACTGGAGTTCACGGGGCGCGCCGACGACCAGGTCAAACTGCGCGGCTTCCGGATCGAGCCCGGCGAGATCGAGGCGGTGCTCGCCGGTTGTCCCGGGATCGCGCAGACCGCCGTCGTCGTCCGCGAGGACCGGCCCGGAGACAAGCGGCTCGTCGCCTACCTGGTACCCGCGCCCGGCTCGGCGCCCGATCCGGCGGACCTGTCGGAACGGTTGCGGCGCGCCCTTCCCGATTACATGGTCCCGTCGGCGTTCGTTCCCCTCGGTTCGCTGCCGCTGACCCGGAACGGCAAGCTCGACCGCGCCGCGCTGCCCGCCCCCGAGTACGGCGCGTCCGGGCCGGGACGCGGCCCGCGCAACCCGCGGGAGCAGCTGCTGTGCGGCCTGTTCGCCGAGGTGCTGGGTCGCGAACGGGTCGGCATCGACGAGAGCTTCTTCGACCTGGGCGGACACTCGCTGCTCGCCGCCCGCCTGGTCTCCCGGATCCGGGAGACCATGGGGATCGGGCTGGGGCTGCGCGCCCTGTTCGAGGCGCCCACGGTCGCCGGCCTGTCGGAACGCCTGGCGACGGGCGGCCCGGAGGACGCCTTCGACGTGGTCCTGCCACTGCGCACCACCGGGGACCGCACACCTCTGTTCTGCATCCACCCGGGCGGCGGCATCAGCTGGTGCTACAGCGGCCTGCTCACCCACCTGGGGCCCGAGCACCCGGTCTACGCCATCCAGGCCCGCAGCCTCGGCCGGCCCGAACCGCGGCCCACCTCCTACCAGGAGATGGCGGCCGACTACGCCGACCAGATCCGCCGGATCCAGCCGGAGGGCCCCTACATGCTGCTCGGCTGGTCCGCGGGCGGCCTCATCGCCCACGCG
This sequence comes from Streptomyces sp. NBC_01788, assembly GCF_035917575.1. Classification (GTDB taxonomy): domain Bacteria; phylum Actinomycetota; class Actinomycetes; order Streptomycetales; family Streptomycetaceae; genus Streptomyces. The sequence goes on along the minus strand of NZ_CP109090.1, from coordinate 7,170,428 downwards.
ATCGCCGCGGAGCTGCAGGGCCGAGGCGAGCACACCTCGCTGCTGGCGATCCTCGACGCCTACCCGGTCAAGGACGTCACCTTCGACGAGGCACCCGTGCCCAGCGAACGGGACGTGCTGGTCGGCATGGCCGACTGCGACCCGGACGAGCTGGGTGACGCGCCGCTGACCCATCAGGACGTCATGGAGATTCTCCGGCGCCGCGGCAGCGCACTGGCCAACCTGGAAGAACACCACATCGAAGCCGTCGTCGCCATCATGATCAACAACGCGACGCTGGCACTCGCACACGAGCCGGACGTCTTCGACGGCGACCTGCTGCTGTTCAACTCCACCATCGACCGGGAGAACGACTCGGCGAACGCCGGCATCTGGCAGCCCTACGTCACAGGGCGCATCGATTCCCACGACATCACCACCCGCCACGACCGCATGACACAACCCGGGTCCCTGGCCCAGATCGGCCCGATTCTCGCGGCGAAGATCGCGGACATCACCGGGACCGCACCGAACCCGACGACCTGTCAGGAGCAGTGACCATGACCAACCCCTTCGAGGACAACGACGGCCGCTACATCGTTCTCGTCAACGACGAGAACCAGCACTCCGTGTGGCCGTCCTTCGCCGACATCCCCGCCGGCTGGGCCGTCACCCACCCGGAGGACACCCGCGAGGGGTGCCTCGCCTACATCGAGGAGCACTGGACCGACATGCGGCCCAAGAGCCTCGTCGACGCGATGGACGGTCAGGAGTAGCCCGTCATGACGACCACCGCCGATCATCCCCCGGCCGGTCCGCGGACCGGCCCCGAGGAGATCACCACCGCGATGGCCTCGGCGGAGTTCCGCCGCGACCCGTACCCGCTCTACGCCCGGATGCGCCGGGAATCCCCGGTGCACCGCGGCCCGCAGGGCATCTGGTACCTCACCCGGTACGCGGACGTCGAGCAGGCCCTGGGCGACCTGCGGCTGTCCAACGACCGCGACCGGATGACCCGCGCCCTGGGTGCCCGTGACGGCAGTCTGCGGGACATCAGCCGGCTCACCGCGCGGCTCGGGCGCGTGATGAGCAACACCGATCCGCCGGAACACGCCCGGCTGCGCAAGCTGGTCAACAGGGCATTCACCGTCCGGCGTGTCGAGGCGCTGCGGGACCGCGTCCAGGCGGTCGTCGACCAGCTCGTCGACAGGGCGTCGGCGGCGGGGCCGTCGATGGACGTGATCGCCGCACTCGCCTCGCGGCTGCCGCACTCCGTGGTCTGCGAGCTGTTCGGGATTCCGGACGGCGACCGTGACCGTGTCAAGGGATGGTTCCGTGCGCTGGGCCGGATGACGGAGGACATCGACAAGGCCGTGGAGGTGGTGGACCAGTTCGAGGAGTACCTGATGTGGCTGGTCGGCCGGCGGCGGGACGCCCCCGGGGACGACCTGATCAGCGGGCTCGTCGCCACCCAGGCGCACGACGACCACCTCACCGACACCGAGCTCCTGTCCACCTGCTTCATGCTCATCACCGCGGGCGATGAGACCACCACCCACCTCATCGGCAACGGCACCCTCGCCCTTCTCCGTCATCCCGACCAGTTGGCCGGGCTGCGCACGGATCCCACGCTGATCCGACAGGCGGTCGACGAGCTGGTGCGCTACGACTCGCCGACACAGGCGATCGTGCGGGTCGTGGCCGAAGAGGTGGAACTCGCCGGGCACACCCTGGCCGCCGGGGACCTGGTGTATCTGGTTCTCGCCGCCGCCAACCGCGACCCCGAGCGCTTCGAGGACCCGGACCGGCTCGACCTCACCCGCGCCGGCAACCGGCACCTGGGATTCGGCAACGGACCCCACTTCTGCCTCGGGGCGCCGCTGGCCCGGCTGGAGACCGAGCTGGCCATCGGCACACTCGTCCGCCGGCTGCCGGACCTGCGCCTGGACACCGACCAGTTGGAGTGGCGCCCCAACCCGTTGCAGCGTCGCCTGGTCGCGCTGCCCGTCTCCTACTGAACACCCGCGAACCACTGATCGAGGAGTCACCGTCATGACCCGGGAATTCCGGGTGCGCCGGGAACAGGACCTTCCGGCCACGCCCCAACAAGTCTGGAACGCGGTCGCCACCGGAGCGGGCAACCTCGGCTGGCTCTACCCCATGGAGGTCGAGCCACACGTCGGCGGCGCCGTCACCCGCGGCCACGCCACCGTCGTCGAATGGGAGCCGCCGCACCGCTTCGCCTGCCGTTCCGAGGACGGCAAGGGCTTCTCCAACACCCTCAGCTACGCCATCGAGGCCCGGGACGACGGAGCCTCCCACCTCTCCATGGGCATCCACTGGGTACATGAGGGAACCGTCGACGGCGGCTGGGACACCCGCGCCGACGCCGCCGGGAAACACGTCGACTTCTACCAGCACAGCCTCGCCGAGTACCTGCGCCACTTCGCAGGGCACCGCGCCACCTACGTCAAGGCCGACCGGCCCTCACCGCCGGCGCACTCCGACGTGTTCACCTCACTGCTGCGGCAGGCCGGCCTCACCCACGGCACCGCCGTCGGCGACACGGTGCGCTTCCGCGTACCGGACGGCCTCGGCGGGCCGCGGGACGCCGTCGTGGACTACCTCAGTGGCGACTTCCTCGGCCTTCGCACCGACGACGGGCTCTACCGCTTCTTCAACGGGCAGGCCTGGAACTGGCCGATCTGGCTCGGCCACCACCTGTTCACCGACCCCGTCGACGAGAAGCGGGCCGCGCAGGAGTGGCAGGCATGGCTGGAGAAGGCGGCACCCTGATGGAGGCGAGCCAGATGTCCGATGGAACGCCCCTGTATTCCGCCGAGCTCATTCAGGAAGGGGGCGCCTACAAACTCGTCGTCACCGATCGCCTGCGCCACACCGTGCAGACCGCGTACGTCCCCAGGAGGGCGGTGGAGCAGCTTCCCACTTTCCTCTCCAAGCTCAATGCCAAGCAGACCAACGGGTTCCGGCAGCCATGACGGCCCACGACGACAAGAGATGGTTCCGAGTCCACCGGCGCGCGGAGGAGCCCAGGCTCCGGCTGGTGTGCTTTCCGCACGCCGGCGGCACGGCACAGCTGTTCCACAACTGGCCGGCCCGGCTGCCGCGGGACATCGAGGTGCTCGCCGTGCGGTACCCGGGCCGCCAGGACCGGCTCGCCGAAGCGTGCGTCGAGGACATGGCCACCCTGGCCGACGCGATCGAGGACGCCCTGCTCCCCTGGCTCGACCGGCCGTTGGCGCTCTTCGGACACAGCATGGGATCCTGCGTCGCCTACGAGGTGGCCCTGCGGCTGGAGGCCCGCGGCATCGTCCCCCAGCACCTGCTGGTCTCCGCGCGCGCCGCTCCCCACCGCGCCGGACACACCGCGCTCCACCTCGCCGACGACGAAGCCCTCGTCGCCCGCGTGCGACAGCTTGGAGACGTGTACTCGGAGGTGTACGACATCCCCGAGCTGCGTGAGCTGCTGCTGCCCGCCCTCCGCGCGGACTACCGGCTCATCGAGGGCTATCGCCCCGGGCATCCCACCCCGGTCAAGGCACCGATCACCGCGTACGTCGGCCGGGACGACCACAGTTGCGTACTCGACCGAGTGCAGGCCTGGTCCGAACTCGCCGCCCCGGACTCCTTCGAGCTGCACTCGTTCCCCGGCGACCACTTCTATCTCGTGCCTCACGAAGCCGAAGTGGTCACGGACATCGCCGGGCGCCTGGCGCCCGTGACGTAAGCGCCCGTCGGGTGGGGAATGCTCTGAACACCAGGAGGTGAAGCGACTCGCGCCGGCCGGCCGTGAGGCGGTGACCGGGTGCGGAGCCCGGTGCCACGGCACATGGCGCCCGCGGTGTTCCCAGGGGACGATGCCAGTGCCGGGCGCCGAGGCGTACGGCTTCGGCCGCAGTGGCCACGGGGATCGGGACGGAGGGCACGATGCGACCGGACACACGCGCCATCGACGCGGCACTCCGGCTGCTCAGCCGGGACTGGGCGGGACTGGCCATCGCTCTGCTGCCGGCGGCTGTCGGCGCGTGGTGCATCACCCTGGACGGCGGCTGGAGGGTCCTCGGCGGAGTGCTCTGTGCCGCGGCCCTGGCGCTCGCTCTCGGGTCCCTTCGCCACCTGGTGCATGTGGCACGCGTCCGGGTGAGGCATCCGCCACCCGGGCGAATGGTCGACGTGGGCGGCCACCGCATGCACGTCCTCGCCGAGGGGGACAGGAGAAACCGGCCGACGGTGGTCTGGATGCCGGGCGGTCATGTCGGCGGGTACGCCATGTACCCGCTGCACGCGTTGGCGCGGGAGCGGATGCGTTCGGTCCTGGTGGACCGGCCGGGCTCCGGCTGGAGCGACCCGGGCCCCTTCCCCCGCACGACGGCCACCGAAGCCGTCGAACTGCTCACCGCGCTGGAACGGGGCGGCGAAAAGGGGCCCTACGTCCTGGTGGGGCACTCCTTCGGGGGACTGCTCATGGCCAATGCCGCCAGGCGCCGCCCGGGCCTCGTGGCCGGTCTGGCGCTGCTCGATCCGACCCCGCCCGACGCCATCGCCTTCGGCCCGCCGATCCCGGCCCTGCGGCGGGCCTCGGGGCAGCAGATCGCCGTCGCGGCGCGCCGCCTCTTCGGCCTGCACGCCCTTGCGGACCGGAACGGAGCCCATTCCTCCGGGGGTCCGGCGGAGGTCCTGTCCGCGGTCGAGACCAGGACCAGAGCGGCCTGCGCCGCCGCGTCCATCCTGCGAGAGCTGTCGCCGGACGGCATCACCAGGGACGGCTGGCACACGGTCGTGCATGACGGCGAGCTCGGCTCACTCCCGCTCCTCCTCGTGGCGCCACGCGACCTGACCGGCGGCGACGAGATCTTCGACAAGGCCGACGCTGAGGAGAACGCCCGGTTACGGCACTTCTTCCTCACCGTCAGGGAACGGTTTCTCACGGCTTCCAGCAACGCCCGGAGGGTCTACACCCCGGCGGGAACCGGTCACGATTTCCCGAACCAGGTGCCCGAGTTCGTCGTGCGTGTGGTGAGTTCGTTCCTGGACGAATGTGCGCCGGATGCACCGCACTCACCATGAGCCGTCGCGGAACCACGGTGGACCGCGGACCACCTCCGCCCAATCGAATGAAAGGCACCGGCGTCCTCGAGCGCGTCGGCCGAGGGCCGACTACGGTGTCTTTCGGTGGGGGTGGAATTCCTGCCCGACGCTGCCTGCCTGCCGGGTCTGGCACGTGTGACGGCGGGAGCCGTGCTGTGTACACAAGAGAGGGTTCACGCATGCCCCCTGTAGTACCGCCCTTCCTCATCGGCCTGATCGCGGCACCTCTGCTCGACAGAGTCGGCAAACCGCTGCTGCGGGGCATCATCAAGACGTCGGTCGCTCTGACCCTGGAAGTCAAGCGTGCGGCCATCGAGGCGGGCGAGGAGATCCAGGAACTCACCGCCGAAGTCGCCGCCGGGCGGCTCGCGGCCCGTTCGCCCCGGACGCGGGGCGCCACAGCGGACTGAAGAATGATCAGGGCCGGTTTCGGATGCCTCCGAAACCGGCCCTGATCTGCGACTGTCCCCAGTCGGGACGACAGGATGTGAACCTGCGACCCCTGACTCGCCAGACCGTCGCGGCATGAGACATCGCAGCATTGCGCCCGAGTTCGCTGCGGCCTGGTTACTGCAGCTGCGGGTACAGTGCCGTCAGCTCTCCGGACAGTCCCGCCTTCACACGTTGCGTGATCTCGTCGGCCAGTACCTCGTGGGCGTCCGTCTCAATCCCGTCGAGAGCGAGGACGGCGACGTCACGCGGGCGGGACTTGGGCGCGTCCACGCGCGAGGCCATATCCGTGTCGATGTATCCGACATGCAGCCCCGTGACCGCGATTCCGCGCGGGCGGAGCTCCAGGCGCAGGGAATTGGTCTGCGACCACAGGGCTGCCTTGGTGGCGCTGTAGGAGCCGGCGACGCCCAGCCAGGAGAGCACGGAGTGGACGTTCAGGATGTGCCCGCCTCCATTGCGTTCGATGATCGGGGCGAAGGCGCGGGTGACCAGGAGCGGACCGTAGAAGTTGGTCTCGAACTCCGCGCGTATGTCCTTGAGCGCGGCGTCCAGGAGCGAGGTGGCCCCGAGCGAGACACCCGCGTTGTTGATCAGGACCGTGACGTCGCCCGCCTGCGCGGCCGCGGCGGCTACCGACTCGGGGCTGGTGACCTCCAGACCGAGCGGCACGGCGTCAGGGTGGGTCACCGCGCGTGGGTCGCGAGCCGTGGCGTACACCTTCGCCGCGCCCCGCTCGTACAGCTCCTCCACCAGGGCCTTCCCCAGGCCGCGACTGCCACCCGTGACGAGCACCACGGCGTTCTTGATCGACGTCATGTTCTTCTCCACCTCGGAAACCGATCGGTTTCCATCAAGGTAAACCGATCGGTTTCCCGGTGCAAGCGGAAGATGGACGGATCGCCACGGCGCGATTGCGCGAGTCGCCACTCGCAGGGCGATACGCACCTGAGTGGAACGCAAGGCGCTCGACCGCCCGTGCGATACGGGCGGCCGAGGGAGACAAGATGACTATGCGGCCGAGAGTGCCGACTTCAGAGGCAAGGACGCGGGGTCAGCGCACCCCGGCCGCGTCGAGCAGGGCGGCCAGCGTGGGCTCCAGAAGCCCGACGAGGTCATCGGCCTTGATGCCCGCCCGCGCGCTGGCGCCGTCGAAGATCAGGGCAAGTTGCCGGGCCAGCAGGTCGGGGTCACTCGCCCCTCCGGACGCTGCTTCCGTGCGGAAGAACGCCGTCAGGTCTTCTTTCACCCGGCACGCCACCCGGCTCGCAGGGTGCTCCTCGTTCTTGAGTTCGACCTGAACGGCAAGATACGGGCACCCTCGGTACTCCTGCGTCCCTGCCTGCGCCTCGACCTGCCGGAAGACGTGAAGGATCCGCTCGCGTGGCGAACGTCCACTGTCCGGCGGCAACAGGAACAACGTCGCGAACTCCGCGGCGCGGCTCTCCAGGCTCGCCGCCAGCAGTGCGTCCTTGCTCTCGAAGAGTTGATACATGGTCCGCTTGGACACGCCGGCCGCCTTGCACAGCGCTTCGACACCCACAGCCACGCCCTCGCGGTAGGCGAGGGCGGCCGCCGCGTCCAGCAGTCGCTGCCGGGGGCCGGACTTCACCTCTGTGGTCATACAGAGAGGTTAACCTCGCTCCCACCATGGAAACCGATCGGTTTACCTGTGAGGTGGGGGCGGGCCTGCGCTCAGGGACACAAGTGATCGAGTTCGTCCGCGCGACGGTGGATGACCACCGTCGGTCCGGGAACCGACTCGGTCACGTGGGCCCGGTGCTCGTACGAGCGTGCGACGACGTACTGCGGCCCCCGTCCGGTGCCGGGTCGGCCGGTCCGGGCAGCCCGCTGGGACCGGCTTCCGGGACCGGGCTTACGAGGGCCGACTCGGTGCTCTCGCCGAGGAAGCCGCCCGACTGGTGCTGCCACAGCTTGGCGTAGGCACCGTCCGCCGCGAGCAGTTCCTTGTGGGCGCCCTGCTCGACGACACTGCCGCGGTCGAGGACGATGAGACGGTCCATACCGGCGACAGTGCTCAAGCGGTGGGCGACCACGAGGGCCGTACGTCCGTCCATCAACCGCCACAGGGCGTCCTGGACGAGGAACTCGCTCTCCGAGTCCAGCGCGCTGGTCGCCTCGTCGAGCAGCAGGATCGGGGCGTCGCGCAGGATGGCCCTGGCGAGGGCGACGCGCTGGCGCTGGCCGCCCGAGAGCTTGACTCCCCGCTCCCCCACCAGAGTGGCGAAGCCGTCAGGGAGTTGGTCGGCGAACTCCGTGACGTGCGCGGCCGCGGCCGCCGCGCGGATCTCCTCGTCGGTGGCGCCGGGCCGGGCGAAGGCGATGTTGTCCCGCAGACTCCGGTGGAACATGGCGGGTTCCTGCGGGACGTAGGCGATCAGTGAGCGCAGGTCGCTCTGACGCAGCCGGCTGATGTCCTGACCACCGATCAGGACGCGTCCGTCGTCAATGTCCGACATCCGCAGCAGGAGCCGGGTGAGCGTGGTCTTGCCGCCGCCGGACCTGCCGACCAGACCGATCCGTGCGCCTGCGGGCACATCCAGGTCCAGCCCCTGGAAAATCGGCTGCGCACCCGCGTGGGCGAAGGTCACCGCCTCGAAGCGGATGCCCGTGTCCCGCGGTAAGAGCGGTTCGGGATTCGTCGGGTCGAGCACGGTGGGCGGATCCAGCAGCAGCTCCGTGAACTGCGCGGCCTCGGTCATCGAGCTTTCCAGACGCCGGTAGATCTGGTTGAACTCGAACATGATTTGAGTGGCGTTGGAGTAGTAGGTGAAAGCGACGACGATCTCCTCGACTCCCTGGCCCGAGCCACCGAAGGCGATGGCGACCAACAGACCCAGCACGTTGGTCAGCACGGACATGGGGGCGACCAGGGTGTCGACGCGCAGATTGCCGTAGTCCCACGACCTCAGCGTCAGGCGCCGGGAGTCCGCGACGCGGCTGCGGTGTTCGTCGGCCTCCCGCCGCTCGGCCGCGAACGCCCGGATGGTCTCCATGTTCGTGAGGCTGTCGGCGACGTGGCCGGAGACCCGGGCGATCGCCGCCTCACGGTCGTTGACGAGCCTCTGCCGGCGGCGGATCAGAGGCGTCGCGGCCACCACGGTCAGCGCGATCATCACAAGAAGGCCGGCGACGAGCATCGGTTCGTAGCTCCACAGCACCACGGCACCGAACACCAGGGGGACGAGACTGCCCACGATCCGGTACGTCACCGTGTCGACGAAGTCCTCGAAGCGCTTGCCGAAGCTGAGCACCCGTTTGGTCAGGGAGCCGGAGAAGTTGTCGTGGAAGAATGCCGCGTCCTTGGCGAGGAGTTCGTCCATGCCGCTCACGTACAGGTGTTCCATGCCGAGGGCGTCCACGCGGTTCAGGCAGTGCTGCCCGATCCGCCACAGCGTCTCGGCGAGCAGCAGCGTCACGCCGAAGCCCAGCACGTACGGCAGCGCCGAGCTGAGGGTGAGACCACCGTCGCCGGCGGCCAGTCCTGCCAGTTTGGCGATCAGCAGGGGGGCGACGTAGCGGATGCCGATGTTGCCCACGGCCGGCAACAGCAGCGCGGGCAGGGCCAGCAGTCGTAGTCGCAGCAGTTCCCGGCCGTAGAGGCGTAGTGCCAGAACGACCGCGCTCCTGCCCGGCGTCGGCCCTCGCGTATCTGTTGTCCCCATCACACTCCCGGAGGTTCGGAAGTCGGAAGTCTCCCGTCCACAGAGCCTCCCAGTCCAGGCATTTAACGCGGAACGGCGAGAACCGGACACCGCTGCGTTCACCGTACGCAGCGGGTGCTACGTCAGCTCCAGGCCGCCGTCGACGGTGAGGATCTGGCCGGTGAGCCAGGTGGAGTCGGGGTCGGCCAGGCGCAGGATCCAGGTGGCGATCTCATGCGGTTCGCCGCGGCGACCGAGCGGGACGCGGCCGGCCTCCTGCGTGGCGGGAGGCGTCCCGGCAGTTGGCCGGACGATGGCTGAGGCTGCCCTGGGGAGCGGAGCCCGAACGTCATGACCCGCTGACCCTGGTCAAGCACGCCGGTCGCCAACTGGTACCCAAGAATGACCAAGGGCCGGTTTCGGATGTCTCCGAAACCGGCCCTGATCTGCGACTGTCTCCAGTCGGGACGACAGGATTTGAACCTGCGACCCCTTGACCCCCAGTCAAGTGCGCTACCAAGCTGCGCCACGTCCCGTTGCGTTCGTGTGGTGGTTCGTCCGAACGCGCAGGTGAACCCTACCTTACGCGGGCGGGTGCGGCCGACTTGCGGCTATCCCTCCGCGCCCGTGTAGAAGGCGGTGGTGCGGCCGGCGGCCGCGCGTGCGTGTGCCGGTTCCTCGCCGCTCGCGACGTTGGCCTCGTACCACCCCTCGCTGCTCTCGGCGATGAACCGGCGGCCATCCTCGGAGCCCATCCAGGTCATGGCCTCTCCGGAGTCGACCTGAGAGCCGCTCGACAGGTGGAGGGTCAGGCCGATGAGCATCATGTCCCAGCCGACCCCGACCGCGCCGGGCCCGTACTCGCCCCATTTGGCGTCGTCGATGTGGAAGATGTGGTCCAGCTCGAAGCGCGTGCCGCCGCCCTCCCGCGCGCTCAGGCGCAGCTCGATCCAGCTCGTCTCGTCGCCGTACTCCCAGGTGGCGGCGAAGCTCTCGGGCGGTTCGCAGCGCTCGATCGTGCCGCCGGCGTTGCCCTGGAGCTGGTAGTGGCCGCCCAGGCGGAGTTCACCCGTGACGGGGAGGAACCAGCGCGGGATGCGCTCGGGGTTGGTGCACGCGTCCCAGACGTCCTCGACCGGGGCGTCGTAGTCCTGGCTCACGGTGACCACACGGGCCTCGGCCGCCTTGAAGGCACGGCGGCCGACCCGGCGGTGTACGGCGTCGATCTGCTGGGTCACGTCGATCATGGGTGCTCCTCGGGGGTGGTCGTCATCGCGCGGCCGGCGTTCGGGCGTCCCGTCGGCCGACTCGGTGGCCGGTGCGTCAGCGGGTGCGGCGGGACGCCTCGGCGGTCTCCTGTTCATTGTCGACGTGCTGGGCGTAGACGAGGAAGTCGTCGACCATGCGGTGGAAGAGTGTCGCGAGCCGGCGCAGGTCCTCGGGGGACCAGTCGGCCAGGGCCACCTCCATACCGCGGGCTCCTGCCTCCCGGACGCGGGCGATGGCGTCCCTGCCGAGGTCGGTGAGCTGGATGCGCTGGGCGCGGCGGTCGTCGGGGTCGGGGATCCGGGTCACATGGCCCGACCGCTCCAGCTGCTGCACCGTGCGGGTGACATGGGAGGCCTCCACGCCCAGCCGGTTGGCCAGCTCCCCCGGCCGCTGGGGCTCACAGTCGGCGATCTGCCGCAGCAGGGCGACCGCCGCCCGGTCCAGCGGCACACCCGCCAGACTCATCAGCCTCTCGTGCTGCCGGGCCCGTGTACCCAGGTAGGTGATGCGCATCAGGGCGCGCTCGATCTCGGCCACTTCGGGCGAGACGGGTCCGGTGGGCAACGATGGAGTGACCATACGGGCAACTTTACCATATCATTGCCTTACTCAAGCAAATTGCTGCGCGCCGCCCGGGGCGCCGCGCCCGCGTCCCCGGGACGTCCCCGCCGTCCCAGGGACACGGGGACGGCATCGCGGGGGTGCGGCACGGAAACGCTGGGCGGCATGTGATCACGACCGCGTGACCACAGGAACGACAGCCCGGAGGTTTCCATGATCCGACGGACCCTCACCAGCGGTGTGCTGGCCACGGTCGCGGCGCTCGCGCTCGTGCCGACGGCGGCCGACGCCGCCCCGGCCGGTCCCGGCTCGCGCCCGGCCGTGTCGGCGGCCGCCTCGCACCTGCTCCCCTCGCTGCTGCCCGAGCCGGCCCAGCCGGCGGGTCACGTCAACCGGTGGGCGACGCACCACCGTTCGATCCACTCCCTCGGGCGTGTGGTCACGCACCACCGGGCGCTGAACGTCCGCTCCGGCCCCGGCACCCGGTACCGGGTGGTCGGCGCCCGGCACGCACACCGCCTGGTGGCACTGAAGTGCCGCACGCACGGGTCCCGGGTGGGCGGCACTCGGCAGTGGTACCGCCTCGCGCACGCACGGGGTTACGTCTCCGCGCGCTACGTGCGGGTCCGGAACACCCTGCCCTGGTGCTGACGCACCGTCAGGCATGGTCGAGGTGACCGGCCGGGCCCGTCCGGGAGCAGCACGCTCCCGGACGGGCCGTCGGCTCGAGGTGTGTCGATGACCTCACCCCGGGAAACCATCCCGACAACCGGGGCGAAACGCCCAAAGCGGGAACGGAGTCGGGAGCAGCAGCATGCGGCAACCCCAAGGAACGGCAGCGTCACCCGGGCAGTTGACGACAGCCCTGCGCGAGCTGCGGGACCGTACGGGTCTGAGCCTGGCGGCCCTGGCCGCGCGCACTCCGTACAGCAAGTCCGCCTGGCACCGCTATCTGACCGGGGCCAAGCACCCGCCCCGCTCGGCCGTGGAGGCGCTGGCACGGCTCTCGGGCGCCGATCCCGACCCGGCACTGGCCCTGTGGGACGCCGTCGGCGCGGCCCCTTCCGCGGCCGCCGGGACCGGCCCCGATCCGGAGTCCGGCCCAGGGCGCGCATCCGGGCCCGAGTCCCCGCACCGGTCCGGTTCCAGGCCCCGGTTTCAGTCCGGGTCCCGGCCGGCGTGGGTGGGTCGGCTGCCGCTGCTGACGGTTCTCGTCCTGCCGGCCGCGGTCACCGCGATGGCCGCGCCGCTCCTCATGTCCTCCCCCGGCAGGCCGGCGGGCGCCCGGGTGGTGGTGGCGGCGCCACGCTGTCACGGCGCCTCCTGCCAGGGGGAGTTGCCCGACGCCTCGGCCTGCGCCGGGGACGCGCGGACCCAGAGCGCCGTGTCCGGCGCGTCGTACACCGTGCGGTTGCGGTACTCGCCCTCCTGCCGCACCGTCTGGTCCCAGGTACGGGTACGGGGCGCGGTCGCCCGGGAGATCTCCGTACGGATGGGCGGGAACGTCCTGTCGGCCACCTACGCCGCGGGCGACACCAGCGGCGACACGAGCCCCATGCTCGGCGTCTCCTCGCCACGGGGTGTGGAGGCCTGCGCCGAGGTCGAGGGGAAGCTGGCCTGCACCGGCCTGGGCCCCGACGCGCCTGTCCACCCGTGACGGCCGCCCCGCCCCACGCCAGGGGCGGCGGCGTCAGCTCGCGGCCAGGAGGTCCTGGTGGGAGCCGCTCGGCGCGGGGCGCTTCGGAGTGCGCAGGGCCGCGATGCCGATGAAGACCATGGAGGAGACGCCGGCCAGGGCGAAGGCGGTGAAGCCCCAGGAGCCGTGGTCGGCGGCCAGCAGCTGGCCGCCGAGCCAGGGACCGAAGACGGCGCCGAAGCGGCCCATGCCGGAGGTCCAGCCGACGGCGGTGGCGCGGTTGCCGGGGCTGGAGCGGAGGGAGACCGTGGCGTAGATCATGGTCTGCGCGCTGTTGAGGAACACGCCGGTGAGGAAGACCACCGTGAACGTCAGCGCCAGCGGCATGTGGACGCTGAGCAGGAAGACTCCGGCGGCGGTCAGCGCGAACCAGATCGCGGAGATGCGCGGGGCGCCGAAGCGGTCGGAGGCGCGGCCGGCGACGAGCATGCCCACGATGCCGCCCAGGTTGAACAGGACGACGAAGGTGAGCGCGGAGCCCAGGTTGTAGCCCTCGCCGCGCATCAGGGTGGGCAGCCAGGTGGCGACACCGTAGACGAGGAGGAGACCGCCGAAGGAGGCCAGCCAGTACAGCAGGGTCTGGGTCCACTCCCCGCCGCGGAAGAGCCCGGCCAGGGCGGCCCAGCGGTCGGCGCCCTCCTTGCGGGCGGGCGCCGCGGGCAGTTCCACCTCGTAGCGGGCGGCCAGTTCGCGGGCCTCGTCGGCGCGGCCCTTGGCGACGAGGAAGCTCAGCGACTCCGGCATGGCCTTGGCGAGCACCGGCACGAACAGCAGCGGGACCACGCAGACCCAGAACGCGGCACGCCAGCCGACGGGCTCGACGAGCCACTTGGCCACGTAGGCGGAGAGGATGCCCCCGGCGTGGTGGGCGGTCATCAGGGCGCCGACGGTGAGGGCGCCGCGGCCGCCCCGAGCGTAGTCGGTGACCATGCTGATCGCGGTGGGCAGCAGACCGCCGAGGCCGACGCCCGCGATGGTCCGGCCCAGGCCGAACACCGTGACACTGCCGGCGACCGCGCACAGGCCGGAGGCCAGGGAGAAGAGCGCGACACAGCAGACCATGAGCTTCTTGCGGCCGATCCGGTCGGCGACCGTGCCCGCGGTCAGCGCGCCGACGAGCATGCCGAAGGTGGCGTAGCTGCCGAGGTCGCCGGCCTGGCCGGGGGTGATCCCGAGGGCCTTCTGCTCCAGCATGTGCGGCAGCACCGAGCCGTAGATGAACATGTCGAGGCCGTCGAAGAGCACGGCCAGCCAGCACAGGCCGACGACCAGCGCGGCCAGTCTGCTGCCGCGCCCGGACAGGGCGGTGGAGGAGGACATCGTTGTTACCTCTCGTACGTGGGTGCGCTAGACGCTAAGGAGCCCGGGAAAAGTAGTCAACGTTTTTGTCAACAATCTCAGCGACAATCTGGCCGCGGCTGCGTGGTCGGGTCCTCCGGGCGCGGCGCCGGAACCGAGCGCGGGGCCGCGCACCACCGTGTGCGGCCCCGCGCTCGTCCCCTCCGCGGCCTCAGCCGACCGTCGGGGTCCCATGGGTGTGGAAGGACTCGATGGTCCGCAGGCCCCAGGCCTGGCCCTTGGCCCGCTCGGCCTCGGTCCAGGTGATCAGCGGCCAGTCCGGCGCCAGCACCAGCCGGGTGAGCGGGTTGCACAACTCGACGCGGTTGCCGCCCGGTTCGTAGACATAGAGGAAGAACGTCTGCTGGATGGCGTGCTTGTGCGGGCCGGTCTCGATGAACACGCCGCTGTCGATGGCTAGATCGGCGGCGCGCAGGATGTCCTCGCGGGTGTCGGTGGCGAAGGCGATGTGGTGCAGCCGGCCGCTCGAACCCGTCCAGTCCTCGGTGTAGACGACGTCGTAGGACTTGTCGGTGAAGGTGAGCCAGCGGGCCGCGATCCTGCCGGAGTCCAGGCGTATCTGCTCGGTGGGCCTGGCGCCCAGCACCTGTTCCTGGAACTCGGCGTTGGCGAGCACGTCGGCCGCGAGGAAGTTGACGTGGTCCAGGCGGCGCACGCCCACGCCCCGGTTGGGTTTGGCCTGGGGCTGGTTCTTCAGGGCGGGCCTCAGCTCCTCGGGGGCCCGATGGTGCTCGCTCTCCCAGTACAGCGCGTGCTCGTGCCCGTCCGGGTCGGTGGTGACGTACAGCCTGCCCAGTCCCGGCTCGTCCTCGACCCAGTGGCCGGGGCGGCCCGCCTCCTCGATGGCCTTCACCCGGCGCTCGAGGGCCTCGTCGCTCGACGTCCGCAGGGCGAGCCGGCCCAGGCCCGGCCGGTCGCGGGCGGTGAGCACCAGGCTGTGGTGCTCGTAGTCGTCGAAGGTGCGCAGGTAGACGGTGTCGCCGTGCTGCTCGTTGACGGTGAGGCCGAGGTAGTCGGTGAAGAAGGCGACGCTGGCGTCCAGGTCCGGGGTGAACAGCTGGGCGTGGCCGATATGGGCGATGTCACGAAGGGGCGGAGCCATCGTTGCCTCCAGAGGGTCGGGCGGGGGTGGTGGCGGCCGGGCGGGGGAAGACCGCGCCGTCGAAGATCTTGCGCGCGGTGCGCATCACGGCGGTGCGGCGGGCGACGGGAGGGGCGTCACCGGTGCCGGGTACGACGTCGGTGTCGATCTCCAGGAATCCGGTGGGGTGTTCGATGCGCGTACGGTGGCCCGCCGCGGGTGGGCGTGCGATGCCCTCGGCCGCGCTGCCGGGGAGGGCGAGCCCCGCCGCCACGCTCGCGGCGCCGAGGACACCGATGGAGGTGTGGCAGCGCACCGGGATGAAGGTACGGGTGGTGACGGCGCCACCGTTCCGGGGCGGCGCCAGCAGGCTCAGTTTGGGCACGGTGGCGGAGCCGACGTCGCCGAGACCCATCAGCGGGCCGGCCGCCAGCCGGATCTCCCGCAGCCGGCCCGCCAGTTCGCGGTTCTCCTCCAGCTCCCCCGGCTCCTCGTAGCCCGTGACCTCCAGCGCGGTGGCGGGGATCAGCACGGTCGGCATGCCGTTGTCCACACACGTCACCTCCGTACCGGCGATCGTGTCCCGGACCTGTCCGGTGGGCAGCAACGGGCGGCCGGCGGCCGGGAACTCGATCAGTACCGCGGCCGCGGTGCCGGGCACCCCGGAGATCGCGGCGCCGCCGGTGTAGTCGACGCGTCCGCCGGGGGTGGGGAAGGTGGCGACCGCCGACTCCCCGGTGTTGCGCATCCGGATCCGCACCGAGGTCTCGCCGTCCCCCGGGGGCACGAGCCCGCGTTCGACGGCGAACGGCCCGACTCCGGCCAGGATGTTGCCGCAGTTCTGACGGTCGGTCACCTCCGCTCGGTCCACGGCGACCTGGAGGAACAGGTAGTCCACGTCCGTCTCCGGACCGGCGGAGGCGGAGACCACGGCGACCTTGCTGGTGAGCGGGTGGCCGCCGCCGAGGCCGTCGATCTGGCGCGGGTCGGGGCTGCCCATGATCCGCAGCAGCAGGTCGTCGCGGGCGGCGGGGTCGGCGGGCAGGTCCTCGGCCAGGAAGTACGCGCCCTTGGAGGTGCCGCCGCGCAGGAGCGCGCAGCGGACCCCGTCGGCAGCGGTCACTTCCCGGCTCCGTCCCGCACATGGTCGTCGTACGTCTGCCAGGTCACGCCGAGCTTCGCGAGGGTGTCGCGCAACCCATAGCGGTCCAGGCCGAGTTGGCCGTCCTGGAAGGCGGCCCGGGAGGCGGCCTCCTTGGCCTCCCGCGCCTCGGACGCCGCGACGGCCCGCCGGGCCTGCTCGCGCGGTACGGCCACCACGCCGTCGTCGTCGGCGAGGATCACGTCGCCGGGCCGGATCACCTGGCCGCCGATCGCCACGGGAACGTTGACCGAGCCGCCGGTCGCCTTCACGGTGCCCTGCGCGGACACGGCGGCGGCCCAGGCGGGGAAGCCCATCCCGCGCAGCTCGGCGACATCCCTGACCCCCGCGTCGATGACCAGGCCGCGCACCCCGCGCCGCTTCAGCGCGGTGGCGAACAGCTCGCCGAACATGCCGTCGGTGGACGGCGAGGTGGTGGTGACGACGAGGATGTCGCCCTCGCCGCACTGCTCGACGGCGGCGTGGATCATGAGGTTGTCGCCGGGCCAGGACAGCACGGTCACGGCGGTTCCGGCGACCCGTACGCCCTCCTGGACCGGGCGCAGGCGCCCCGGCAGCAGACCGGTACGGCCCAGGGCCTCGTGGACCGTGGC
The DNA here is from genome assembly GCF_035917575.1 of Streptomyces sp. NBC_01788. Taxonomy (GTDB): domain Bacteria; phylum Actinomycetota; class Actinomycetes; order Streptomycetales; family Streptomycetaceae; genus Streptomyces. Next base: position 7,153,504 of record NZ_CP109090.1, on the reverse strand, counting down.
CACGCCGTACCCGGCGAGCGCCCGTACGTCCTCGGCGTCGGCCTTCGGCGGGTCGGTGACGATCACGCCGCTCATGCCAGCTCCTTCGTGACCTGCGGGTAGGGACGCATGTAGGCCTCGGCCATGGTCTTGTGCGGCAGGCCCAGGTTGGGACCGGCGTTGCGCTTGAGCTGGACGCCGCGGCGGACGGCGAGGTCGGTGTAGTAGTCCCACAGGTGCCGCTGGGCGCCCAGGCACTCCATCGCCTTGCGCTTGGTCTCCCACACCTCGGTGATGTCAAGCAGCACTTCGGGCCGGAAGCCGCTCATCTCGGGCTGGTGCGGCTCGAAGTAGAAGACGGGCGGTGCGCCGATGATCTCGCCGGAACCGGGATAGCCGATGGCCTGGGCGAGTACGCGGGCCTCCAGGGCCATCCGGTTGGCGGCCGGATGGTCGCCGTTGTACGGGTCCTCCACCGGGTGGGTGAGGACCACGTCGGGCTGGGTCTCGCGGCAGAGGGCGACGAGCCGGTCGGTCAACTCGGCGGTGGGCACGAGGGGATAGTCGCCGGCGTCGAAGAAGCGGACCTCGGCGCCGAGGGTGGCGGCGGCCTGCTCGGCCTCCGCGCGCCGTATCTCCTTGATCTCCTCCAGGTTCCGGCCCTCGCGCCAGGCCTTGGCCGACTCGCCGCGCTCGCCGAAGGTCAGGCACGCGACGGTGACCTTCTCACCGCGTGCGGCGGCCAGGGCGATCGCTCCGCCCGCCCGCCACACGAAGTCCCCGGCGTGCGCGGTGACGACGAGTGTCGACCGTGGGGATGGGGGTCCCCCTTGCTCGAACGAAGTCGAGGGCTTGGGGGTCTGCGCACCCGCGTGCGTCATTGCTCATATCTCCTTGGTGGACAGGTGCGCCCACCACCCCGCGGCGGTCGTGCGGCGTATCAGTCGCGCAACGCGTCGATCACGCTGGTGAGGTGGGCGCGGACGGCCGCCTCGGCCGCCTGCGGATCCCTGGCCCCGATCGCCTCGATCATGGCCAGGTGCTCGCTCAGGGACTGCTGCGGACGTCCTGGCCGCAGCGCCAACTGGAATCGGTGCCGCACCAGTTGGGCGTTGAGTCGTTCCAGTAGTTCCAGGGCCGTGCGCTGGCCGGAGAACTCCCGGATCCGGGCGTGCAGTTCGTGGTTGAGGTCGGAGTAGGTGACCGGCTCGCCCTCCTTCACGGCCTTCTCCATCGCCGTGCCGAGGTCCACGAGTTCTGACAACTGCTCGTCGCTCGCCGCGACGGCCGCCTTGGCCGCGCACAGCCCTTCGAGGACCATGCGGCACTCGGTGATCGCGACCGCTTCCTCCACTGTCACCACCCGCACCCGCGAACCCCGGTTGCGGATCCGCTCGACCAGGCCCTGGGCCTCCAGATCGATCAGCGCCGCGCGGATGCTGGCCCGTGTCACACCGAACTGCTCGGCGAGTTCGTTCTCCACCAGCCGCTGGGCCGGTGCCATCTCGCCGTGCAGGATCGCCTGCCGCAGCCGCGTGAGCGCATGCTGCTTGGCCTGCTCCCCGCTGCTCGGACCGGCTTGGTTCGGCATTGCGCCCTCCCTGAGTGAGTGCCTGTCGAACCTAAATCTAGCGAGACAGGATTGTCAACAATTTTGTTGGTCATATCGCCGCGCGGGAACCGGCCCTCGGGTGCCGGCCGCACGTGCCGGGCCGCGCCGCCGCCGGAAGCGACGAAGTGTCCCCGGACCAGGGCCGATCCCCTACACCCTGTCGGCCTTCCGGCGCCGTCCGCCCCGGCTAGGGTCGCGGCATGACGCACAGTTTCGTTCTGCATGTCCCCGACGCCGACCTCGTGCCCGAGCCGCTCGAACCGGAGCAGATCGTCTCCGGGACGCCCGAGGTGACCGGCAAGGTGGTCTGGAAGTCGGCGGACGGCCGGCAGGTCCGCGGGATCTGGCAGATCACGCCCGGGGTCGTCACCGACACCGAGGCGGACGAGCTGTTCGTGGTGATCAGCGGCTCGGCGACTATCGAGGTCGAGGGCGGTCCGACCCTGCGCGTCGGCCCGGGCGACCTGGCGGTGCTGCGCGAGGGCGACCGCACGACGTGGACGGTGCACGAGACGCTGCGGAAGGCCTACGCGATCAACCTGTGAGGCCCGCAGGAGAGTTCAGCCGGCCGTCGGGTGCGGCGGCATGTTGTGGGGGGTAACCACCTGGATCGCCGACGGAAGCGTCGGTCCGGCGGGCGGCAGGGCGCCGTGGGCCCGCATCACCAGGTGGCAGGCCTCCCGCAGGTCCTGACGCAGATCGTGGTGGAGCACGGCGGACAGGCGGTGCTCGCGCAGCAGGCGGGTGTTGTCCTGGTCGAGGTCGTGGGCGATGAACACCGCGCACTCGCGGCCCAGGTCGGCGAAGGCCCGCAGAGTGGCGATGTTGCCGCCGCCGATCGAGTAGACGGCGCGGATCTCCGGATCGCGCTCCAGGGCGGCCCGCACGAGGTCGTACTGCGTGGCGTCCAGGCCCTGCCCCTCGGCGATCTCCACCAGGGCCCGCCGGGGGTGACGGGCGCGCATGGCGCCGCGGAAGCCCATCTCGCGTTCCTCCTCGTTGCGGAAGAAGCCGCTGCTGAGGCTGGTGAGCACATTGCCGGGCCGGTCGCCGAGCCACTGGCCCATCAGGTACGCGGCCGTCGCGCCCGCCGCCCGGTTGTCGCTGCCGACGTAGCCGAGCCGGGCGCTGGTGGGCAGGTCGGTGACGAGGGTGACGACCGGGATGCCGGCCGCCACCAGCCGGCCGACCGCCTCGGTGACCTCGGGGACGTCCGGGGCCTTGAGGATCACGCCCTGCGAGCCGCGTCGTGCGATCCGGTCGAGGACGGCGACCTGCTCCCGTACCGGGCCGGTCTCGCGGAAGTGGAAGCGGGAGCGCACCACGGCCGGGTGCAGGGACGGCAGTTCGGCCTCCAGGGCGGCACGTACGGCGGTGCTGAACCGCTCGGGCGCCTGCATCACGATGTCGACCATGAAGGTGCGGCCCACGAGGCGGACCTGGGTGCGCTGCCGGTCGAGGTCGGCGATGGCCCGGCGCACCTCCCCCGCGGTGCTCTCCCGCACGCCGCCGCGACCGTTGAGCACCCGGTCGACGGTGGCCTCGCTCAGCCCGGCCTGACGTGCTATCTCGCGGATCGGGAAGGGGTGGCCCATGCGCTGGCTCCTCGGGAAGGTCCTTGAGGGGTTTTTGATGGCTCGCCGCTGGTTGTTCGAGGTGTTTGTAATGACAAGAATGACAGGGCGCGACGGCCCTCGTGACCGAGTCGCCCGACGACCGAAAGGACGACGATGTCCTCCGTCCCCGTACACCGCCGTGCCTGGCTGTCCGAGCAGGACTGCGACCTCGGCTCCTTCCGCGCGCTCGTCGAGCGCGCGACCGACCTCGCCTGCTATCCGCACGCCTCGGCGGTGGACCGGGGCGTCCTCCTCTACGACGCCCGCCGGCTGCGCGGGGCCGTGGACCGCCCTGCCCTGCGGGCCGAACTGGTCCGCGCCCTGGACGAGGGCCCCGGCATCGTGGTGTTCCGGGGCGCCTTCCCCGACACCGCCGTGGTCGACCGGGCCACCGACGTCTTCCGCGCCCTGATCGCCGAGCAGCGCGCCTCGGGCGCGGGCGGCGGGGACCACTTCGCCAAGCCGGGCGCCAACGACCGGGTGTGGAACGCCCTGGAGAAGGCGGCGCTGCACGACCCGGAGACGTTCGCCGACTACTACGCCAACGACGTCCTGGCGCTGGTCGGCGAGGCCTGGCTGGGCCCCGGCTACCAGGTCACCTCGCAGATCAACGTGGTCAACCCGGGCGGCGCGGCCCAGACCGTGCACCGCGACTACCACCTGGGCTTCCTGGCCAACGAGGTCGCCGCCGCCTACCCGGCGCACGTCCACCGGCTCTCCCCCGTGCTGACCCTCCAGGGCGCGGTCGCGCACTGCGACATGCCCGTGGAGTCCGGACCGACGATGTACCTGCCGTACTCGCAGCGGTACGAGCCGGGCTACCTCGCCTGGCGACTGCCCGCGTTCCAGGCGTACTTCGAGGACCACCACGTGCAACTGCCGCTGGCCAAGGGGGACGCCGTCTTCTTCAACCCGGCGCTCTTCCACGCCGCCGGGACGAACCGGTCGGCGGACATCCGGCGCATGGCCAACCTGCTCCAGGTCTCCTCCGCGTTCGGGCGCGCGATGGAGACCGTCGACCGCGAGGCCGTCGCGGGCGCCGTCTTCCCCGTGCTGCTCAAGCGCAAGGCGGAGGGCGCCGACGCCACGTGGCTGGACCGCGTCGTCGCCGCGAGCGCCGAGGGCTACCCGTTCCCCACCAACCTCGACAGCGATCCGCCGGTCGACGGTCTGGCTCCGCCCTCGCAGGCGGACCTCGTACGGCGGGCGGTGCGCGAGGAGTGGACACCGGACGCGCTGCGCGCGCAGCTGCGGGCAGCCGCCGAGCGGCGCGGGAGCTGAGGACGGTCATGGGACTTCTCGACGGATCCGCGGACGGCCTGCTCCACGGCAAGGTCGTCCTCGTCAACGGCGGCAGCCAGGGCGTGGGGGCCGCGATCGCGCGGGCCGCCGTCCGCGAGGGCGCCGTCGTCGCCGTGACCGGGCGGCGGACCGAGCCGGGCGAGGCCCTGGTGGCGGAGCTGACGGCCGCCGGGGGCACCGCGACGTTCGTCCGGGCCGACCTGGCCGACGCCGGACAGGCCAAGGGGTCGGTGGCACGGGTGGTCTCCGCGTACGGTCGGATCGACTGCCTGGTGAACTCCGCGGGGCTGACCTCGCGCGGCACGCTCCTCGACACCACGCCCGAGCTGTTCGACGCGCACATCGCGGTCAACCTCAAGGGGCCGTTCTTCGCGATGCAGGCGGCGGTGGCCGACATGGTGGCGCGCGGGGCGCCCGGCACGGTCGTCAACATCATCACGTCCTCGGCGCACGGCGGGCAGCCGTTCCTGGCGCCGTACGTCGCCGCCAAGGCCGGCCTGGCCGGGCTCACCCGCAACGCCGCACACGCCCACCGCCACGACCGGGTGCGGATCAACGGCCTGAACATCGGCTGGACCGCGACCGAGGGCGAGGACGCCACCCAGCGCGCCTTCCACGGCGCCGGCGACGACTGGCGCGAGCGGGCCGCGGAGCGGCTGCCGATGGGCAGGCTCGGTCAGCCCGACGAGATCGCCGACTTCGTGGTCCTGCTGCTGTCCGAGCGGTCCGGGGTGGTCACCGGTTCGGTGATCGACTGGGACCAGAACGTGCTCGGCGGACTGGACTGAGCTGGACTGGACCGGACCGGACTGAACCGGCGCACTGCCGCACCACCACGCACAACCCACGCACCCAAGGAGCACCAGCCCCCATGCGCATCGGAATCCTCGGCCTCGGCCGGATCGGCGCCTTCCACGCCGAGACCCTCTCCGGACTCGACGCGGTCGAGTCGCTCGTCGTCGCCGACCCGTTCACGGACGCCGCGAAGGCCGCCGCCGAGCGGTTCGGGGCCGAGGTGGCCGACTCGCCCGAGGCGCTGCTGGCCGCCGGGGTGGACGGTGTCGTCGTGGCCGCGGCGACCGGCGCCCACCCGGCGCTGATCCTCGCCGCCGTCGACGCCGGGGTCCCCGTCTTCTGCGAGAAGCCGGTGGCCCGCACCATGGCGGAGGGCGTCGAGGTCCTCAAGGCCGTCCAGGACGGCCACGTGCCTGTGCAGATCGGCTACAACCGCCGCTTCGACGCCGGTTTCGCCGCGGCTCGCGCCGCCGTGCGGAGCGGCGAGCTCGGCAAGCTGCACACCGTACGCTCGACCACGCTCGACCCGGCGCCGCCGCCGGCCGCGTACATCGCCTCCTCCGGCGGGATCTTCCGGGACTGCTCGGTGCACGACTTCGACATCATCCGCTGGGTGACCGGGCGGGAGGTGACCGAGGTGTACGCCGTCGGCGGCAACCGGGGCGCCGACTTCATCAGGGAGGCGGGCGACGCCGACACCACCGGTGCCGTGCTCACGCTGGACGACGGAACGATCGCGGTGGTCTCCAACAGCCGCCACAACGCCCGCGGTTACGACGTCCGCATGGAGCTGCACGGCTTCGAGGACTCGATCGCCGTCGGCCTGGACGACAAGCTGCCGGTGCGCTCCGTCGAACCCGGGGTGACCTTCCCCGCCGGCACCCCGCACGACTTCTTCATGGACCGTTTCACCGCCGCCTACCGCGCCGAACTCACCGCGTTCACCGAGGTCGTGGCCGGCCGGCTGCCCTCCCCGTGCACGGTCGCGGACGCCCTGGAGGCCGGCTGGATCGCCGAGGCGTGCACCCTCTCCCTCCACGAACACCGTCCGGTGCGCGTCGAGGAGGTACGAACGGTCTGACCCGCCGGGCCGCGACGCGGCCTCAGGGCTGCGGGCCCGTGCTCGTCAGGGCCGCGCGTTCCCGGGCGGCGCGTACTGCCGCCGCAAGGGTGGTGATGTCGTAGGCGCCGTGGTGGCGGCGGCCGTTGACGAAGAAGGTCGGGGTGCCGGAGACGGCGCTGAGGTCGGCCGACTCCACGTCGTCGGCCACCCGTTGCGCGCCCGCCCGCGCCCGCAGGTCCCGGCGGAAGCGGTCCACGTCGAGGCCGACCTGTCCGGCGTAGCCCAGGAGGTCCTTGGGGCTCAGGTCGCCCTGGTGGCTGATCAGGACGTCGTGCATCCGCCAGAAGCGGCCCTGGCGGGCGGCGGCCTCCGCGGCCTCGGCGGCGAGCTGCGCGTTCGGGTGGACGTCGGTCAGCGGCAGGTGCCGCCAGACGTAGCGTACGTCGTCGCCGAACTCGGTGAGCAGCTCCCGCACGACCGGCTCGGCGAGTCCGCAGTACGGGCACTCGTAGTCGCCGTACTCGACCAGCGTCACCGGGGCGTCGAGCGGTCCGCGGACGTGGTCGCGCTCCGGGTCGACGGGCTCGCCGAGGTCGACGATGACCCGGCCGCGGCCCAGCAGCGCGCGGGCCCGGCTGCGCGGGGGCAGCAGGGACAGGGCCCCGGTGACCAGCCAGGTGACGGCGAAGGAGCACACGACGGTCGCCAGAATGCCGATCTTCGCCTCCTCAAGGCGGGGCCCGCGGAAGGCGAGGGTGGCGATCAGCAGGGACACGGTGAAGCCCACCCCGGCCAGACCGCCGCCCGCGGCGATCGCGCCCCAGCCGATCGGCGGGCGCAGCCGGCCGCGGCTGAGCCGTACGGCGAGCCAGGTGGAGCCGGCGACGCCGATCGGCTTGCCGAGGACGTAGCCGAGCAGGATGCCGAGGGTGACGGGCGAGGTGAAGGCGTCCGCGAGCCGGGCCGCACCGAGCGGGAGACCGGCGTTGGCCAGCGCGAACAACGGCACGATCAGATAGCTGGTCCAGGGGTGGAGCATGCGCTGGAGCCGCTCGTTGGGCGACAGCGCGGTGGCCAGGCCCCGGCGCAGGGTGCGTTCCAGTTCGGGTGTGGGCTGCTCGCGGAAGCGGCGGAAGAGCCGGCTGGCGCGTTCCAGGGCGTGCCGCTGGGCGGGGTGGGCGTAGGTGAGCAGGCCCATGACCAGTCCGCTGACCACCGGATCGACGCCGGAGCGCAGCAGCGCGCCCCACAGGACCAGGGCGACCAGCGCGTACACGGCGGAGATCCGTACGCCGGCCAGGCGCAGCGCGATCAGCACGGCGAGGACGCCGAAGGCGGTGAGCAGGGCGGGCACGTAGAGGGTGCCGCTGTAGGCGAAGGCGATGACGGCGAGCGCGAGGAAGTCGTCGGCGACCGTGACGCCGAGCAGGAAGACGCGCAGGCCACCGGGCAGCCGGGAGCCGAAGACGGCGAGGATGCCGAGTGCGAACGCCGTGTCCGTGGACATGGCCGCGCCCCAGCCCCGCGCGGTGACGTGGCCCGCGTTGACGGCCAGGTAGATCGCCACGGGTACGGCCATGCCGCTGATCCCGGCGATCGCCGAGAGGGCGAGCCGTCTGCGCTCCCTCAGCTCCCCGATGTCGAACTCCCGGCGGGCCTCGAGGCCGACGACGAAGAAGAACAGCGCCATCAGCCCGCTGTTGATCCACTCCCGCAGTCCCAGGGAGACTCCGGTCGAGCCGATCATGAGCGAGACGTGGGTGCGCCAGAACGACTCGTACGTGCCGGGCGAGGCGTTGGCCCACACCAGCGCCGCGACGGCGGCGGCGAGCAGCACCGCGGCGCTGCCGGTCTCGGTGTGCAGGAAGGTGCGCAGCGGGCCGTGCGCGCCGGCGCCGCAGGCGGTCTGCCCGCTCATGGGCGGCGGCGCCATCGGTGTGGTCGGGTCCCGGGACACGTCGTCAGTCCGTGGAGCGGCCGGTCACCGGACGGCCGCCCGGGCCGGCAGGTCGAAGACGTGCCCCGGGGTGACGATCTTCGTGATCGCCCGGCCGAGCAGGGTGCTGGGCTCGGTCCCGTGCTCGTCGATGTCGCTGTTCAGCAGAACGACGAGGGTCGTGCGCGCCGGGGTGAGGTGGACGGTGAGGGACTCGTAGCCCGGCAGGGAGCCGTTGTGGCCGATCCAGCCGCGCACGTCGAAGATGCCGAGGCCGTATCCGGCGCCGGGGACCGAGGTCGGGTGTGTGGTGAGCCGCTGCTTCTGGGAGGCGGTGCTGATGAGCCTGGTGCCGTCGGGCAGGACGCCCGTGGCGACGGTGCGCGCCCAGACGCGCAGGTCGTCGAGGTTGGAGATCATCGCCCCGGCCGCCCAGGCCCAGGAGGGGTTCCAGTGGGCCGCGTCCCGCACCTCGCCGTTCGGGGTCTGGTTCGTGTAGCCCTGCGCGTGCGGGCGCGGGAACTGCGCCCCGGCCGGGAAGAAGGTCTGGTCAAGTCCGGTCGGGCGCAGTACGTGGGTGGCGATGTAGTCCGCGAGGGGCCGGCCGCCGGCCTTCTCCACGACCAGGCCGAGGAGGATGACGTTGGTGTTGCTGTACTCGAACCTCCGGCCCGGCGGGAAGAGCGGGAGGTGCTTGAAGGCGTAGGCGAGCAGTTGGTGCGGGGTGACGGCCCGGTGCGGGTCGGAGGTCAGCGCCTTGCGGAAGCCCGCGTCCGCCGTGTAGTCGAACAGCCCGCTGCGCATCCCGGCGAGCTGCCGCAGGGTGATCCCGTTCCCGTTCGGCACGCCGGCGACGTACTTGCCGACGGGGTCGTCCAGGCGCACCTTGTGCCGGTCCACGAGGTGCAGCAGCGCCGTCACGGTGAAGGTCTTGGTCTCGCTGCCGATCCGCATGTACAGGTCGGGCGACATCTTCCGCCCGGTGCTCCTGTCGGCGACGCCGAAGGACTTGACGTACTCGCCCTCGTCCGGTGTCCACAGTCCCACGGTCACCCCGGGCACGCCCGCCTGCCGCATGACGCGCAGCACTGCCTGGTCGAGTTGCCGGACCACGTCGGGGCTCAGTCTGCGCACTCCGGTCGGTGACATGCCCGCGGGCGCGGTGGCAGTGACGGCCCCGGGGCGGGCGGCGGGTCCGGCGGAGGCCGTCCCGCCGGCGAGGGGCACCACGAGAACTCCGACGGCGGTCGCGGTGACGACAGCCCGTCGCAGTCGTGGACACGCGTGGGTCATGCGCCGGCTCCAAGCGCCTGGGAACGGGCCCGCGGCCGTCCCGGACGAGCGGGGGACGAGGGACACCGCCCTCACTTCCACGGCGACCCACGCCGCCCCTCAGCTTAAAAGCGCCGACGCGCCCCCGCCTGTCGACGCCGGGGCGCAGCGCGGCCCTACAGGACGCGGCGGGACACCGCACTTCGGACGGACCGGCGCGACAGCGCCTACCGACGACACGACGCGCCACCACCCTGCGAGCGACCGGACACGGCACCGAACGTCGGCGGCGCGGCGCGGTGGCGGTCTGCGGGTGACGGGCGAGACACCGCCCTTCGGAAGACCGACGCGACAGCGCCTGCCGGCGAGGCGAGGCGCCACCACCCTGCGAGCGACCGGACGCGGCATCGCGCGTCCGGACGCTGCGGGACACCGCCCTTCGGACGACCGGGCGTAACAGCACCTGCCGACGACACGACACACCACCACCCTGCGGGCGACCGGACACGGCACCGAACGTCGGCGGCACGGCGCGGTGGCGGTCTGCGGGTGACGGGCGAGACACCGCACTGCGGAACGCCGCGGGACACCACCCTGCGGGCGTCCGGACACGGCACCGCACGTCGGCGGCACGGCGCGGTGGCGGTCTGCGGGAGACGGGCGAGGCGCCGACCGGTGGCGGTGGGCTACGCACCGCGCCAGACGTTGGCGAAGGCCGCGTCCTCGATGGCTCGGCGCTGGCGGACGGCCTCCAGTTCCATCACGGCGTCGTGGACGGCGGCGAGGACGGTGAGAACGGCGTCGTCGGTGATGCCCGGCTCCGCCGCGGTCATCTCGTCGCGGATGCCGACGGCCGCCGCGAGTGTGAGCAGCACCGGCTCGTCGGCCGCCCAGCGGTATGCCGCGCGCCGCCGTGCCCCGGTCTCGCTGAGGACCGTGCGGCCGCCCCGGAAGGGCAGCCAGCGGCTGCGTTCCCAGGTGACCTGGCCCTCCTGTTCCAGGGCGCTCAGATAGGCCCTGGCCAGGCCGCGCCCGCGCCGCCAGAGCCAGTCCTCCAGGGTCTCGTACGGCACCTGGCGCACCAGCGACGAGGCGGCCTCGGCCAGCAGCGGGTCGCCGACCTGCGGCAGGAGCCGCGGCACGATCCGGTCGCCGTCCAGCTCCAGCAGCTCGGCCCGCAGCAGGTCGTACGCCTCGGCGCCGGCCAGCGCCAGGGAGAGGTCCCCGCGCTCGGGCGGCCGGCTGGGTTCCACGTCCAGGGCGACGATCATCAGGTCACGCGCTGTGCTCATTACGCTCCCCGTCGAGGAGGGTGCCCGCCACTGCGCCACCGGCACGCAGAACGCGACGTTCCGTGCTTCCCGTACGCCCCGACTCTAGCGCGGCGCGCGGGGCGTACGGCGGGTGTCATCCGTACAGGGACGGACGTTCGGGCAGCTCCACCTCGACCCGGCCGCCCTCGGTCAGGGAGCGGACGCCCGCCGCGCAGACCGCGGCCGCGGCGAGGCCGTCCCAGACGCTGGGGCCGGTGGGCGTGCCGTCGCGGACGGAGTGGACCCAGGTCTGCACCTCGCGGTCGTAGGCGTCCTCGAAGCGTTCGAGGTAGTCCTGGGCGATGGTGCCGCCCCAGCGGCCGTCCGCCTGGGTGACCATGGCGTGGCCGTCGCCGACGTGCGCCGTGCCGCGCTCGCAGACGGCCTCGGCACGCACCTGGTAGCCGAAGCCGCAGTTGACGAAGACCTCCACGTCGGCGATGGCACCGCCGTCCGTTTCGAGGACGACGAACTGCGGGTCCTGGAGGCCGGCGGGGGCGTCGCCGGACGGGGCGGGACGCAGGACGGTCACCGCGGTGATCTCCTGGCCGAGCAGCCAGCGGGTCGCGTCCACCTCGTGCGCGAGCGAGTCGCTGATGAGCAGGTCGCTGGTCCAGCCGGCCGGGGAGGTCACGTTGCGGTGGCGCTGGTGCAGCAGCAGCGGGCGGCCCAGCCGGCCGGTCCGCAGGAGCTGTTCGAGCCGGAGGTACTCGGCGTCGTAGCGCCGCATGAAGCCCACCTGGACGCGCCGCCGGCCGAGCCGCCGCTCGGCGTCGAGTACGCGCAGGGCGGAGGCCGGGTCGGGGGTGAGGGGCTTCTCGCACAGGACGGGCAGGTCGTGGGCGAGGGCGGCGAGCAGGGCCGCCTCGTGGGCCGGGCCCGGCGAGGCCACGAGCACCGCGTCGACGTCGGCGGCGGCCAGCGCGGCGGCCGGGTCGGTGTACGCGGCGCAGCCGCCGGCGCGGGCGGCGACGGCCTCGGCGCGTTCCGCGTCGGCGTCCACGACGGCGCTCACCCGGGCGCCGCTGACGACCTCCCGGATCCGGCGCACATGGTCGGCGCCCATGCGGCCCACGCCGATGACGGCGACGTTCAGAGTCGATGACCGGGCCATCGTCGTACCTCTCCTCGGCGTCCGGAGGTCGTCCTTACGGGGGGGGCCTGGTGACAGGGGGGCCTGGTGCCTTTCCCGGCGGGGTCAGGCGCCGCAGGACCGCAGGAACCGGCGTGTGCGTACCGCGATGGGCAGCGGCGTGTCCGGCTCGCAGGGGTACATGTCCTGCTCGACGATCGCGAAGAGGTCCACGCCGAGTCCCTGCGCGGCCGTCAGGACCGGTTCCAGCGCCGGTACTCCGGCCGGCGGCTCGCACATCACGCCCCGCTGGACCGCCGGTCCGAACGGCACCTCGTGCGCCACCACCTCGGCGAGGATCTCCGGGTCGACCTGCTTGAGGTGCAGGTAGCCGATGCGCTCGCCGTAGGTCTCGATCAGCTTGACGCTGTCGCCGCCGCAGTAGGCGTAGTGCCCGGTGTCCAGGCAGAGGTTGACGAGACCGGAGTCGGTGGAGTCGAGGAAGCGCTCGACGTGGGCCTCGGTGTCGATGTGGGTGTCGGCGTGCGGGTGGACGACGATGTCGAGGCCGTACGTCTCCCTGACCTGGCGGCCTAGCCGTTCCATGCCCCGGGTCAGGTGCGTCCACTGCTCGCGGGTCAGCTCCGGCGGCTCCAGGATCTCGGCGGTCTTGTCGTCGCGCCAGAAGGAGGGGATGACGACGAGGTGGCGTGCGCCGGTGGCCCGGGTGAGTTCGGCGACCTGGCTGACGTGTTCCCAGGTGGACTCCCACACCGACGGGCCGCGGTGCAGGCCGGTGAAGACGGTGCCCGCCGAGACCTTCAGGTCGCGCCTGGCCACCTCGTCGTTGAGCCTGGCCGGGTCGGTCGGCAGATAGCCGTAGGGGCCGAGTTCGATCCAGGAGTAGCCGGCCTCGGCGACCTCGTCGAGGAAGCGTTCCCAGGGCACCTGCGCGGGGTCGTCGGGGAACCAGACACCCCAGGAGTCGGGGGCGGAGCCGACCCGGATGCGGTCCAGCACGGGGGCCATGTCATCAGTTCCCTTCGATGGGTTCCGGTGCGGAGGCGGTGGGCGCGGCGAGGACCTCCGCCTCCGGGAGCTCCTCGGTGTCGACACCGCGGACCTGCGACAGCTCGTGCTTGAGGGCGGCGAGTTCGGTGCCGCCCGCCATGTGGTGGGTCAGCTCGTCCAGGCCGACCTCGCTGCGGCCGGCGCTGAGTTCGAGGGTGCCCAGGCGCAGCACGCTGAAGTGGTCGCCGACCATGTAGGCGTGGTGGGGGTTGTGGGTGATGAAGATGACGCCGAGGCCGCGGTCGCGGGCGGCGGCGATGTACTTCAGCACGACACCGGACTGCTTGACGCCGAGGGCGGCGGTGGGCTCGTCCAGGATGAGGACGCGGGCGCCGAAGTGGACGGCGCGGGCGATGGCGACGCACTGGCGCTGGCCGCCGGAGAGGGTTCCGATGGGCTGTTCCAGGTCGTCCAGGACGATGCCCATGTTGCGCAGTTCCTCGTCCGCGGTCCGCTTCATCCGGGCGATGTCGAGGCGGCGTACGGGCCAGGGCCCCTTGGTCAGCTCGGAGCCCAGGAAGAAGTTCCGCCACACGGGCATGAGCGGGACGGTGGCCAGGTCCTGGTAGACGGTGGCGATGCCCCGGGCGAGGGCGTCGCGCGGGCTGGAGAAGCGCACAGGCGCTCCGTCGACGAGGAACTCGCCCTCGGTGTGCTGGTGCAGCCCGGAGATGATCTTGATGAGGGTGGACTTGCCGGCGCCGTTGTCCCCGAGCACGCAGGTGACGCGCCCGGGGTGGACGGCGAGGTCGACGCCGTGCAGGGCGCGGATGTTGCCGTAGGACTTGCCGGCGCCGCGCAGTTCGACGACGGCCCCGTCGTGCGCGGGCGGGGTGTCGGGGAGGACGGCTCCATGGGCCGCCGCCTTGTCGCTGGTCATGTCGGTCACCTCCGGGTCGCCGTGCGCCGGACCCACAGATTGATGAGGACGGCGCCGAGCAGCATCACGCCGAGGAAGGCCTTGAACCAGTCGGGGTTCCAGCCCGCGTAGACGATGCCCTGGTTCACCATGCCGAACATGAAGGCGCCGAAGACGGGGCCGACGGCGGAGCCGTAGCCGCCGGTGAGCAGGCAGCCGCCGATCACGGCGGCGGCGATGTAGATGAGCTCCTGGCCCACGCCCTCGCCGGACTGCACGGTGTTGAACGAGAACAGCTGGTGCATGCCCGCGAACCAGGCGCCGAAGCCGACCAGCATGAACAGGGTGATCTTGGTGAAGGTGACGGGCACGCCGACCGCGCGGGCACTGTCCTTGTTGCCGCCGACCGCGAAGATCCAGTTGCCGTACTTGGTGCGCAGCAGGACCCAGGTGGCCAGTGCGGCGAAGACCAGCCACCACACCACGGTGATCTTCACCTGGACGCCGCCGACGTCGAAGGACGAGGCGAAGACGGCCTTGGCCTGCTCGAAGCCGTCCATGTTGCTGATGTCGTCGGTGGCCACGTTGCCGGTGACCAGTTTGGTGACGGCGAGATTGACTCCCTGGAGGATCAGGAAGGTGCCGAGGGTGACCAGGAAGCTCGGCAGGCCGGTCTTGACCAGCAGCCAGCCGTTGAAGGCGCCGACGCCCAGGGACACCGCCAGGGCGACGATCACCCCCGCCCACACGTTCATGGTGAGCTGGTAGCTGAGCATGCTCGCGGTGAGCGCCGAGGTGATCACGGCGACGCCGGAGGAGAGGTCGAACTCCCCGCCGATCATCAGCAGGGCCACCGGCAGGGCCATGATGCCGATGGTCGACGACTGGTACAGGACCGTCGCCATGGAGCCGCCCTGGCGGACCGAGGGCGCGGCGACGAGGAAGAACACGAGCACGGCGACGGCGCCGAGGAAGACCCCGACCTCCGGGCGGGCCAGCAGCCGCAGCGCCAGCGGACGCCGTACGGTGCGGCCGTCGGTCTGCCGGGAGCCGGGAGCCGGCGGTGCGCTCACCGCCGGCGCGGCCTGAGGGGTCATGTCACTCACCGGGTGCCCTTCGCGGCGAACCCCGCGATCTGCTCCACGTTGGACTTGTCGACGAAGGCCGGTCCGGTGAGCACCGGCTGCTCACCGCCGCCGCTGTAGTTGCCGTTGTTCTTGTACAGCCACAGACCGTCCACGGCCAGGTAGCCCTGGAGGTAGGGCTGCTGGTCGACGGCGAACTCGATGTCGCCCTTCTTGACGGAGCCGGCCAGCTCCTTGTTGAGGTCGAAGGTGGCGACCTTGGCCTTGCTGCCCGCGTCGCCCACCGACTGCACCGCCGTCATCGCGATCGGGGCGCCGAGGGTGACGACGTGGTCGACGGCGCCGCTCTGCTTGAGCTTGGCGGTGATGGTGGACTTCACCGACGGCATGTCCGCGCCGTTGACGTAGAGGTTCTCGACGGAGCCCTGGAAGGTCTTCTTCACGCCGTCGCAGCGCTGGGTCAGGCCGACGTTGCCCTGCTCGTGGATCACGCAGACGGCCTTCTTGGCGCCGACCTCGTTCAGCTTCTTGCCGAACGCCTCGCCCGCCACCGACTCGTCCTGGCCGAAGAACTCCAGCAGGTTGAGCTTCTTCCAGTCGTTCAGGCCGGAGTTGAGTCCGACCACGGGTATGCCGGCCTGCTCGGCCTTGGCCAGCACGCCCCGCATCGCGTCCGGCTTGGCGAGGGTGACGGCGATGCCGTCGACCTTCTGGTCGATCGCGTTCTGGACGAGGTTGGCCTGGCTGCCGGCGCTCGGGTCGGCGGAGTAGACGAGCTTGATGTTGTCCTTGGCGGCGGCCGCCTCCGCGCCCTTGCGGACGATGTCCCAGAAGGTGTCACCGGGCGCCTGGTGGGTGACCAGGGCGACCGTCATCCGGGGCGTGTTGGCCTTGCCCGCGCCGCTGCCGCCGTCCCCGCCGTCCTCGGCCTGCTTTCCGCCCGAGCTGCTGGAGCAGCCGGCGAGGGCCAGGGCCGCCACCGCGGTCACGGCCACAAGGGGGGCGACTCCGCGGAAGCGGCGAGAAGAGCGGTCCATCTTTCCTGCACCTCACTGTGGCTGGGGAAAAGCTCGGGTCGAACTCTGGGAACTCGTGGAAACCCGGGGGAAGTCCGGCGTTGGGACCGGATCCAATCCCGTGGCGGGCCCGCTGTCAATACTTTGTCAAGACATCTGTTCTACGACCTAGTCCGAATGTAAGAACAAAGTCTTGACAGTGCGGCCCTCCGGGTCCTACATCTGGGAGGGCGGCAGGCCCGGGCTCCGCGTCCCCCGTCACAGGGGCCCCCGGATCCGCACCCCAGCCCAGCTCGAGGAGCGTCGCGCATGGCAGAGCCCGTTGAGTCCGCTGAGTCCGCCCAGGCCTTCGACCTGATCACCATGGGACGCATCGGAGTCGATCTCTACCCCCTGCAGTCCGGCGTACCTCTGGCGCGCGTGGAGACCTTCGGCAAGTACCTCGGCGGTTCCGCGGCCAACGTGGCCGTCGCCGCGGCCCGGCTCGGCCGCTCCACCGCGGTGATCACCCGCACCGGCGACGACCCGTTCGGCGCGTATCTGCACGAGGCGCTGAAGGGCTTCGGCGTCGACGACCGCTGGGTCACGCCGGTCGCCGCGTACCCGACCCCGGTGACCTTCTGCGAGATCTTCCCGCCGGACGACTTCCCCCTGTACTTCTACCGCCGCCCCAAGGCCCCCGACCTGGAGATCCACACCGGCGAACTGGACCTCCCGGCCATCCGCGCGGCCCGGATCTTCTGGGTCACCGGCACCGGTCTGAGCGAGGAGCCGAGCCGCTCCGCCACGCTCGCCGCCCTGGCCGCGCGTGACAAGGCGGGCACCACCGTCTTCGACCTCGACTGGCGCCCCATGTTCTGGCCGGATCCCGTCCAGGCCCGCCGGTATTACGCCGAGGCACTGCGGCACGCCACCGTGGCGGTCGGCAACGTCGACGAGTGCGAGATCGCCACCGGCGTACGCGAGCCGGAGGCGTGCGCCGAGGCGCTGCTTGCGGCCGGTGTGGAACTGGCCGTCGTCAAGCAGGGCCCCAAGGGTGTCCTCGCGGTGCACCGGGACGGCAGCCGGGCCGAGGTCCCGCCGGTACCCGTCGAGGTCGTCAACGGTCTCGGCGCGGGCGACGCGTTCGGCGGCTCGCTCTGCCACGGACTGCTGTCCGGCTGGGACCTGACGACGACCATGCGGTACGCCAACGCGGCCGGCGCCCTCGTCGCCTCCCGCCTCGCCTGCTCCTCCGCGATGCCCACCCGTGCGGAGGTCGACGACCTCCTCGCGCGAGCCACTGCCTGAACGGAGCCTCCTCTTGAGCCTCAGCATCCCCGACCTGACCGCGGTCCGCGCCCGGCACCCCGAGGCCGTCGCGGAGGCCGCCGCGCGCCGGGTGCGCCGCCCGCTGCTCGGCGACAGCGGCCGGCTGATGATCGTGGCTGCCGACCACCCCGCGCGCGGAGCGCTCGGCGTCGGAGGCCGCCAACTCGCCATGGCCAACCGGGCCGAACTGCTCGAACGCCTGTGCGTCGCACTGTCGCGGCCCGGCGTCGACGGGGTACTCGCCACCGCCGACGTCCTGGAGGACCTGCTGCTGCTCGGGATGCTCGACGGCAAGGTCGTCATGGGCTCGATGAACCGCGGCGGCCTGTCCGGCGCCTCCTTCGAGATGGACGACCGCTTCACCGGGCACCGCCCCCGCGACATCGCCCGGTTCCGCTTCGACGCGGGCAAGCTGCTGCTGCGCATCGACTACGACGACCCCGGCTCACTGAGCACCATGGAGTCCACCGCGCGGGCCGTCGACGAGATGGCGGAACTGCGCCTGCCCGTCTTCGTCGAGCCGTTCATCGCGCGCCGCTCCGGCGGCAGGGTCGCCAACGACCTGTCCGCCGAGGCCGTCACCCGCTCCATCGCCATAGCGTCCGGCCTGGGCGGCACCTCCGCCTACACCTGGCTGAAACTGCCCGTCACCGAGGACCCGGACGACATGGCCGAGGTCCTGCGGACCTCCACGCTCCCGGCCGTGCTGCTCGGCGGCGAGATCGGCGACGACCAGGAGGGCGCCTACGAACGCTGGCGCAAGGCGCTCAGGCTCCCCACCGTGCAGGGCATGGTCGTCGGCCGGTCGCTGCTGTACCCGGCCACGGGCAGTGTGGAGGACGCGGTCGACACGGCGGTGAGCCTGCTGTGACCGGTACCTTCCGAAGCGGTCCCGCCCCTTCTCGTCCGTAACCCGCCGCGCTCCAGCCGCGACAAGGAGGCATTTCGTGACCAGCCCGCACCACCTCCCCGCCGGAAAGGCCGCCGATGGGCCCTACGTGGTGGACGTGAGCCCGGAGTCCGCCGGCTGGGGCCACTCCAGCCTGCGCGTCCTGGAACTGCCGCCGGGCGGCTCGCAGGCCTTCGACACCGGCGACAGCGAGTGGATCGTGCTGCCGCTCGCCGGTGGCTGCGCGGTCGTGACCGACGGCGACCTCGACAGTGACACGTTCCAACTCACCGGCCGGGACAGTGTGTTCAGCGGCGTGAGCGACTTCGCGTACGTACCGCGCGACGCCCGCGCGACCGTCTCGTCCACCGGCGGCGGACGGTTCGCGCTCACCGGCGCCCGCTGCACCCGGCGCCTGCCCGCCCGCTACGGTCCGGCCTCCGGCGTACCGGTGGAGCTGCGCGGCACCGGCAACTGCTCCCGCCAGGTCAACAACTTCGGCGCGGCCGGCGTCTTCGAGTGCGACAAGCTGATCGCCGTGGAGGTGATCACCCCCGGCGGCAACTGGTCCTCCTTCCCGCCGCACAAGCACGACGAGCACCGGCCGGGCGAGGAGTCGGTCCTGGAGGAGGTCTACTACTTCGAGTTCGCCGCCCACGACGGCACCCCCGGCCTCGGCTACCAGCGGGTCTCCCCGTCCGGTCCCGGCCGGGAGACGGACGTGCTCGCCGAGGTGCGCGGCGGCGACGTGGTCCTGATCCCGGACGGCTGGCACGGGCCGTCGATGGCCGTGCCCGGCCACCACATGTACTACCTCAACGTCATGGCCGGCCCGGACGACGAGCGCGCCTGGCTGATCTGCGACCACCCCGACCACACGTGGATCCGCGGCACCTGGCCCGGACAGCCCGTCGACCCCCGCCTGCCCCTGTACACCGCCCCTTCCCCGTGAGGTCACGATGACCCATTCCACGATCCGCCTCACCGCGGCCCAGGCGCTGGTGCGGTTCCTCGCCGCCCAGTACACCGAGCGGGACGGCGTACGGCACCGGCTGATCGCCGGCACCTGGGGCATCTTCGGCCACGGCAACGTGGCCGGCCTCGGGCAGGCGCTGATGGAGGCCGGCGAGGACGTCATGCCGTACCACCAGGGCCGCAACGAGCAGGCCATGGTGCACGCGGCGGTCGGGTACGCCCGGCAGCGCGGCCGGCTGTCCACCCAGGCGGTCACGACGTCCATCGGCCCCGGCGCCACCAACCTCGTCACGGGTGCGGCCCTGGCCACGGTCAACCGCCTCCCGGTGCTCCTGCTCCCCGGCGACTACTTCGCCTCGCACGCCGCCGACCCGCTGCTCCAGCAGCTGGAGCACCCCGTCGAGGCGGACGTGTCGGTCAACGACACCCTGCGCCCGGTCTCCCGCTGGTTCGACCGGATCACCCGGCCCGAGGCCCTGATCCCCTCCGCCCTGAACGCCATGCGGGTGCTCACCGACCCGGCCGAGACCGGGGCGGTCACCCTCGCCCTGCCGCAGGACGTGCAGGCGGAGGCCTTCGACTGGCCCGAGGAGTTCTTCGCCGAGCGGGTGTGGCGGGTCCGGCGTCCCGCCCCGGACCCGGCCGAACTCGCCGACGCCGTACGGGCCGTGCGCTCCGCCCGGCGCCCGCTGGTCGTCGCGGGCGGCGGCGTCCACCACAGCGGGGCCGAGGACGCGCTGAAGGCGTTCGCCGACGCCACCGGCATCCCGGTCGCCTCCACCCAGGCGGGCAAGGGCTCGCTGCGCCACGACCACCCGGCCGACCTCGGCGGCATCGGCCACACCGGCACGGCCGTCAGTGACGACCTGGCCCGCACCGCGGACCTCGTCATCGGCGTCGGCACCCGCTACACCGACTTCACCACGGCCTCCGGGACGCTCTTCCAGAACCCCGAGGTCCGTTTCGTCAACCTCAACGTGACCGCGTTCGACGCCCACAAGCTGGCGGCCACCACCCTCGTCTGCGACGCGCGCACCGGTCTCACGGCGCTCACGGAGGCACTGGCCGGACACCGGGTGGACGCCGCGTACGAGGCCGGATACCGCGCCGGCAAGGAGCGCTGGGAGCGGGTGGTCGATGCGGCGTTCGGCGCCGAGGACGACAGTGCCGTGCCTACCCAGAGCCAGGTGCTGGGCGCCCTGGACGCGGTCGTGGGCGACGACGACGTGGTGATCAACGCGGCCGGCTCCCTCCCGGGTGACCTGCACAAACTGTGGCGGGCCCGCTCTCCGCGCCAGTACCACCTGGAGTACGGCTACTCCTGCATGGGCTACGAGATCCCGGCCGCGATCGGCGTGCAGCAGGCCGCGCCCGACACTCCGGTGTGGGCGCTGGTCGGCGACGGCACCTATCTGATGATGCCGACGGAGATCGTCACCGCCGTCCAGGAGGGCCTGCCCGTGAACGTGGTGCTGGTGCAGAACCACGGGTACGCCTCCATCGGCGGGCTGTCGGAGTCGGTGGGCGCCGAACGCTACGGCACCGCCTACCGCTACCGCGCCGCCGACGGCTCCTTCACCGGGGCTCCCCTCCCCGTGGACCTCGCCGCCAACGCCGCCAGCCTCGGCATGGAGGTGCTGCGCGCCAAGACGGTCGGCGAGCTGCGCGGGGCGCTCGGCGCGGCCCGCGCCTCCGACCGCCCGACGTGCGTCTACGTCGAGACCGACGTCGAGCGTCCCGCCCCGGCCGCTCCCCCGGCCGAGGCCTGGTGGGACGTGCCGGTGGCCGAGGTGGCCGCGCGCGAGCCCGCCGTCCGGGCCCGCGCGCGCTACGACCGCGAGGCGGCCGCCCGCCGCCGTCATCTGTGACCGTCCCGGCCGGGGCCGCACGCGCCCGTGTCCCAGCAGACCCGACCCGAAGGGGGTGACGTCGTGGCGACGACCGGTGACCGGTCCCGTCCCGGGACCGTCTGCGCGCTCGATTCACTGGACTTCGCCCTGGACCGGGGCAGTCCGGTGCCGCTGTACCACCAGTTCGCCCAGCAGTTGGAGGCCGCGATCGAACGCGGGCTCCTCATCCCGGGGAACCTCCTCGGCAACGAGATCGACCTGTCCACGCGCCTGGGCCTGTCCCGCCCCACGGTCCGTCAGGCCATCCAGTCCCTGGTCGACAAGGGCCTGCTGGTGCGGCGGCGGGGGGTGGGCACCCAGGTGGTGCACAGCCGGGTCAAACGCCCCCTGGAGCTGAGCAGCCTCTACGACGACCTGGAGACGGCCGGGCAGGCCCCCACCACGCGCGTACTGCGCAACGAGCGGGTGCCCGCGACCGCCGAGGTGGCCGCGGCGCTCGGCCTCGCGGAGGGCGCCGAGGTGACGGTGCTGGAACGGCTGCGGTTCACGCACGGCCGGCCGGTGGCGTACCTGTGCAACCACCTGCCGGCGGCCCTGCTCGAACCGGCCACCGCCCGGCTGGAGTCGACGGGCCTGTACCGCGTGATGCGCTCGGCGGGCATCACCCTGCACAGCGCCCGCCAGACCATCGGCGCCCGCACGGCAACCACCGAGGAGGCCCTCCTCCTCGACGAACACCCGGGCGCCGCCCTGCTCACCATGCACCGCACGGCCTACGACGACACGGGCCGAGCGGTCGAGTACGCCCACCACGTCTACCGCGCGTCCCGCTACACCTTCGACTTCGAACTGCTGGTGAGATCGTGAGGGGCCGCGGCCACGGGTTGCGGGCGGAGACCACGTCCCGTCGGCATCAGACGTAGCCGAGATCGACCGGTCGGACCGGCGCCCCGCGCCCGCGGACGTCGGCAAGCAGTGCGGGCAGTTGGGGCGGCCACAGCGGCTCGGTGTCACCGGACAGCTCCTCCGGCGACCACCAGCGCCACCGGAGGATCTTGTCCGCGGCATGCGCGGCGGCGAGATCACCGACCGGGTCCCGGCGGGGGCCGTGCGCGAGAAAGACGTGCTCGTGCTGGCGAACGGGAACGCCGGCCCGGGTGAAGTCGTGCTCCCAGAGGCACAGCAGGGTGCCGTCCAACTCGATGTCGGTCCACCCGGTCTCTTCGCGCAACTCGCGCTCGACGGCCTGCAGCGGTGTCTCGCCCGGTTCCATCCCGCCGCCGGGCATAGCCCAGTGGACACCGACTTCGTCATTGTCATACCGGAACATGAAGACCGACCCGGTCGGATCGAGGACCGCGACTCTGGCTGCTCGTCTGGGGACCCGCATCGGATCATCCTGCCAGGGCGGCACGCTTGACGCACAGAAATGATCAAAGGGGCTGCCCGAAGGGCGCGAGGCGCCCGTTCCCCGGGATGCCGGTGACCCGTACAGGCGAGTTGAATGGAAGGCAGGCCACCACTACGCCCCCGGGGGTGAGACAGACGAGTGCGAACCCTGCGTCCGACGTCGCCGGGCGACTGCCGAGCGACGGAGCGGCAATGGTGCTGGACGACCACGGGACCATGCGGGCGTGCACGCCCGCAGCCGAGGAACTGCTCGGCGCGAGGGTCGGAGAGCTGATCGGCAAGCCCTTCGCCGACCTGCTCGCCGAACCCTGCGAGGGACTGCTTCCTCCCGACGGCCCGGCGACGCTGCGCCACCGCGGCGGCCGGTTGGTGGAGGTCCGGCTGGATGTGCTGCCACTGAACGGCGGTCCCCAGGCTCTCTTCCTGATCTGGGCGGGACCGGTGACGACGGCCGCGAACCGGGAGCGGGCGGAGCGCGGACTGGCTCTCCTCCACGGGGCGGAGAAGCTGCTGCTGGGTTCGCTGGACATCGTCCGTACCGCCGAGGGGCTCGCCAGGGTGCTGGTGCCGGAGTACGCCGATCTGGCGGCGGTGGATCTGGCGGAGGCGGCCCTGGTGGGCGAGGAGCCCGGTGATTACTCGCTCGGGGCTCCGCTGCGGCGGATCGCGGTGGCCGCCGGGAGCGGCGCCTGGCCGGCCGAACTGCTCCCGGTCGGGGCCTCGCTCCGAGCCCGGGAGCCGGAGAAGGAGCACGTCTACCGTGGCTCCGCGCTGGCCGTGCCGGACCTGTCCGAGCTGCGGATCGCGCTGGCGGACGACACCGAGGGTCGCCGCAAGGTACTGCCCGACGCCGCGAAGTCCCTGTTGCTGATGCCGCTGCGGGCTCGCGGGCTGCTGCTGGGAGCAGTGGTGCTGTGGCGCTGCGGTGACCGGACCCGTTTCGACCAGGACGACGTGGAGCTGAGCTCGCGGATCGGCTCCCGGGCCGCGATCAGCCTGGACAACGCACGGCGATACGCTCGCGAGCACCGTACTGCGGAGGCCCTGCAGCG
The DNA here is from genome assembly GCF_035917575.1 of Streptomyces sp. NBC_01788. GTDB lineage: Bacteria > Actinomycetota > Actinomycetes > Streptomycetales > Streptomycetaceae > Streptomyces. The sequence goes on along the minus strand of NZ_CP109090.1, from coordinate 7,130,026 downwards.
CAGTCTGCTGCCGCAGGCGGTCGTCGAGGTGAGCGCGGCGGACACGGCCGGCTCCTACGTACCGGCCGGCACCACGACGGGGATCGGCGGGACCTGGTTCGACGTGATCCCGCTGTCCTCCTGCCGGGTCGCCTTCGTCGTCGGCGACGTGACGGGGCACGGCGTGGAGGCAGCCGCCGCGATGGGACGGCTGCGGACGGCGGTGCAGACCCTCTCCGACATGGACCTGCCGCCCGAGGAACTGCTGGCCCACCTCGACGACCTGGTCGTCCGGCTGTCGGCGGCGGAGGCCGCCTCTCCGGGGTCGGATCGCGGGCAGGGCACCGTCCTGGGGTCCACATGTGTGTACGCGGTGTACGACCCGACCACCGGGGTGTGCACGATCGCCAGTGCCGGCCACCCGCCGCCGGTGCTGTCCTTCCCCGGGCGGCCGGGGGCCGACTTCGCGGCGGTCAGGCCGGGGCCGCCGCTCGGGGTGGGCGGTCTGCTCTTCGAACCGGCGGAGTTGACGATGGAGCCGGGTGCGTTGCTCGCCTTCTGCACCGGCAAGCTGCTGGCGAACGGCGGGGACGGCGCCGAAAAGCGGCTGTGGCAACTCCGCGAGCAGGTGGACGCCGCCGTGCAGGAGGACCGGCCACCGGCGGAGACCGGGCGCACCGTGCTGCGGCATCTGCTGCCCGAGGCGCCCGACCATGACGTGGCCCTGCTGATGGCCCGACTGCACGTCCTGCCCCCGGACCGCACCGCGACCTGGGAGCTCCCGGCCGATCCGGAGGCGGTGGGCCGGGCCCGGGAGATGGTGACGGCACAGCTGGAAACCTGGCAGCTGCAGGACCTCGCGTTCACCACCGAGCTGATCGCCAGTGAGCTGGTGACCAACTCCATCCGGTACGCGGGCGGCCCCGTGGGCCTGCGGCTGATCAAGGACCAGGTGCTGATCTGCGAGGTCTCCGACCCGAGCCAGACCCAGCCCAGGCTGCGCCGGGCCCGGCTGACCGACGAAGGCGGCCGCGGACTGTTCCTGATCGCCCAGTTGTCGCAACGCTGGGGAAGCCGCTACACCCACCACGGCAAGACCATCTGGACCGAACAGCCACTGCCCGCCGGCTGACGCGCCGGGGAACGGCGGATCCTGCGGCGGGAGCCCGCGAAGACGGCTTTACGGTGATAAAAGGCACACCCCGACCGCCGGACACGAAGCCGATCGGCACCACGAAAGCCCAGGTGGAACGCACATCTGAGACCTCCGCCGAACCCGAAGCGGTTCACGGAGATCACTTTGTTAGGCGTTCTAACATTACTGACAGGCCCCACGACAGGGCGCCCACTGTGCACGGCCTCCCCATTCCTTCGGGTCGAGGCCGCAGGTGTCCGCGCACGCCGACGCCCGACCGAACTCGTCTCCGACAGGAGGAGGACCGTATGCCCGAAGCCGCAGACACGTCCCGCCCCGGGGGCGAGCCGCCGAAGGCCCCCATCGAACGCCGCCACCTCGGCGGCACCGAACGGCGGCGCCACGGCCAGGAGGCCGAGAACCGCCCTCCCGTCTCCCGCCAGGAACTCAGCAAGGCCCCCGCGGAGCTCATCGAGGAGCCCGGCCCCAGGGTCAACTGGCGCGTCTTCGTCATCGCCTCGGCTGTGATCGTCGCCTTCTCCCTCTGGGCGATGCTCGTGCCCACGCACGCCGCCGGCACCATGCAGACCATGGTGGCCTGGATCTCGGAGAACCTCGGCTGGTTCTACGTCCTGACCGTCACCGTGGTGATCGTGTTCGTCCTCTGGGTCGCGCTGTCCAAAGAGGGCTCCGTCCGGCTCGGTCCCGACCACTCCCGGCCGCAGTACAAGCTCTTCACCTGGGTGGCCATGCTGTTCGCCGCCGGCGTGGGCATCGACATGCTGTTCTACTCCGTCACCGGGCCCATCACCCAGTACATGGCTCCGCCGACGGGCGAGGGCCGGACAGGCGCGGCCGCCCAGGACGCCGTGGTCTGGACCATGTTCCACTACGGCGTGGCCGGCTGGTCCATGTACGCGCTGCTCGGCATGGCCATGGGCTACTTCGCCTACCGCTGGGGCATGCCGCTGTCCATCCGGGCCGCCCTGTACCCCCTGCTCGGCAAGCGCGTCCGCGGCGGGATCGGCGACACGATCGACATCGTCACCCTGGTCGGCACCGTCTTCGGCGTCGCCACCTCCATGGGCATCGGCGTCGTGCTGCTGGACGTCGGCTTCGCCTCGCTGTTCGGCCTCCATGAGGGCCTGTCCCTGCAGATCGCGCTGGTCGTCGTGGCCGTGATCATGACCATCGCCGCCTGCACCTCGGGGGTGAACAAGGGGATCCGGCTGATCTCCGAGCTGAACATCTGGAGCGCGGCGGCCATGCTGCTCTACATCCTGGTGACCGGAAAGTCGGCGTTCCTGCTCAACGCGCTGGTGGAGAACATCGGCCGGTTCGTCTTCTCGCTGCCGGACCGAACCCTGCAGACCCTCGCCTACCAGGACGGGGGCTCCAAGTGGATGGCCGGCTGGACCCTGTTCTTCTGGGCCTTCTGGCTGGCCTGGGGCCCGTTCGTGGGCCTGTTCCTCGCCCGCATCTCCCGCGGCCGCACCCTGCGCGAGTTCGTCATCGCCGCCATCACCGCCCCGGTGCTCTGCGACTTCCTGATCGTGAGCATCTTCGGCAACAGCGCCATGTACCAGGTCATGCACGGGAACACGAAGTTCGCCCAGCTGGCCATGCACAGCCCGGAGGAGGGCTGGTACGCGCTGCTGAGGATGTTCCCCGGCGCCGGCTTCCTCATCGGCCTCGGCACGCTGTCCGGATTGCTGTTCTACCTCACCAGCGCCAACTCCGGCGCCATGGTGATGTCCAACTTCTCCTCCTCGATCCCCAACCCGTCGCAGGACGGGGCGAAGTGGCTGCGCGTCTTCTGGGCAGTGCTCACCGCGGTGCTGACCATCGCGATGCTGGTGGCCGGCGGGGTCACCACCATGGAGTACGCGACGCTCATTTTCGCCCTGCCGGTGACGGTCATCGCCTGGCTGGTGATGGCCTCGTTCTCCAAGGTCCTGCGCATGGAGCGGGCCGAGCGCGAGGGCCGGGTCCTGCGCCGGCAGTCGACGGCGACGCACGGTGGCCACGTGCCCGAGCGCACCTGGCGCCAGCGGCTGGAGCGGATGCGCTCCTACCCCTCGAAGAAGCAGGTGGCCCAGTTCATGGAGCGCGCCGTGCAACCGGCGCTGGCCGATGTGGTCCGCGAATTCGGGAAGCAGGGCTGCCAGGCCACGCTGGACCTGGTCCCCGACGAGCACACCGGCATCTCCAGCCACGCGCTGGTGGTCGCGATGCCCGAGCACCGCGACTTCCACTACCAGGTGCAGGCCGTCGAGGCCCCGATGCCGATGTTCGGCGGACGCATGTCCAGCCAGACGGACGTCTACTACCGGGTCGAGGTGTTCACCCAGACCGGCTCCGAGGGCTACGACCTCATGGGCCTGTCCCACCAGCAGGTGATCGACGACGTCCTGGACCGCTACGAGGCGCACCTGAGCTTCCTCACCTACTCCGCCGAGCACGACTACGCCTCGGTGCTCACGCCGCCGGTCGTGACCGCCGCGGGCACCGTCCCGGTGGTGGAGCCGGTGGAGCCGCAGGACGACTCCGGTGCGGAGACAGTGGGCAGCGGGCCGAAGGCGTAGGCGCCGTTCGGCCCCGGTCCCCAGCCGGCCCTCAGGAATGATCAAGGGCCGGTTTCGGATGCCTCCGAAACCGGCCCTGATCTGCGACTGTCTCCAGTCGGGACGACAGGATTTGAACCTGCGACCCCTTGACTCCCAGGAGTAGGGGTCAAGGGTATTTTCTGGATATAGCAGACTTAATCAGGGCGGATAGTGTGCGTAGGAGGCTCCGTCGTGCACCATCGCGCACACCGTGTGGTCCCCAACTGGTCCTCAAGCCGGCCCCGTAGAACCCTCCGATAGGACTCCGCCCTCGCCGCGCTCGCGCCAGGCTGGCGCCACCGCTCCACCGGCCGCTCGCTCACCCGCGCAGCGGCCTCGACTTCGCGATTCGCCGTCGTGTCCACGCCGCAACGGCAGCCTGCAAACCAGGGCCGCTCCCGCGCGGCCCTCTCGGCGCCGATCTACCCACCACCCTGCGCGCATCTCAATCCCCTTGAGCTACCGGAGCCAGCAGACCGTCGCCCGGGCGCACGGGTCTGCTCCCGATAGGTGAGCTCATTCAACGCGGAGCGCCCCTTGCCCGTGAATCGCGGACGCGCCATTCGGGATCCGATGTTGGGACGTCGAGCTGCCGGTCGACGTCGGCCCCGATCGCATCGAGGGTGGCCGCGAGGCGTTCGAGTGACCGGGCCAGGAGCCGGGGCCCACGCTGCCAGCCCCTGGAGCCGAAGACTTCCCACACCGGCTCGGTGAGCTCGACCAGCAGCTCGGCCTTCCGGTCGTCCTGGCGCTCGGAGACCACCACCGCGCGGGCGTGCGTCACGTAGGTACCGATCATCGTGCGCAGAACCTCCGCCGGCCAGGTCGGCGCGTAGCTCTCCAGGTTGTCGACCATGGTCGACTCGTCGAGCTGCGCCATCCACCGAGCCCGCTCCACCTCACACGGTCACGCATCACGTCTGCCCACCCCGGATCGTCGACGGTGGATTCCTCCACCGCACGCAGCCGGGCCGCCGCTGAGACGATCCTGAGCATCGACGCCAGAACCCTGTCCCGGGCCTGATGGAGCACGCCGATCCGCCGCTTGCCGGCCGTAACCAGCGATATCGCCAGCGCGAGCCCCAACGTCTCCAGCGTCCCCGGTTCGGTCGGCATGCCCCACCCTTCCCCGGCGCACTCCAGCAGCGCAGCGTGCGGCGGACGTCTGTCACCCCGTGCCTTCAGCCGCCCCTGGTACCCCACCTACAGTTCGTACGTGCCGGAGGAGTATGGCTCCTGGTCGACCGTCTACGGCGCGTGCCAGCGCTGGGTGGCGGCCGGGACCTTCCGGACGCTGATGGACGGGATGATCGCCGAGGCCGCGGCCCGCGGGCAGGCCGACCTCGATCTGGTCAGTGTGGACTCCACGGTCTCGCGCGCCCACCACCACGCGGCCGGGATGGTGGTCGACCCCGAACTCCTGGAGGACCTGGAGAAGGCCGTTGTCGAGGAAAAGGGGCTCCTGGAAAGGGGCAAAGCGACCCGATAGACCAGCCCGGCGAGGGGGACGATCAGGTGGCGCGCGAGGAACGCCGCCGCACACGCCGACGTCGCAGAGCCCGGCTCCGCGCGGCCGAACTGGGCCGCTCCCGCGGCGGTCTGACCACCAAGATCCACCTCTCGGCCGACCGCCGGTGCCGGCCGCTGTCGTTCGTCGTCACTCCGGGGCAGGCAGCCGACAGCCCCCGCTTCGTCCCGGTTCTGGAGGGCATCAAAGTCTGCGGCACTCTCGGCCGCCCGCGCACACGGCCAGGCGCGGTCGCCGCCGACAAGGCGTTGCTGGGCGATCGACCATCCCGTCCACGATGTGTTCCCCGGCCTGCCGCGGCAGAAGTGGAAGCGCCGCTCGTGCGGCCAGGGAGCGCACGGCCCGCGGATCTATGACTGGGCACGTGTGGAGGTCAGGCCCTGGCACCGCGAAGACCGCCGACACTGGGTCCTCGCCCGCCGCAGCGTCAGCCGCCCGCAAGAGAACTCCTACTACATCGCCTACTGCCCAGCCAACACCACCCTGGACGAACTCATCCGCATCGCGGGCACCCGGTGGGCCATCGAGGAATGCTTCCAGACCGCCAAGCAGGAGTGCGGCCTGAATGACTACCAGGTGCGGCGTTACCCCGGCCGGCACCGCCACGTGACCCTGGCCATGGCCGCCCACGCATGCCTGACCGTCCTTCGCGCCCACGCCCTCGATGCCGGGAAAGCAGAAACGGATCCTCCCCGCTCATCCACCTCAGCCTCGCCGAGATCCGACGTCTGATAACCCGTCTCACCGACCGCCGCCCGGCATCCGTCGACCACATCCTGCACTGGTCACACTGGCGCCGAAGACGACAACACCAAGCCCGCCTCAGTCACTGCACACGCCGCGGACACAGCCCCTGACTGGCCAGCCATCAGCACGAACACCGTTGCAGTACTAACAAGAAGTAAGCGCGGGGGGATGCGCGGCCGCGCACGGAGAGGGGCCCAGCCCCCGATCAATCACCTGCGCTCCGACGGGAGGGGAGCCGACCGGGGTCTCCTTTTCCTGAGGGTTCAGGTGCTGAGGTAAGCGATTTTGGGCAGGGACGGTGATCCGCGCGTCGTCGCGGGCGGCGGGGAGGAGGACACCTGCAGCGCCCTCGGCCGGTGGAAGCCGATGCCGAGTGGGAGCCGTCAGTGACGGTCAGCCGGGGACCGGCGAGGCCTGCGCGCGGTTCCGGGCTTTGACCGCCGTGTGCGACGCGGATCCGGCAGGGCCGAACTTCAGTGCGTGGTGGCGGCACCGGCTCCCCGAACTCCGCGACGCCGGGACCTTGGACCGCCCCGCCGGCCCGAGCGCGGTACACCGATTCGGGATGCGTCTTGAAGCCGGCACCCGCACCATGCCGGGGATGCGACTCATCCACAACTTCGATCCCGATGGCGCCGGTTGGCCCACCACCGCCACCCTGGCCATCGCTACCGCCGGCTGACGGGGTCGCCTCGACCGCGACAGTCCCGTCCACGGACTCGATTCCTGGTCCCCGCCCCAACCGCCTGGCCACCCTGGGGACATAAGGAACGAGTCTCGGACAGCCGTTGACCCCGATGACGCACCGCCTCCCCGCCTGAACGCGGGACCACCCGCACGGCGAGGCCTTGGAACGCGTACGAGACCCCGTACATCTCCGGCAGGACGAAACGGCACCCGGCCGAGCACCGGCCCACCGGCCCCGGGCGCAACCACTCCGGGCCGCGCCAGGCCCAGTCGCAGATGTCCTCGATCAGGCACAGGAATCGCGAGAAGCCGACACCGACCACGGCGGCGACCGCATCGCGTGCGCGGCGACCCGCAGGATGCAGCCGAGCTCAGGAAGCACGGCGTAAGGGTGACCTCGGTGCCGGTTCCGAAGCCGCCCCGGTCGTCACGGTGATCGTCGTGGCCTCAGGCTTCCGCCTCCTCGGGAGCGGTCACCACCCGGTGAGCAGCAGATGGTTGAGGAGGAGGGCGAGCAGCGCCTGGGCGGTGAGCCAGGCGTGGGCGGAAGCCCCGCCTGTTCGAGTGGAACCGAGAGCTTGGGGGCGGGTGAGGAACGCGCACGCAGGAAGCAGCCACATTGCGAAGGGCAGCCAGATGCGTTCCGTCTCCGCCTTGCTCATGCCGGACACGTCGGCGACCAGCAGGGCGAGGAGGGCGGCGGACACGAGGAGTGCGAGGCGGGCCTCGGCTGCCTGGCCGGGGACGTCGCCGCGGCGCCGGACGAGCACCGCACCGGCCCGCCGCAGGCCCGCCGCCGTCGCCAGGCCCGTGATGAGTACCGAGCAGGCGAGGTTGGCCCACACCCAGTAGCCGTAGGGACGGACACCGCCGGCGCCCTGGTAGTAGCGCGTGACCAGCAGCTGGTACGCCTCCCACCAGCTGAACCCGGCGAGCGTGAACACCGTCGGGACCACCGCCAGTCCGGCGATCAGAGGCACCAGCAGAGCGGGGCGCCCCCGGATTCCTGGTCGGCCGAGCACCAGCACCGTCGCCGCCATCAGTGCTACGAGCGTGAGACCGTACGACAGGTAGCAGGTCAGGCCGAGCAGCAGCCCGGACGCCCCCGCCCACCACAGAGACCGTCCGGTGACCGCCAGTGCCAGCAGCGCCACTGCCCACGCGGCCACCGCCGCGAAGTACGCGTCGGCCGAGGTGCCCATCCACACGGCGGCCGGGGCCAGGGCGAGGAAGGGCGCCGCCCCTCGCGCGAGTGACTCGTCGGCCAGGGCGCGGACCGTGACCAGCACAGCCACGCAGGCCGTCGCCCCGACGGTGATGCACCACACCCCGGCCCAGCCCCCGCCCCGCAGCCCGACCCGGTCGAGCAGGACGAAGGTGAGCGTGGACGCGGGTGGGTGGCCGGCGACATGGGCGGGCCAGTTGTCGGGGGAGCCGAGCAGGATGTGCTGGGTGAAGCCCCGCAGCGCCGCCGGGATGTCATGGAAGCGGTCGATGACCTGGAGGTACTCGTGGCGGGTGGTGAGCCGGGCGGCGATGCCCCGCTGCCAGCCGTCGATCAGGGCCAGGGAGTAGGTCCAGGCCATGGCCGTGCCCCACGTCAGGGGAAGCAGGGCCCGCCAGGGGAGACGGGCCGCGAGGGAGGGGCCGTACGCCACTGCGGCGATCGCCACCAGGACGGCCACCGGGGTGCCAGGGCCGAGGTGGGGTTCCCATGACGCCAGCAACGGGGGCCAGTTGACGAACAACGTCCGGCGGGTCCCCTGGATGTGGCGGCCGACCAGCACGGCCGTCGTCACGAGCAGCACGGCGGCCCCGGCTGCGTACAGGTCACGGCTCCGGCCACGCGGTGCGCCGGAGCGCGCGGCGCCGCGCTCGGTGGAGGGCAGGGTACGGATCACACCGGAACGCTAGGCCGCGCGGCCGGTCACGGACCGCTGTCCGGGCCCGATGTCAGCGTTTCGTCATGGGTTGCGCGCCCTTTCGCGGGGTGCTTCCGGCCTACCGTCGGGACATGCGCGACCCCGATGCCTCACGGCTTCCCTCCTCGCCCGGCTTCTGGCGCAGCCCCCTGCGCGGCCCCTGGTTCACCTCGGTGCTGGGCCTTGTCCTGCTCGTCGGCATCACGGTGCTGTTCGTGACGGGCCTGGTCTCATACGCCGCCTACAACCCCGGTCTGTCGCCGGTGAACGACAAGACACCGGACAAGGGAATCCTCGGCTTCTACCTCTTTGCCTGGCCGACGAACCCGCCCTGGCTGTACCGGCTCAACCAGGGCGTCCACGTCACCTTCGGCATCACCCTGATCCCTGTCCTGCTCGCCAAGCTGTGGTCCGTGGTGCCGAGGCTGTTCGCGCTGCCGCCGGCCCGCTCGCTCGCGCACGCCCTGGAACGGATCTCGCTGCTGCTCCTGGTGGGCGGCGCACTGTTCGAGTTCGTGACCGGTGTGCTCAACGTCCAGCTCGACTACGTCTTCCCCGGCTCCTTCTACCCGCTGCACTTCTACGGAGCGTGGGTGTTCTTCGCCGCGTTCGCCGCCCATGCCCTGCTGAAGACGCCCACGGCGCTGCGCAATCTGCGGCACCTGCGGGAGGACACGAACGACTGTGAGGATGATCTGGCACCGCTCGGCGGCCTGACTCACCGAACGATTGACGCTTTGGGCTGTCCTTTCCAGGAATCGTCGGCCGGCTGGGCGGTGCCGCTCTGCACGCGGCCGGTCGAGCGCCTGTGACCTCATAGGAGCCCGGCCAAAGGTCCCATCACAGTCTTGTCCTGACGCCCGACCGGCCCGTGCGATCCCTCGCGCATCGCACGGAAGGACAGCAGTACCCAGGATGGCAGATCAGATCGCGGTGGTCGGCGGCGTGGACACCCACACCGACTTCCACCAGGCGGCGGTGATTGACACCATTGGCCGGCAGCTGGCCACCGCTTCGTTCCCCACTACCCCCGACGGTTACCGCCGCCTGCTGGAGTGGATGCGCTTGCACGGTGACGTACTCGCCGTCGGGGTTGAGGGGACCGGCGCCTACGGTTCCGAGCTCGCTCGGTTCCTTCGGGCGAACGAGGTGACCGTGGTCGACGTCGACCGCCCTGACCGCAAGGCCCGGCGGCTCAATGGCAAGTCCGACCCCGTCGATGCCTACGCCGCCGCGACCGCCGTCCTGTCCGGCCGCGCGCACGGCCGGCCGAAGACCCGCGACGGCATCGTGGAGGCCATCCGGTCCCTGCGGGTGGTCCGCCGCTCGGCCATCAAGTCCCGCACCCAGACGATCAACCAGATCCGCACGCTCATCGTCTCCGCCCCCGCCGAGGTACGGGAGCGCCTGCGCGGCCTGCCCACCTACCAGTTGATTGCGCAGCTTGCCCGTTCTCGCCCCGGCGCGGACCTCGCCGACCCGACCTGCGCAGTGCGAACCGCACTGCGGCGTCTGGCCCGCCGCTACCAGAACCTCACCGAGGAGATAGCCGAGGCCGACGCCGAACTCGCCCCCTTGGTCGCGCAAGCGGCTCCCGGGCTGGTGGATTTGATCGGTGTGGGCACCGAGACTGCCGCTCAACTCCTGATCACCGCAGGTGACAATCCTGACCGGCTGAAGTCCGAAGCTGCCTTCGCCCACCTCTGCGGGGCAGCCCCCATCTCCGCCAGTTCCGGCCGGACCAACCGCCACCGCCTCAACCGCGGCGGCGACCGCCAGGCCAACCATGCCCTCCACACGATCGCCCTCGTGCGGATGCGCTACGACCCCCGCACCCGGCTCTACGTCGCGCGACGCACTACCGAAGGGATGTCCAAGAAGGACATCTTCCGCTGCCTCAAACGCTTCATCGCGCGAGAGGTCTACAAGCACCTGACCAGCATGAATATCCCACAGCCCAACCTCCTACAGGCCGCTTGACGATCTATAGGAGCTTCCTGGTATCCCCGCGCCCCGCCGAGCCGACCGTCTCCCGGAGGGCTGCCCTGTGGTTCGTCGGGGGCGGCTCTCTGCTGCTGTTCGCCACCACGGTGGGGCGGAGCTTCGACGGGCTGCTGCGGCGCACCGCCCTCCTCGCACCGCACGGCGGTGGCGATCCCGGCAGCGGCCCGAACGGCTTCCAGATCAACAAGACCGCCGCGTACGCCGGGATCGACGCGGCGGAGACGGGCGAGGACGCCTGGCGGCTCGTCGTCACGGGGCGTACGGGGACCGTTCGCCTCCGCCGGGACGAGCTGCTCCGGCTTCCCCTGTACAGCGCGGCATTGCCCATCGCCTGCGTGGAGGGCTGGTCGACGTCGGACCAGTGGTGGCGCGGGGTGCGGCTGCGTGACCTCGCGGCGCTCGTCGGGTACGACGACCCGCCGGACGTGTTCGTCGAGTCCCTCCAGCGGAGCGGCGCCTTCCGGAAGGCCGCCCTGCGTGCCAACCAGGTGGCAGACTCGCGTTCCCTGCTCGCCCTGTATGTCAACGGCGAGGAACTGTCCCCCGACCACGGCCACCCGGCGCGCGTCATCGTGCCCGCCGCGCCCGGTGTGCTCAACACCAAGTGGGTGGCCCGGATGACGTTCGGAGACCTGTGATGCTTCCCCGGCTCTCCCCGCTCCCCCGGCTTCCCCGCGTTCCGCTCGGCGGCGGCCCCCTGCAACTCCTGCTGCTTGCCTGCTCATTCGCGCTTGCCGCCTACGCGGGTGTGCGGCTACTCGCGGGCGACTGGTACGGAGTGGTGCTGTGGTTCGTGGGGGTGGCGCTGCTGCACGACCTCGTACTGCTGCCGCTGTACGCGGTCGCGGATCGGGCGGTCGTCCGGGGACTCGGCGCGGTCCGACGCCGGAAGTGGGTGCCGTACGTGCGCGTACCGGCAACCCTCTCCGGGTTGCTCCTTCTCGTGTGGTTCCCGCTGATCAGCGGCATGATGGAGCGGCGCTACCGGCTCGCCACCGGGCTACCGGCGGACGTGTTCCTCGCCCGCTGGCTGCTGATCAGCGCCGTCCTCTTCGGCGGCTCGGCGCTGCTGCTGGCGCTGCGGCTGCGCAGGGCGGCGAAGCAGCGTCCGCCGACTGTCCACTGACCGGCCGGCTCCCAGCCCTGTGCGTACCGGAGCAGCGCCCGCGTGCCGAGCCGCGCCCAGGGGAAGGGTGCGTCGGTTCCACCGGCGTCTGTGAGGCCGACGATCTCCACCTGGGCGCGTTCGTCGACGTCCACCGGGGCGGTCTCGGCGATCAGCAGGCCGCCGGGGCGCAGGAGCCCGGCCACCCGGTCCAGGAGCGCACACGGATCACCGCCGATGCCGACGTTGCCGTCCATGAGCAGGACGGTGTCCCAGCGCCCCTCGCCGGGCAGCGGCTCGAAGACCGAGCGTCGCAGCGCCCGGCCCCCGAGTCGCACGGTGTGGTCCACCGCGGCCGCGCTGACGTCGATACCGAGGACGGCCCGGCCCCGGGCGGCGAGTTCCGCCACCAGGCGCCCGGGCCCGCATCCCACGTCCAGCACGGTTCCGTCGCAGCGGTCCAGTACGTCCCGGTCGACCGCGTCGGCCCCGGCGCACCAGCGTTCCACCTCCAGCGGCAGCAGCCAGCCGTCGGCGCGACGTAGGAACAGCGGTCCCCGGCCGGCACGCAGGGCCGCGGCATACGGGTCGGCGGTCGCCCAGGGGAGGGCAGCGGTGGGCGGGGCGGTCACCGGCGTAGGGCCAGAGGCAAAGCCGACTCCGCGACGGGCCAGGAGTCTGGTGGGGAGTCCGGTCGGCCGGTGGGTGGAGAGGTCGGTCCGGAGTCCGGCTCCGTGGCCAGGGGCGAGTCTTCCCCCTCGACTGTCCGCCCATCCGGTCCCGCCACCGTCGTGCACCGGGCCAGCTGTGCCGCGAAGCAGCCGTGCGGGGCCAGGGCGGCGACGGCGTGGGCGTCGGCGGCGGTGTCGACGTCACGCAGGGATGGCAGGCCGCGCACCCGCAGGCCTGCGGCGAGGAGCCGGTCCCGTAGGACCGCTCCCGTCACCGAGGTCGACATGGGCACGCCGCGCATCAGGCCGGGATCGGGGCGCGCCAGGCCGAGCGCCCAGAAGCCGCCGTCCTCGGCCGGGCCGAAGTGGGCGTCGCAGTCGGTGAAGTCCACGGTGAGCAGTTCCGGCGTCACCTGCGGGGTGTCCATGCCGATGAGCAGGGCCGGGCCGTGGCAGCGCGCGAAGGCGTCCGCCAGCCGCTCGTCGAGACCGCCCGTGCACTGCGGGACGACGTCGAAGCCGGGCGGCAGCCAGGGGCCAGGGGCGCCGTCGAGGACGAGGAAGCGCCGCGAGGCGGGCGTGACCGCCACGGCGTGCAAGGTGTCCGCGAGGGCCGCCTCCGCCAGCCGAGCCGCCTGACCTGGCGTGAACGGCGGGGTGAGCCGGGTCTTGACCCGGCCGGGCCGCGGCTCCTTGGCGATGACGAGCAGCGTGGTCAACGGATGGTTCCTCCTCCGTGCGCTGGGGTTTCGCTCAACACCCGGCTCATGTCCCGTACCGCCTGCCAGGTGCCGCGCCAGGTGCCCGTCACCTTCGAGGCTCCCGTGCGCGGCAGATACGGCACGTCGTGCTCGGCGATCCGCCAGCCGGCGTCGGCCGCGCGCACGACCATCTGAAGCGGATAGCCGCTGCGCCGGTCGGTGAGGCCGAGGGCGAGCAGGTGCTCGCGGCGGGCGGCGCGCAGGGGACCGAGGTCGTGCAGCCGCAGCCCGGTGCGGCGGCGCAGCATCCGCGCGAGCGCCAGATTGCCGACGCGGGCATGCGCGGGCCACGCGCCCCGGCCCCGCGGACGCCGTCGGCCGAGCACCAGGTCGGCCTCGCCGTCCCGGACCTCACGGACGAAGGGGACCAGGAGCGACGGGTCGAGGGAGGCGTCGGCGTCGCAGAAGCAGACCACGTCGGCGGTGGCGGCGGTGAGCCCGGCATGGCAGGCGGCGCCGAAACCCCGGCGCGGCTCATGCACGACGGTCGCGCCGCACGCGCGGGCGACCTCCGCCGAGCCGTCGGTGGAACCGTTGTCGACGACGAGCGCGCGCCAGCCCGGCGGGATCTGTTCGAGCACCCAGGGAAGGGCCTCGGCCTCGTTCAGGCAGGGCAGCACCACGTCGACGTCCGAAGGAGTCCTCGTCACGGGTCTCACCCTACGAATGCGAATCAGGGCATACCGGACGCACGCTCCTTACGAAACGCGGACGTCCAGGGCCGGGGCGGCGTCCGGGTGCGCCCCCCGGGACGGCGCGGTGCCAGGCTGGAGGAATGCTGCAACCGTACGAACGCCCGGGGGCGCCGGCCGCCGACGGGTCCCCCCGAATCCTGGTCGTCGACGACGATCCGACCGTCGCCGAGGTCGTCGCCGGGTATCTGGACCGCGCCGGTTACCTCGTCCACCGCGCCGACGACGGCCCGTCGGCCCTGAACCGGGCCGGCGCACACCGGCCGGACCTGGTCGTGCTCGATCTGATGCTGCCCGGCATGGACGGCCTGGAGGTGTGCCGGCGCCTGCGGGCCCACGGCCCGGTGCCAGTCATCATGCTCACCGCCCGCGGCGACGAGGACGACCGCATCCTGGGCCTGGAGGTCGGCGCCGACGACTACGTCACCAAACCCTTCAGCCCGCGCGAGCTGGTGCTGCGGGTGGAGTCGGTGCTGCGCCGCAGCGGGCCCGCCGCCGCAGGACACCGACTGGGGTCGGCCGGTCTGACCGTCGACCCGGCGGCCCGCCGGGCCACCAAGAACGGCACCGAACTCGCCCTCACCCTCCGGGAGTTCGACCTGCTCTCCTTCTTCCTGCGCCACCCGGGGCGGGCCTTCGGACGCGAGGACCTGATGCGCGAGGTGTGGGGCTGGGACTTCGGCGACCTGTCGACCGTCACGGTCCATGTCCGCCGACTGCGCGGCAAGGTGGAGGACGACCCGGCCCGGCCCCGCCTGATCCAGACCGTGTGGGGCGTGGGCTATCGCTTCGGCCCCACCGACGACGAGGACTGACCGTGCGCGACACCCTCCTCATCGCCCTGTACGCCTTCGCCGGTGCCGCCGCCACGGGCCTGGCCGGAGCGGGCGCACTGCGCCTGATCCGGCGCCGCTCGCTGACCGCCTCGCTCGCCGTGGTCGCGGCGGTCGGGGTGGTCGCGATGCTCGCGGGCACCCTCGCCGTCGCCCAGGCGATGTTCCTGTCGCCGCACGACCTGACCGTCGTCACCACCGTCGTCGCCATGGCGGCCGTCGTCTCCCTGGCCACCGCGCTGCTGCTGGGCCGCTGGGTGGTCGCCCGAAGCCGCGAACTCGCCCTGGCCGCACGCTCCTTCGGTGACGGCGGTGACTTCGCCGCGCCCCGCGGCCCGACCACCGCCGAACTGGACGAACTAGGCCGCGAACTGGTGGCCACCAGCGCCAGACTCGCCGAATCCCGGGAGCGGGAACGGGCGTTGGAGACCTCCCGGCGCGAACTCGTCGCCTGGATCTCGCACGACCTGCGCACCCCGCTCGCCGGCCTGCGCGCCATGTCGGAGGCGCTGGAGGACGGCGTCGCCGCCGACCCCGACCGCTATCTGCGGCAGATGCGCACCGAGGTCGAGCGCCTCAACGACATGGTCGGCGACCTCTTCCAGCTCTCCCGCATCCACGCCGGCACCCTCCCCCTGGCGCCCAACCGGATCTCCCTGTACGACCTGGTCGGTGACGCGCTGGCGGGAGCCGACCCGCTCGCCCGGGAGCACGGGGTGCGGCTGGTGGGCGACCGCATCGAGCCGGTGCCGGTGGAGGTGGACGGCAAGGAGATGAGCCGGGTGCTGGGCAATCTGCTGGTCAACGCCATCCGTCGGACGCCGGCCGACGGCACGGTCGCGGTCGCCGCGGAGCGTTCCCCCGAGGGCGTGGTGCTGTCGGTGACGGACGGCTGCGGCGGCATCCCCGAGGAGGACCTGCCGCGCGTCTTCGACACCGGCTGGCGCGGCACACACGCCCGGACGCCCCCGGCCGGCGCGGGCCTCGGCCTCACCATCGTCCGGGGGATCGTGGAGGCTCACCAGGGCCGGGCCACCGTGCGCAACATTCCCGGCGGTTGCCGCTTCGAGGTGGTGCTGCCCACCGCTCCCTGACCGCGCCCCTATGCCCCGCGCATCCCGGCCCGCGCGAACTCCGCCATGCCTTCCCCGAAACCGACTTCCGGCATCCAGCCCAGCCCGGCCCGCAACCGCGACGAGTCCGCGGTGATGTGCCGTACGTCCCCGAGCCGGTACTCACCGGTGACGACCGGCTCGGGCCCGCCGGACGCGGCGGCCAGCGCCCGTGCCATCGCGCCCACGGTGTGCGGTTCACCGCTCCCGGTGTTGTACGCCGTAAGCGCACCCCCGGCGGCCTCCGCCTCCAGCGCCACCGCGTTGGCCGCCGCCACGTCCCGGACGTGCACGAAGTCCCTCAGCTGCCGCCCGTCCTCGAACACCCGCGGTGCCTCGCCCCGGGCGAGGGCCGAACGGAAGAAGGAGGCGACACCGGCGTACGGGGTGTCGCGTGGCATCCCGGGCCCGTACACATTGTGGTAACGCAGCGACACCGCCGACCCGCCGGTGCAGCGGGCCCAGGCGGCGGCCAGATGCTCCTGGGCGAGCTTGGTCGCCGCGTACACGTTCCGGGGATCGGCCGGGGCGTCCTCGCCCACCAGGCCGGGCGAGAGAGCGTCCCCGCACACCGGGCAGACGGGCTCGAACCGTCCCGCGTCGAGATCGGGGACGGCACGCGGCCCGGGCCGTACGACCCCGTGCCGCGGGCACTCGTACCGCCCCTCCCCGTAGACCACCATCGACCCGGCCAGCACCAGGCGCCCGACGCCGGCCTCCGCCATCGCGGCGAGCAGCACGGCGGTGCCCAGGTCGTTGCGCGAGACGTACTCCGCCGCGTCGGCGACCCCGTTGCCGAGCCCGACCATCGCAGCCTGGTGACACACGGCGTCCACACCGGACAGGGCGCCCGCGACGGCTGCCGGGTCCCGCACGTCGGCGCCGGGATCTCCCCGCACGTCGAACACGAGCGGCTCGTGTCCGCGCTCACGGAGCGCGGACACGACATGGGACCCGATGAACCCGGCACCGCCGGTGACCAGTACACGCATACGGCCACGCTAGGTCCGCGCCGGCCCCGCACCACGGGACCACGCCCGTACGTCATCACTCCGTAAGAGGGCGTTTAGCGTGGGCGTATTGTCGCTTATGGCCGTGCGGCGTCAGACCACACCCGCACCCGGCGGACTGACCGACAAGGGCACCAAGGGCAAGCGCACCCGTAAGGTCCCCATCATCAAGGTAATCCGCCCCCTCGTCGCCCAGCGCATCCTGGCCGCCGGCCCTAATCCCGACGCCCGCCTGTTCACCGGCCCGCGCGACGGACGCATCTCCACCGCCGTCCCGCGCGACGCCACCCACTGGGACGACGTGGTCACCAAGCTCGGCTACGAACACCTGCGCCGCCACGACCTCCGGCACACCGGACTGACCTGGTTCGCCGACGCAGGAGTCCAAGTCCACGTCCTCGACGGATCGCCGGCCACGGCTCGCTGACCACCACCCAGCGCTACCCGCACCCGGACATCCACAAGATCACAGCCGCCGACGCGGCACTATCCGCACACTTCAGCGCACTGCGCGCGCCGCGCTCCCTGCCGAGCCCGATCGTCATGACCCGCTGACCCCGGTCAAGCACGCCGGTCCCCAACTGGTCCCCAAGAATGACCAAAGGCCGGTTTCGGATGTCTCCGAAACCGGCCCTGATCTGCGACTGTCTCCAGTCGGGACGACAGGATTTGAACCTGCGACCCCTTGACCCCCAGTCAAGTGCGCTACCAAGCTGCGCCACGTCCCGATGCGCGGTCGTGCGGTGAACCGCTTGATCGCGCGAACGTCACTTTACCGCACCTCGGGGGTCACGCCGAAAAGGGGCGCGTGGTCGGGGACAATCGACGTATGAATGCCACTTCCTCGGGCAGCACATCCTCCGGCGGCACTCCTTCCGGCGGGCCGGCGGACGCGCGGGACCGGGACGGTGAGGGGCGGGCGCGCAACGCGCGGCCACGGGACGGGCTGGGACGGCCCCTGCCGTACGACGCCGACGGGGTGCCGCGGCAGCCCGAGGGCGTGGTGCGCACTCCGCCGGAGACGGTCGCCGAGGCGCAGGCGCTCCTGGAGGCGGGCAAGCCGTTCCACGCGCACGAGGTCTTCGAGGACGCCTGGAAGTCGGGGCCGCGGGGGGAGCGCGCCCTGTGGCGTGGCCTTGCCCAGCTCGCGGTGGGTCTCACCCACGCGGCCCGCGGCAACGTCACCGGCGGCGCCCGGCTGCTGCGGCGCGGAGCGGGAGCCGTCGAGGAGTGGGTCGCGGACACCGGGGAGCGGACTCCGTACGGCATGGACGCGTCCGGGGTGGTGGCGTGGGCGCGGGAGCTGGCGGACGGCGTCGAGAGCGGGGCGGCGGGTGTCGTCGACGCGGCGGAGCGGGCGCCTCGGTTGCGCCGCGATGGCCTGTAGCGGTCGGTGTGGCACCGGTGGACGCGTTGTCAGTGCCGTGCGGCAGACTCGGGGGGTGCGAAAGATTCATGTGATCGGCATCGGCGCGGGCGACCCCGACCAGCTCACCCTTCAGGCGGTCAGGGCGCTGCGCGACACGGACGTGTTCTTCGTCCTCGACAAGGGCGAGGAGAAGTCGGACCTCGTGGAGCTCCGCCGGGACATGCTTCGCACGCACATACCGGAGGGGACGTACCGCGTGGTGGAGGCGCGTGACCCGGAGCGGGACCGGACGGCGGGCGGTGCCGCCTACTCCCCCGCCGTCGGCGACTGGCGCAGCGCACGCGCGGACATCTACGAGCGGCTGATCACCGGGGAACTGGGCGAGGACGAGACCGGCGCGTTCCTGGTGTGGGGCGATCCGGCGCTGTACGACAGCACGCTCGGCATCCTCCAGGAGGTGCTGGCGCGAGGCACCGTGTACTTCGCGTACGACGTGGTGCCCGGCATCAGCAGCGTCTCGGCCCTGGTGGCGCGGCACCGCACGGGACTCAACCGGGTCGCCCGGCCCGTGCAGATCACCACCGGACGGCGGCTGGCCGAGGGGTTCCCGGAGGGCGTGGACGACGTGGTGGTGATGCTCGACGCCCACCAGGCCTTCCGGCACTGCGCCGACCAGGACATCGACATCTACTGGGGCGCCTACATAGGCACCCCGGACGAGATCCTCGTCTCCGGCCCGATCGCCGAGGCCGCGCCGCGCATCGAGCGACTGCGGGCCGAGGCCCGCGAGCGCAAGGGATGGATCATGGACACGTATCTGCTGCGCCGCCATCCCGAGGGCCGGGCGGAGTAGGCCGGGCTGCCCGGCCGAGGCGTTCCAGGACGGCCGTGGCGTCCGGTACGGCGGTCAGTTCCGGCGGCAGCGGCGGACGGCGTACGACGACGACCGGCAGCCCGAGTTCCCGCGCGGCCGAGAGCTTGGCCGCGGTGGCCGCTCCCCCGCTGTCCTTGGTGACCAGCACGTCGATGCGATGCGCCCTGAGCATCTCCTTCTCGCCGGCCACGGTGAACGGCCCGCGGGCGAGCACCACCCGCGTGTCCGGTGGCATCGGAGGCTCGGGCGGCTCGACCGACCGTACGACGAAGTGGGTCTCGGCCAGGTGGGCGAAGGCGGCCAGGCCCAGCCGTCCGGTGGTCAGGAACGCCCGGCGCCCGAGTCGCGGCAGCAGCTCAGCCGCGGCGTCCAGCGAGTCGACCGGGTGCCAGCGGTCCCCGGGTACCGGGCGCCATCCGGGCCGGCGCAGTACCACCACGGGCACGCCGGTCGCCGCCGCCGCCCGCGCCGCGTTCCGTGTGATCGCCTCGGCGAAGGGGTGGGTGGCGTCGACGACGGCGTCCACGCGGTGCTCGCGCAGCCAGGAGGCCAGTCCCTCCGCCCCGCCGAAACCGCCGACCCGCACGTCCCCGTCCAGCGCTCCCGGTCGCGTCACCCGGCCCGCCAGCGAACTGGTCACCCGCACCCCGTCCCGCGCCGCGAGCACCGCGGCCAGCTCACGGGCCTCGGCGGTTCCACCGAGGAGCAGGATGTGCGAGGGCATGGCGTTGAGCGTAAGGGGTGACGGGCGGGGGCCCGGTACGCGGGGCCCCAGGCGCACAGGGTTCGCAGGGCTCAGACAGCTCGGATTCAGGGCAGCCCGTGTTCGGCGAGCGGGCCCACCGACCAGCCGGACTCGTTGCAGGTGCTGATCAGGTCGGGCAGCGCGCCGAGGGTGGCCTTCCAGGAGTCGGGGGCGGAGGCGTGGTCGGTGTCGTGCAGGAGGATCGTGCCGCCGCCGCGCAGGTCCGCGGTGACGGTCGCGCGGACGGAGGCGGGGGTCGCGTCCGCCGTCCAGTCGCGGCCCCAGGCAGTCCACAGCACGGGCCGCAGCCCTGCACGTCGGGCGGCGGCCCAGCGCCCCGCGGTGAGGATGCCGTAGGGCGGGCGGTACCACCGCGGCCGCAGGCCCGTGATGTCGCGTACGGCCAGCGCCGCCCGCGCGGTCTCCCGGGCGTCCCGGCCCGGGGCCGGCAGCCAGGGGCGGCTGTGGGTCCAGCCGTGCACGGCGAGTTCGTGTCCCCGGTCCGCGATGTGCCGGGTGACGCCGGGGTGGCGGGTCACGCTCTCGCCCAGGACGAAGAACGTGGCGCGTACGGCGAGCCGGTCCAGCTCGTCCAGGAAGAGCGGCGTGGAGACCGGGTCCGGGCCGTCGTCGAAGGTCAGTGCGACATGGTCGGAGCGGCCGGTTCCGGCGAGGCCGGGGAAGCACAGGGCCCGGAAGCGGGGCAGCCAGGTCGCCGCCGGGACGATGTGCGCGGCCGCGACGGCGGCCACCGGCGCGAGGACCGCCGACGCGGTGCGCGCGTGACGGCTGCCGAGTCCTCCCGCCATCTGCCGGATCGCCCTCGCGGGCGCTCTGTCTGCCACGTGACGGCTCCTCCTCACGTCCTCACTTCCTGATTGCTCGCTTCCTCACGGGTGCTCCGCCTGCGCTTTTCCCGGGCCGGAGGCCGCGCCGACCGCCGGTTCCGCGTCCCACTTGCCCGACACGGCGGGGGAACGGGACAGACCGACCGTGCCGGCCGCGAGGAGACCGATACCGACCGCCTCGGGCACCAGTCGGACGCCCAGGGCGATGTGCTCCCCGAACAGCGCCCATCCCAGCGCCACGCTCGTCAGGGCGTCGCCGAGGGTGAGAGCGGGCTGGGAGGCGACGAGCGTGCCCGCCCGGAGGGCGCACTGCAGCAGTCCGAAGGCGGCCAGCCCGGTGATAGCCGTGGCGTACGGCGTCCAGTGCGTCGCCAGCGTGGCCAGGCCCTGCTGGTAGAGGCCCGTCACCTCCTTGAGGAGGGCGGCCGTCGCCGCGAACAGCACGGCCGAGGCCAGACCGAGCACGGCGGCCCGGGGCGGGCCCTTGACCAGCCGCGCCACGCCGATCAGCAACAGGACCAGGCACACCACGGCGACGCCGACCGGGATCCAGCGCGCCCCCTCGGCCGTGGCGCGTCCGGCGGACGGCGCGGCGGCGGCGAGGAAGACGGCCAGTCCGGCGGCCAGGGCGAGGAACGACAGCCAGGTGATCCGGGCCGGCCGCCGGCGGAAGACGATGCTGCCCATCGCCAGCGTGAACAGCAGTTCGGTCGCGAGGAGGGGCTGGACGAGTGACAGGCTCCCGACGGCCAGCGCGGCGGCCTGCAGAACCGCGGACACCGCCAGCATGGCCGCCCCACCCAGCCAGATCCGCCGCCGCCTGACCTTGGCGGCATGCGGCGAGCGGACAGCGGCCGGACCGTTTCCACCGTCCGTCATTCGGGTGGCGGGGCCGCCTCGGCCGCCCTCCCCGCGCCTGTCCTCCGGCGTATCGCCCGCCGTCCCGCTCGGGCGACGGGCGCCGTCTCCCCCGCCGTCCGGCGCCTCCGTCGCAGCGCGCCTCATCAGGACCGAGGCCGCGGCGTTGGCGCACGCGGCGAACAGTGCGAGGACGATGGTGAGCGCGTTCACCCCGAGCGTCACCCGAATCGTGCGGCGAGGCGGCGGTACAGGCCGGGCGCGGCGCCGCGCACTCGGCCGGGCAGGCGGGTCCAGCCGGGGACGTACACCTCGTCCCGGCCTCGCGACACCGCCTCCCACACCGCGTCGGCGACCCGGCTCGCCGGGACGGGCCGGGGCCTGGAGCGCCGGTAGGGCACCCCGCGGCGGTCGAAGAACGGCGTGTCGACCACCCCGGGCACCACATGGCTGATGCCGACCCCCGTACCGCGCAGCTCGTAGCGCACGGCGTCGGCGAAGGCGCCCAGCGCGGCCTTGGCGGCGGAGTAGACGGCCTCGTCGCGGACGCCGACCGTGCCGGCCAGGGAGCCGATGATGACCACACGGCCCGTGCCCTGCCTGATCATCTGGGGCAGCAGCAGCCGGACCAGGCGCAGTGTCGCCAGTACGTTGACGTCGAACACCTCGTCGATGGCGGGCTGCGGCATGGTGCTGAACGGTCCGGCCCACCCGATGCCCGCGCCCGCCACCAGCAGGTCGACGCTTCCCATACTGTCGAGCGCGAAGTCCGCCAGCCGTCGTTCGGCGCCCTGGCCGGACAGGTCCGCCGGATAGGCCAGGGCCGAGGTGCCCCGGGCGACCTCCTCCAACCGGGTGCGATCGCGCCCGTTGAGCACCAGGCGCCAGCCGCCCTCGGCGGCCAGCCGCCGTGCCACGGCCGCGCCGATCCCGGACGAGGCGCCGGTCACCAGGGCGCCCCCGCCCGGCGCCGCGGCACCGCCGGTCCGGCCGGGCGCCGCGCTCGGCGCCGCCGGTGCCTCGACCGGCGTGCCGGAGCCGGACCGTACGCGGGAGGGGGCGTGGGACATCGGGACGCACCTCGAGGATCGGACGGACCGCGGGCCGCCGGTGCGGCCCCGGCGGTACGGGACGGCCTCCGGGGTGGTGAAGTATCCCGGAGGCTGTGCCCGAAACGTGGGACGGGCGGAAGGGTGTGCCCGTTCGTTTGACTGCGGTGGGTGAGGGTTACTCACATCCAGTGTCGTCCGAATCGTCCGTGCCGCCACCGCTGCCCGCCGCCGAGGAGCCCGGAACGCGCCGCGCGCCCGTCCGGCCGGCCCTGACGTCCCCACCGGAGACGCGGCGGCTGCTCGTGCTGAGCGCGAGCATGGGGTCGGGCCACGACACGGTGGCCGCCGAGCTTGCCCGCCGAGCTTGCGCCGCGGGCAAGGAGGCCCAGGTCGTCGACGTACTGGCCCTGCTGCCCGGCGGCCTGGGAAGCGGTCTGCGCGGCTTCTACCGGACCGTCGTCCGCGAGGCCCCCTGGGTGTACGCCGGTATCTACGACCTGTTCCTCGCGCCCGGTCCCCGGCCGCGCCCGAGCGGTACTCCGCTGGCCCGGCTGGCCGGTGGGCGTCTGCTGAGCCTGGTGGGTGAGTGGCAGCCCGATGTGGTGGTGCCGGTCTTCCATCTGGCGGCCCAGCTCACCGGTCACCTCCGGGCGCGAGGCGCGCTGCGGGTGCCCAGCGCGGTGGTCGTCGTCGACTTCGCGGCGCACCGGCAGTGGCTGCACCCGGGCAACGACCTGCATGTGTGTCTCACGGACGAGAGCGCCGGGGAGGTGCGGCGGGGCACCGGGAGGGCGGCGGAGGCGGCCGGTCCGGTGGTGGCACCGGAGTTCTTCGCGGCGGGGCCGGGCACCGCCGTATGGCGGCGCCGGCTGGAGCGGTACGGCGGGGGGCGGCCCGCGGTGCTGGTCTCCGCGGGGGCCTGGGGAGCCGGCACCCGCCTGGCCGACACGGCCCGGCTGCTCGTCGCGCACGGCTTCCTGCCGGTCGTGCTCTGCGGTCGCAACGAACGGCTCCGCCGGGCCCTGTCCGGCGTGCCGGGTGTGCTCACCCCCGGTTGGGTGACGGACATGCCGGAGCTGCTGCACGCGTGTGCCGCCCTGGTGGACAACGCGGCCGGGCAGACCGCCGTGCAGGCGCTCGCCGCGGGCCTGCCCGTCGTCGGTCACCGCCCGCTGCCCGGACACGGGGCGGAGGGGGTGCGCCGTATGGCTGCCCTCGGCGTCTGCGACCACGCACCCGGCCCGGACGCCCTGCTGCTCTCCCTGACCCGCCTCACGGCGCCGGGCGCACCGCGTGAGGAGCGGATCGCGGCCGGGCGCGCCCTCTTCCGGAAGGACCCGCTCGACCTGGTCGTACGGGCCACGGGGGCGAGCCGCCCTTCCTAGGGCCTCTCGTTTGGATCATGCCGGGCTCGCGGGGTCTGGCACCGCTCCCCCAAGCTCTTCGAGCAGGGGGCACCCCCAGCGGCGTTGTCGTCGGTTGGCAGGGCTCCGCCCTGCCGCCCTCCTCCGCCTTGCGACGCTCCCCCACTGCCTGAACGGCGTGGGAGGTGCCCCCAGCACCAGACCCCGCTCCCTGATCCGGCCTGATCCAAACGAAAGACCCTAGCCGGGAGGCTTCAGGGCCGATCGCCCCGCGTCTCGTCCCGCCGGAGGTCCAGGCGTCCCACGCGGGCGACGTTCTCCCGGTCCTCGGCGTCCTCGCTCGGCGCGGCGGTGAACCAGGCGTCGAGGATCTCCTTGAGGAGCGGTTCGGAGGTCAGCCGCAGGCCGAGCGCCAGCACATTGGCGTCGTTCCAGCGGCGGGCGCCGTCCGCCGTGTAGGCGTCGGTGCACAGAGCGGCCCGTACGCCCGGCACCTTGTTCGCGGCGATGGACGCGCCCGTGCCGGTCCAGCAGCACACGACGGCCTGGTCCGAGCGCCCCTCGGCGACATCACGGGCCGCGGCGGCCGAACACGCCGCCCACTGGGGGTCGTCCCCGGGGCGCAGCGCGCCGTGGGCCACCACCTCGTGCCCGCGCTCTCGCAGCAGGGCGACCAGTGAGCGGGCGACGGGTTCGGCCATGTCCGAGGAGACGGAGATCCGCATGTGCCGGAGACTACTCAGCGCGCCGTCCGGACTCCAGGGGCGCCCGTCCCGCCGTACCCGTAGGAGGGGCTAGAACCACGACATCCCGGCGAGCACCGCGGAGACGAACAGGACGGCGCCGCCCACGAGGGCGGCCACGCGGAAGTGGCGGCGCAGCGAGGAGCGCACGCCGGGTCTGCGCGGGGGCACCCGGTGCACGCTGGTGTTCCAGCCGCCGGAGTCCATGGCGGTGCCCCCTGACGCGGCCCCGGTACGTGCGGGGGCGGGAGCGGCGGCGGCGCGGCGGTGCGAGGGGGCGGTCCCGCGCTGGCTCGGACCGCGGTGCTGCCCGTGGCCCCCGCCGCCACCCCACTGCTCCGGGGGAAGCGGCTCGGGCACGCCGCGCCACGCGCCGCCCGCGAACCACTCCGCGGCCTGCTGGGCCGTGGGCCGTTCCTCCGGCCGTTTGGCCAGCATGCTCAGCAGGTACGCCTCGAAGGCGGGCGGCAGCGCCGCGCCCCGCTGGTGCGGCGGTACGGGCGCGGCGTCGACGTGCTGGTAGAGCAGGGCGGTCGCGGTCGACGCCTCGAAGGGCGGGGAGCCGACGGACAGGTGGTAGAGCACGCAGCCCAGGGAGTACATGTCGGAGGCCGCGCTCGCCGGGGTGCCGATGCAGCGTTCGGGCGCCAGGTAGAGGCCGGTGCCGACGATCTGTCCGGCGGTGGTGAGCGCGCCGGAGGGGTCGTCGACGAAGCGGGCGATGCCGAAGTCGGCGATGCGGACGCTGCCCTGCTGGTCGCTGAGCAGGTTGCCGGGCTTGACGTCCCGGTGCACGATGCCCTGGGCGTGCGCCGCGGCGAGGCCCTCCGCGGAGTGCTGGGCCACCTGGGCCAGCCGTTCCGGTGTGAGCGGGCCGCCGGCGGTCAGCTCACCGGCCAGGCTGTCGCCCTCGATCAGTTCCATCACGAGGAAGCAGCGGTCCTCCCACGCACCGAAGTCGAGCGTGCCGACCACGTGCGGGTGGTTCAGCCGGGCCGACGTCTGCGCCTCCAGTCTGAACCGGGCCTCGGCCGAGGCGTCCGATCCGTCGTTCAGCAGCAGTTTGACCGCGATCGGTCTGCCGAGCACCTCGTCGAGGCCTCGCCAGACCTCGCCCATTCCGCCGCGCCCGATGACCGTCTGCAGCCGGTACCGCCCCGCCACCAGCACCCGTAACCCCGCCCTCAAGATCCCCGAATTCCCGCCCTCACGACCGCTCCCCGCAGCGGGCGCGGCAGCGGCCGGGCAGCGCATACGGGTCGCGGCAACCGCGGCTCATCTTAACGATCACGCGGGGCGCTCCCGACCCCTGCCCGGCCATACCGGCCGGATTGTCCGGACAAGAAACCTTCGGAATTCGGGACCGGGACCCTCCGGGTGAAAAGCGGGGAGTCGATCGTCATACAAATATGTAGAGCTGATCATGTATGTCATCGTCGCCCTACCCGGCTGATCCACTCGGGAAGGAGAGGACGAACGGTGACCCCTCTGACATGGCTGCTCATCCCGCTGGCGACGGCGTTCATGGCGAGCGTCTGGGGCGTCGTCGCGGGACGGCCGCGGCGCGCCGACGACGTGGGGGAGGTGGAGCGCTACGACCGCTTCCGAGCGGCGCTGGCCCGCGCGGACCAGACGACCTGACCGGACGACCTGACCGGGCGGCCGGCTAACGCAGCAGAAGCTGCAGTCCGCCCACGACGGTGGCCGCGATCACCAACTGTTCGAACAGCCGCTGGTTGATGTGGTGCACCGCCCACTTGCCGAGCAGCGCGCCGGGCACGACGAAGACCACGAGCACGGCGTCCAGGAGCAGCGAGCGGCCGTCGATCAGGCCGAGGCCGGCGCTGAAGGGCACCTTGGAGACGTTGACGATGAGGAAGAAGAACGCCGACGTGCCCAGGAAGCCGAGCTTGCGGAAGCCCGCGGAGAGCAGGTACAGCGACATCACCGGGCCGCCCGCGTTGGCGACCATGGTGGTGAAGCCGCCGAGGACACCGTAGGAGCGGGCCTTGAGGCGGCCCGGACGGGTGGTGACCGGGTCCGGCGCCTCCTCCCGGCCGGCGCCGCGCCGCCGCCACACCGTCACCCCCGCCATGAACAGCAGGATCGCCCCGATCGACGTCCGTACCGCCCCGTCGTCGGCCCACATCAGGAACACGGTGCCCACGACCACTCCCGCCGCGACCGCCGGGAACAGCCGCCACAGCGTGGGCCAGTGGGCGTGCCGCCGGTAGGTGAGGACGGCGAGGACGTCGCCGGCGATCAGGACCGGCAGCAATACACCGGTGGAGGCGCGGGCGGGCAGGACGGCCGCGAAGACGGCGAGGCTGACCGTGTTGGCCCCGCTGACTGCGGTCTTCGAGAAGCCGACGAGCAGGGCCGCGAAGGCGAGCGCGGCGAATCCCCACCCGGATATGTTCCAGAGCGTCATCGTGTTCATGCGGTGACCGATGTTATGTCCTGACAAGTGCGGGACGTAAGGGAGTCCCACCTGGAGGAGCCATGGCCGACGTCCGTGAGCACGTCCTGACCGGCACCCGGGGCGCCCTCGCCGTCCGCGAGTGGCCGCACCCGCGGCCTCGGTACATCGCGCTCCTGGTGCACGGGTACGGCGAGCACTCCGGCCGCTACGAGGAGCCCGCCCGCGCGCTGACGGCGCACGGCGCGGTCGTCTACGGGCCCGACCACATGGGCCACGGCAAGTCGGCGGGCGAGCGGGTGGTGGTCGAGGACTTCGAGGACGTCGTCACCGACGTGCGCGCCGTGGCGGATCTCGCCCGCGCCGCGCACCCCGGGCTGCCGCTCGTGCTGATCGGCCACTCCATGGGCGGGCTGGTCTCCGCCCGCTACGCCCAGCGTCACGGCGGGGAACTCGCCGCGCTCGTGCTGTCCGGGCCGGTCATCGGCGCCTGGGAGCTGCCCGGCAGGCTGCTGGCCCTGGACGAGATCCCCGACACGCCGGTCAGCCCGGCCGCGCTGTCCCGGGACCCGGCGGTGGGTGCGGCGTACGCGGCGGACCCGCTCGTCTGGCACGGCCCGATGAAGCGGCCGACGGTCGAGGCGTTCGCGCGGACCCTGGAGGCCGTCGCCGAGGGCGGCGACATCGGGGAGCTGCCCGTGCTGTGGCTGCACGGCGGCGACGACCGGCTGGTCCCGCTCCAGGGTAGCCGGGTCGGGATCGAGCGGCTGGGCGGCACACTGACCGAGCGGATCCACCCGGGCGCCCGGCACGAGATGTTCCTGGAGACCGACCGGGCCGAGGTGTACGCCGACATGACGGATTTCCTGGATCGCGTGCTCGCGCGCTGAACGCCGCCTTTCGAACGGAAAGGGGCGTCCCACCTGGGGCAAGCGGTAGTTTGCTCCCTCGCGGCGAGGGCACCCGCGCCTGCAGGGAGCGGTCGCGCAGCGTGGGCGGGACCGGCGAGGACGAACGCGTCGCACCGCTCCGTACCGCCAGAGACGACCCCCCAAGGAGAACCACCGTATGACTGTCGTGAAGAGCACGATCTCCGACTCGGCCCTTCAGGTCACCGGGGACGCGCTGCAGAGCACTCTCGTGGACCTTCTCGGGCTCTCCCTGATCGGGAAGCAGGCACACTGGAACATCATCGGACCGCGGTTCCGGTCCATCCACCTCCAGCTCGACGAGGTGGTGGCGGCGGCCCGCGAGTTCGCCGACACGGTCGCCGAGCGCGCCGCCGCGCTCGGTCTGCCGCCGGACGGACGCCCGGAGACGATCGCCTCGGCCTTCACCCTGCCCGGCCCCAAGGACGGCTGGGTGCGCGACGCGGAGGTCGTGGGGATCATGGTCGAGTCCCTGGAGGCGGCCATCAAGCGGCTGCGCGAGCGCATCGACGCGACGGAGAAGCCCGACCCGGTCACCCAGGACCTGCTGATCACGATCACGGCCGAACTGGAGAAGCAGCGCTGGATGTTCGCCGCCGAGAACGTGAGCGAGCGCGGCTGAACCCCGTACGGCGGAGGGCCCCTCGGGCCGGCGTGCGCACCGCCGCCGTCACCCGAGCGGCCCCGTCCCGCGGCCACGGGCATGCGGGACGAGGGCCCCGCGCCTAACGTCGACATGGCACAGCAGTGGCGGTGTCCGGGACGGCTCGTTACGCCGTTCGCGGGTGCCGGTTCGGCGTGGGAGGCCGGTCAGCCATGAGACTCACCGAAGCACGCCGGCGCGGCCGGCGTCGGGACCGGGACCGGCCCCTGCTCGTCAGCAGATGGCGTGAGACGGCGGACCGGCATCTGACCCCGCTGCAACGGTCGTTGCTGATCACGTGGATCTCCTTCGGGGTCACCTTCGGCACCGTCCGGGTCATCACGCACGGCATCCGGGGCGGCTGGCTGCCCTGGGGCAACATCTCCGCCGGCGGCGAGCACGTGCACCACTACAACATCGGCATCGCCACCCTCACGGGCGTGGGCCTGATCGCCGTACGCGGTGACGAACGCGCGGTCGGGCACCCCGCCGTCGCGGCCGCGTACGGCTGCGGCACCGCGCTCATCTGCGACGAGTTCGCTCTCCTGCTGGACCTTCAGGACGTCTACTGGGCCAAGCAGGGCCGGATCAGCGTCGACGTGTCCCTCGGAGTTCTCTCCGTGCTGGGCGCCTACCTGACGGCGAAGCCGTTCTGGCACGAGATCGGCCGTGTCACCCGCCACCACATCGTCACCGCGGCCACGCGCCACGGCGCCACCGCCTGATTCCCGCACCCGCCCGTTTTCCGCACCGCCCCACCACGGCCCGGCCGCCGCCATGCACGCCGCGCGGGCGGTCGCGCCCACCGTGAGGAGCACGGCATGAGCACAGCCGAGCACCAGGAGGACGGCACCGAGGCCGCCTCCGGGCAGCGGCCCGCCCCGCAGCGGCCGTCCGCGATACGCATGCGCGTCTCGCGGGCCGATCCCTGGTCGGTGATGACGACGAGCTGTCTGGTGCTGCTGGGGCTCGGGGCCTGCGTGCTCGTCACCATGGTGCTCGTCTGGGCCATGCTGACCGCGCTGGACCCGGAGGCCTGGCCCTCGTTCGGCTGGACGCTCGTCATCGCCGCCGGTGTCGTCACTCTGGAGGTCGTTCTGGGTACGGCCCTGGCGACCCTGGGCGCGTTCCTCTACAACATGTCCTCCCAGTACGCCGGGGGTGTCCATCTGACCCTGGCCGACGACGCGGCGGCGGGCTCGGACCCGCGGCCCGAGTTGCTGCCGGACGTCGGCCGGGTGTTCCGCCGGCTCCAGGCTCGCGTGGGATTCCCGCCGCCCGGATGGGGTGCGCGCTACGTCGAGTTCGTCGACCACTGCGGCGACGCGTGGCGGCGGTTGAAGGGCCGGGACGGCGGGCACGGCCGGGACGCCGGGCCTGGCCGGGACGGCGGGCCTGGCCGGGACGGCGGGCCTGGCCGGGACGGCGGGCCTGGCCGGGACGGCGGGCCTGGCCGGGACGGCGGGCCTGGCCGGGACGGCGGGCCTGGCCGGGACGGCGGGCCTGGTCGAGGCAGCGGTCACGACGAGCGTGCGCGCGGGGACCGGGACGACCCGGACGCCCGGGTCGAGGAGACCACTTCCGGCTGACAGGCCCCACGGCCCGGACTCCGCCCCGCTCCGGGCACCGGCCGGTCAGTCGCCGGCGACGGGCGGCAGGTGCAGCAGGCGCGCGATGGTGCGCAGGACGCCGTTCTCGTTGTTGGACGGGGCCAGGTGGCGGGCCCGGCCGATGACCTCGGGGTGGGCGTTGGCCATGGCGAACGACCACTCGGCGGCGTCCAGCATCTCCAGGTCGTTGAGGTAGTCGCCGAACACCAGGGTCTGCGCGGGCGTGATCCCCAGGTCGCGCTGCAGCCGGCGCAGGGCGGCGCCCTTGTCGGCGGTGCGGTTCATGACGTCGACCCAGTGCTCGCCCGAGACGACGACCTGGTGGGTCCCGGCGAACGGCGCCAGCGCCGGGGCGGTGGTCCGCTCGGCCGACCCGAAGTCGAACAGGGCCACCTTGATGATGTCGTCGTCCACGGCCGCCGCGTCCGGCACGATCCGGTGCCGTACGTAGTACTTGCGGACCTCGGCCAGGAACGCCTCGTCGGTCCGCTCCACGTAGGCCGACCGCTTGCCGCAGACCACGGCGCCCACGTCCACGCCCCCGGCGGCGAGTTGCCGTACGGCCCCGATCAGACGGGCCGCGGCGGCCGGGTCCAGAGGGTCGGAACTCAGTTCCACGCCGTCCCGGACGACATAGGTCCCGTTCTCCGCGATGAACACCATGCCCTCGTCGTGGCCGGCGAACTGCTCGGCCAGCGTGGCGTACTGGCGGCCGCTCGCGGGGCTGAACAGCACACCGCGGCGGCGCAGTTCGGCCAGGGTCGGCCAGAGTCCGGCCGGGAGCCGCTTGGCGTCGTCCAGGAGCGTGCCGTCCATGTCGGTGACGATCAGCCGTATGCCGGCGGGGCCGGTGAGGTTCCCGGGGGCGGGTTCGGAGACGGTGAGCAGGGGCGAGGGTGTGCTGGGCATGTCCGTTTTCCGTGGCGGCGCGGCAGGCGCGTCCGGTGGTGGGGCGCCGGCTCCGTTGCCGTGCGCGGGGCGTGCGGTGGCGGACGCCGTACGGGCTCCGGGCCGTCGTCGGCCGGGGTGGTCGGGTCGTGGCGCCACGACCCGGCCAGCCTACCGGGGCCCGCCCGGCCGGCCGGGTTCGGCCGATTCCCGGACACGGTGATCACCGGGCGGCACAATGGCGGCGTCGGCCGCGGCAGGCCGCCGACAGGGGCGTGAGCAGGAAAGCGACGGCAGGAGCGCAGACGTGGGAGCAGGCCGCACACCGCCGGGCGCCCGCGCCCGCACCGAGGTGGCCGGCTCTTTCGAGGGCCTGGTCGAGCCGGGCCCGGTGCCGTGCTCGCGGTGGCGTCCGGGCGGCGACTCCCCCGTCGCGGTACCGCGGTTCGGCGCGGTCGCCGTGAAACGCTGACGCGGGCGGCGCCGGCCGCCGGTTCGCCCGAGCCCGTCGAGGAGGACTATGACCACGCTTGCCGACCCCGTTCCCGGCGGGCGTCCCGGCGACGTCGAGCGGGCCACCGCGCTCAGCGGCGAACTGGCCGGGCGTGGCGTGCACGGCGTCGTCCTGGCCTACGTGGACACCGCGGGGATCGGCCGGGTCAAGACGGTCCCGACGGCGAAGCTGCCCTCGGCCGCCGCCTGGGGAGTGGGCATGTCCCCGGTGTTCGACACCTTCCTGGCGCACGACTCGATCGTCACCACCGACGTCCTCGGCTCCCCCGACGGCGATCTGCGGCTCTACCCCGACCTCGACCAGCTGGTGGCCCTGTCCGGGCAGCCCGGCTGGGCCTGGGCTCCGGTCGACCGGATCACGCAGGAGGGCGAGCGCCACCCCGGGTGCGGCCGTACGTTCCTGCGCAGGATCACCGCCGAGGCCGAGCGGCGGCACGGCCTCACCTTCAAGGCGGCCGTCGAGATCGAGTGGGCCTTCGGCCGGGGCGACGAGCCCGGGGGCGCGTTCGAGCCCGCGGTGTCGGGTCCGGCGTACGGGGCCGTCCGGCAGGTGGAGCTCAGCGACTGCGCCGCCGATCTGCTGGCGGCCCTCGCCGCGCAGGGCGTGGACGTGGACCAGTTCCACCCCGAGTACGCGGCCGGGCAGTTCGAGGTGTCCGTCGGCGCGCTGGATCCGGTGGCGGCGGCCGACCGCAGCGTGCTGGTGCGGCAGACCGTGCGGGCCGTGGCCGGGCGGCACGGGCTGAAGGTGTCCTTCGCGCCGGCCGTCCTCGCGCGGGGCGTGGGCAACGGCGGCCACGTCCACCTCTCGGCCTGGCGCGACGGGACCAACCTGCACTCCGGGGGCGAGGGCCGCTACGGCATGACGCCGGAGGCCGAGTCCTTCACGGCCGGTCTCCTCGCCCACCTGCCCGCCCTGACGGCGGTGACCGCGCCGAGCCCGGCCAGCTATCTCCGGCTCAGGCCCTCCCAGTGGGCCGGGGTGTTCACCGCCTGGGGCCGGGAGACCCGGGAGGCCGCGCTGCGCGTGGTCACCGGGACCCGCGGGCAGCGCGGGCAGGCGGCCAACCTGGAGGTCAAACCGGTCGACCTCGCGGCCAACCCGTACCTGGCGCTGGGCTGCCTGATCGCCGCCGGTCTTGACGGCACGGCCTCCTCCGCGTCGCTGCCCGAGGAGGTCACCGGGGACCCGGTGCGGTTCGGCGAGGCGGAAGCGGCGGCCCGCGGCGTACGGCGGCTGCCGGTCTCACTGGCGGAGGCGGTCGCCGCGTTCCGCGGGGACGACGTGTTGCGCGCCGCCCTCGGACCGGTCCTGGCCGACGCGATCACCGCGGTGCGCCAGGGCGAGATCGCGGCCGTCGAGGGGCTGAACGACGAGCAGGTCGCGGCGGCGTACCGCTGGGTCTACTGATGGGCGCGCCGGCCGGGGCCGCAGCGGTCCACGAGGTGCTCGCGGCGCTGCCGCTCGTGGACCACCACTGCCACGGGGTCGTCACCGCCGACCTGGACCGTTCCGGCTTCGAGTCCCTGCTCACCGAGGGCGAGGCATGGCCCCGCAGCGGGATCTCGCCGTTCGACAGCCCGGTCGGCGTGGCCGTGCGCCGCCACTGCGCGCCGGTCCTCGACCTGCCGCGACACGCGCCCGCGGAGGAATATCTGGCCCGCCGCACCGAGCTGGGCGCGGCGGAGGTCAACCGGCGCTTCCTCGGCGCCTGCGGCACGGACGTCTTCTGCGTCGACACCGGATTCGCTCCCGAGCCCGGCACGACCCCGCGGGAGCTGGCCGGCGCGGCGGGCGGTGACGCGGTGGCGTACGAGGTCGTACGCCTGGAGCGCGTCGCGGAGGCCGTGGCGGCCGGGGGCGTCGAGCCCGGCGAGTACGGTGCCGCCTTCCGCGCGGCCGCGCGGGACGCCGTGCGGCGGCCGGGCGTGGTCGCGGTGAAGTCGGTGGCCGCCTACCGCACCGGATTCGGCCTGGACCCGGCCCGCCCCGGCCGGGAGGAGGTCGCGCGGGCGGCGGCGGGCTGGCTCGCCCGCGGCGGCGACCGTCTCGACGATCCGGTGCTCGTACGGCATCTGCTGTGGACGGCCGTCGGCCTCGGTCTGCCCCTCCAGTTGCACACCGGGTTCGGCGACAGTGACATCCGTCTGCACCGTGCGGACCCCGCTCTTCTGACCGACTGGCTGCGTCTGACCGCCGGCACGGTCCCGGTCCTGCTGCTGCACTGCTGGCCCTACCAGCGCCAGGCCGCCTGTCTGGCCGCCGTGTTCGAGCACGTGTACCTCGACGTGGGCCTGACACTGCACCACGTGGGACCCGCCCGGGCTCGGGCGGTACTCGCCGAAGCCCTGGAGATCACGCCGTTCCGCAAGCTGCTGTACAGCTCCGACGCCTACGGTGTGGCCGAGTTCCACCACCTGGGCGCGGTGGCCTTCCGGCAGGGCCTGGCCGGGCTGCTGCAGGAGCGGGTGGACGCCGACGAGCTGAGCCCGGCGGACGCGCTGCGGATCGCCCGCTGGACGGGGCGGGACAACGCCCGGCGGGTCTACGGACCGGCCGGCCTCACCGCCCCCGACGACCCCGGCTGACCACGCCGGTCTCCCTGCCACCGACCTCCCCATCGAGCACCACTGAAAGTATGATCAAGCGATGTCTGACATGACCGAAACCACGCCCGGTTGGCTGACCACGGACGAGCTGGAGTCGGCGCGCGCCCGCATGCCGATCCTGTACGTCGAGGCGGTACCGGTGCGCGTCGACGACAGCGGTGAAGTGACCAGCATCGGACTGCTGCTGCGCATCGGACCGGACGGAACGGTCAGCCGGACCCTGGTCTCCGGCCGGGTGCTGCACCACGAGCGCGTGCGGGACGCCCTGCTGCGGCATCTGGAGAAGGACCTCGGCCCGGTGGCGCTGCCCCGCGTGCCGGCGTCCCTCCAGCCGTTCACCGTCGCGGAGTACTTCCCGACGGCCGGTGTCACGCCGTACCACGATCCGCGTCAGCACGCCGTGTCGCTGGCCTACGTCGTGCCGGTCGCCGGTGACTGCCGTCCCCGGCAGGACGCGCTGGACCTGGTCTGGTTCAGCCCGCAGGAGGCGGCCTCCGCCGCGCTCCACAGCGAGATGCCGGGCGGGCACGGGGTGCTGCTCAAGCAGGCACTGGCCAACGTGGGCCACGCGTACTGAGGCGCTGTGCGAAAGGCGCCGCCGGCATCACCGGCGGCGCCCTCCCCGGCTCGGCCGGCTAGCCGGCGCTCGCGCGGGCGGCCGGGACGGGGCCGCGGTCCTCGTCCGCCACGAGGTGGTCGGCCGGCCCGTCCGGGTCGAGGAGCCGGCCCAGCCGGCCCGGCACGTCGAAGCCGACGAGGACCACGACGATCATCGTCCCGGCGAAGGTGAGGACGGCCAGCGCGTGGCCCAGGTCCATGCCGGAGGCGAGGCGGGCGCCGAGGACGGGCGCCACGGCGCCGCCCAGGGCACCCACGTTGTACGTGAAGCCCAGCGCGGCCGCCCGGGTGTGGGTCGGGAAGTGACCGCCGATGTACCGGGGCAGCAGGCCGGAGATGCCGAAGCTGGTGGCCTGGAGCACGAACAGCAGCACACCGAGCAGCGGCAGGCTGTCCCGCACCGCGAAGACCGGGAAGACGAAGGCCAGTGAGGCCAGCAGCGTGAAGGAGTACGCCTTCCTGGTGCCGATCCAGTCGCCCATGAACCCGGCCAGCCAGCAGCCTGCCATCGTGCCGAAGCCGGCGTAGTAGAGCGCGTCGGTGACCTGGCCGGCGTCGTAGCCCAGGTCGGTCTTCAGATAGGTGGGCAGCAGCGCCTGGATGGGCCAGGAGTACAGGAACGCGAAGAAGATCGTGACGATCATCGACACGTACAGCAGCCAGCCGCGGCGGCCGCCGAGCTGCACGGCGAAGGCGATCAGACAGGCCGCGGCGAGCACCGACAGGACCGGTACGAGACCGTCGCCCAGCGGGGTGAAGACCGCGAAGAGCGAGACGGTGGCCGCCACCGCGAGCACCACGTTGACGGTGCCCCTGGTCCGGGTGGCGAACAGCGGGCGGAAGGGGTTGGGCCGCTGCTGCCGCTCCGCGACCGAGGCCTTCCACTCGGCGGCCTCGGGCAGCGCGCGGCGCATCCACAGCGCGATCAGGACGGGGATCAGGCCGAGGTAGAACATCCAGCGCCAGCCGAGTGACGGCACGACCCACTTGTAGACCTGGGCGGCCAGCACCGTGCCCACGGAGTAGCCGGAGATCAGGAAGCCGCTGGCCCGGTTGCGCATGCGCACCGGCCAGCTCTCCATGACGTAGGTGGCGCTGGACGAGTACTCGCCCGCCATGCCCATGCCGATGGCGAGCCGGGCGACGAACAGGCTGGTGTAGTCCCAGGCGAATCCGCAGGCGAAGCTGCCCAGGGAGTACAACAGGATGCTGACCACCATCGAGAGCTTGCGTCCGAAGCGGTCACCGAGGGCTCCGAGCAGCGCGCCGCCGAGCCAGCGTGTGATGAACGCGGCGGAGACCAGGCTCGCCGCCTGGACGGTCTCGAGGTGGAAGTCGGCGCTGATCTCGGTGAGGACCAGGGTGATCAGCACGAAGTCGAAGCCGTCGAGGACGTAGCCGATCCAGGCGGCGAAGAACGACTTCCACTGGCTGCGGCCCACCTGGCGGAACCAGGGCGGCTTGGATGGCGCGGTGTGGTGCACGGTTGCTCCAGGATGCCGGACGGACTCGTCGCCGAGCACCGTCGGAAGGTAAAGACGCCTCTATCGACGTGTGAGGTGCGTCGCGAAGCGGTGGGTGAGGGCGGTCGGGGCGGTGATCGCGGTGCCGACGACCACGCTGTGGGCGCCTCGGGCGAGCGCTTCGGCCGCCTCCTCGGGGGTGCCGATCCGGCCCTCGGCGACGACCGGGGTACCGGTCGCGCGGGCGAGGGCGGCGACCAGCTCCAGGTCCGGGCCGGACTGGCGCGGGGAGCCGGGCGCGTATCCCGACAGGGTGGTGGAGACGAAGTCGGCGCCCTGCCGGGCGGCGAGCACGCCTTCCTCCAGCGTGGCGACGTCCGCCATGACCAGGGCGCCCGCCGCGTGCACGGCGGTCACGAGGTCGGCGAAGGAGCCGCCGTCCGGACGCGGGCGGGCGGTGGCGTCCGCGGCGACCACGTGGGCGCCGGCCTCGGCGACGGCGAGGGCGTGCCGCACGGTCGGGGTGATGTAGACGCCGGTGTCGCCGTCCTTCCACAACCCGATCACGGGAAGGGTGACGGCGGCGGCGACGGCGGCCACCACCTCGGGGCCGTTGACGCGGACGGCCGCGGCGCCGCCGGCCTCGGCCGAGCGCGCCATCCGCACCAGGGTCGCGGTGTCACGCATCGGGTCGCCCTCGGGGGCCTGGCAGGAGACGATCAGCCGGCCCGCGACGGCGGCTACGGGCGAGGGGGTCGTGGTCATCGGGGTCCTCCTGTGAAGTGCGGGGACGCGGTGCGGGTGAGCAGGGCCGCCCCCAGGACGGCCGCGTCGGAGCCGAGGCGCGGAGGGACCGGGCGCAGTGGGCGCAGCGGGGCCATCAGCTCGGCGCGGAAGGCGTCGGTCAGCGCGGACCAGTACAGGTCGCCGATCCGGGGTACGCCGCCGCCGATCACGACGCGGTGCGGGCCGAGCGCGTTGGCCAGTCCGCCGACGGCGCTTCCCGTGGCCCGCGCCCCGGTGGTGATCGCCTGTCGTGCGGTGGCGTCGCCCGCGGCGGCGCGTTCCGCCACGGTCTGGAGGCGGTCGGCGGTGCGGCCGCTCAGGCGCTCGTACAGGGCGGTGATCGCGGGCCCGGAGGCGATCGCCTCCAGGTGGCCCCTGCCGCCGCAGGTGCAGGGCAGGCCGGTGGCCTCGGGGCTCGGCACATGACCGAGGTGGCCCGCGATGCCGGCGCTGCCGTGCAGCATCCGGCCGTCCACCGCGACGGCGCCGCCGACTCCGGTGCCCACGGCGACGTAGACGAGGGAGGCGTACGGGTCGCCGGCCTCGGCGAGTTCGGTGGCGGCCGTGGCGCGTACGTCGTTGTCGCAGGCGACCGGCAGCGCCGTACGGTCGGACAGGCCCGCGGCCAGCGCGGTGCCGGCCCATCCGGTGATGGAGTCGGTGGCGCTCGTGACGGTGCCGGTGCGCGGGTCCACGACTCCGGCGGCGGCGACTCCGATCGCCCGGGCCCCGTCGTCCACCTCGCGGGCCGCGGCGGCGAGCGCGTCGAGCACGGCCGGCGCGCCCGCCCGCGCCGGTGTCGGGCGGGTGTGCCGGCGCAGCACCGTGCCGTCCGGGCCGACCAGGGCGGCCGCGATCTTGGTGCCGCCCAGGTCGAGTCCGATGACGGGAGTGGTGTCCGGGGCCGGGGTCCGCGTCATCGGACCGGGGTGAGCCCGGCGGCGCGCAGCCGCGCGTCGACCGCGGCGACGGGTGCGGCGCCGAGCTGGATCTGCGGGAAGGCGGTGTCGCCGCAGTCGATGACGCCCAGCAGTCGCAGCGCCGCCTTGAACGCGCCCAGTGCGGAGGAGCTGCGGCCCATCTCGGCCTCGGGGCCCGCGTCGACCATGGCGAACAGGCCGGTGAGCCGCTCCTGCTCCTGGACGGCCAGCGGCCAGTCGCCGGCCCTGGCCGCCTCGTAGAGCCGGACGTAGCCGGCGGGGTCGACGTTGCCGAGGCCGGGGACGACGCCGTCGGCGCCGGCCAGCAGGGCCGCGTCCACGGTCAGTTCGGAGCCGGTGAGGACGGAGAAGGCGGGTGCGGGTCCCTCGGCGCGGCCCTGGCGTCCGCCGAGGGCGACGAGCAGGCGGCGCAGGGAGCCCTCGTCGCCGCTGCTGTCCTTGAGTCCGGCCAGGGTGCCGTCGGCGGCCAGTTCGAGGATCAGGGCGGGCGACAGCTTGCTGTGCACGGAGACCGGCAGGTCGTAGGCGAACAGCGGCAGGTCCACCGTCTGGCGGATCCTGCGGAAGTGGGCAGCGATCTCCCGGG
Organism: Streptomyces sp. NBC_01788; assembly: GCF_035917575.1. Classification (GTDB taxonomy): domain Bacteria; phylum Actinomycetota; class Actinomycetes; order Streptomycetales; family Streptomycetaceae; genus Streptomyces. The sequence continues at coordinate 7,091,375 of NZ_CP109090.1, read as the reverse complement.
GGTGGGTGCGGGTGTAGAACGGCGCGGTGACGACCAGGGCGTCCGCGCCGAGCCGGGCCGCCTCGCGGGCGTGGTCGAGGACGCGGGGCGTGGTGGTGTCGATGACGCCGGCCAGGACCGGTACCCGTCCGTCGACCACGTTGACCACCGTCTCCAGAGCGGTGCCCCGCTGCTCGTCGGTGAGGTAGGCGACCTCGCTGGTCGAGCCGAGGGCGAAGAGCCCGTGGACGCCGCCGCCGAGCAGATGCTCGACCAGCCGGGCCAGGGAGGCCGTGTCGACCTCGCCGTGGGCGTCGAGCGGGGTGCACACGGGCGGGACGACTCCGCGCAGGGGTGCGGTCATAGGCATGGGGGCTACTCCATGGGCTGGGTGACGGAACTACGGGATCTGCGGATCGCAGCCGGCCACGAAAGGGACGTCAGATGTCTGACGTCTGAACCATAAGACGCGGCCGCCCGGGTCGGTCAAGAGGGGGATGGCTCACACTCTCGACTCCGACCCGGGCGGCAGGTCCCGCGCGGGGAACGACGTCCGGAGCCCGCCGGTACGGGCGCGCGGCTTCCGGCGGCCGGCAAGGCGGCGCGCTCGGGCGACTCCCGCCGACCCGTAAGGCGGTGCGCTCGGGCGACTCCCGCCGACCCGTAAGGCGGTGCGCTCGGGCGGCTTCCGGTGATCCGTCAGGCGGTGCGCTCGACCTCGCCCTCCGCGCCCCGGCCCGCGTGCGCCTGCGCCTCCGCCAGCCGCCCGCGCACCGGCGCGTAGTGGCCGGAGAGGGCGTGCACGAAGCCCTCGACGTCCCCCTGCCGAGCCGCCAGCACGATGGCGCGGTGGTCGGCGATGGTTCCCGCCTCGGCCTCCTCGGAGATGCCCTCCAACTGGGGCGCGACGATGGCGTAGACGTCCCAGAAGGCCAGCGAGAGCTGGCTGACCAGCTCGTTCTCCAGCGGCTTCATCAGCCGCTCGTGGAAGGACCGGTCGCATTCCGCGAAGCCGCGGTCGTCATGGGCGCCGCGCCGATCCATCTCGTCGACGAGGGCGTCGAGGGCATCGAGATCCCCGGGCCCGAGCGTCGCCATGATGCGCGCGGCCATGCCGCGTTCGATCAGCTCTCGCACCTCGATCAGCTCGGACAGGATCCGGAAGTCGTCCTTGGGGCTGAGCAGGCCACGGAAGGCCAGCCCCTCCACCAGCGCGGACAAGCTCAGCCGGCCGACATACGTGCCATGACCGCGCCGCACCTCGACGATGTCCAGCACCGCCAGGGTCTTCACGGCCTCGCGGATGCTGGACCGGCTGGCACCGAGGGCGGCGCACAGTTCCGTCTCCGACGGCAGCGGGTCCCCCGGCTTGAGGTGATTGTCGAGGATGTAGCTCTTGATCGCCTCCGAGACCTCCTGACGCAGTGACGGCCTGACCGCCGCCCGGACCTCTTGCGGACGCGACGAATTCACCTCTTGACCCCTTCTGCTCAATGAAGCTACCTTCACAGCCTATCAAGGTCGGACATCAGACGTCTGATGACGAGACCTCAACTCTTCTTTCTTTTCCTCGCTTTGTGCCGCCCCCAGGAGGGACCTCTCGTGTCGTACAAGACGCCCGTCGGCATGGATCGTCGCAGATTTCTGCGCTATGCGAGTGCCCTCGGGGCCGCCTCGGCCCTGACCGCCTCGATCTCCGCGTGCAGCGGCCCGGCCTCGACCGGCTCGGACAGCGGCGCGAGCGGCTCGGGAGGGACGGACACCATCGAGACGGGCATCTCCTACGCCCTCTCGACCGGCTTCGACCCGATGACCGCCTCGGGCGCCACTCCGATCGCCGCCAACCTGCACGTCTTCGAGGGCCTGGTGGACCTGGATCCGGCCACGCTCGAGGCCCGGCCCGGCCTGGCCACCGCGCTGCCGGTCAAGGTGAACGCCACCACCTACCGCGCCACCCTGCGCGAGGGCGCCACCTTCCACGACGGCTCCGACGTCACCTCCGAGGACGTCGTCCACAGCTTCGAGCGGATCCTCGACGAGAAGAACGCCTCCCTGATGGCGCAGTTCCTGCCGTTCCTCGACTCGGTGAAGGCGGTCGACGCCAGGACGGTCGAGTTCAAGCTGAAGTACCCCTTCGCGCTGTTCCCCGGCCGTGTCTCGGTCGCCAAGATCGTTCCGAAGAAGCTGGTGGAGGCGGACCAGAAGGGCTTCGACGCCCTGCCGGTCGGCTCGGGCCCGTACCGGATGGTCTCGGCGACCCGCGAGGACAAGATCGTCTTCGAGGCGTACGACAAGTACAACGGCAGCCACCCGGCCAAGGCCAAGAAGATGGTCTGGCGCCTGGTCTCCGACCCCGCCGCCCGGGTCAGCGCCATGGAGTCGGGCCGGGTGCAGGCCATCGAGGACGTGCCCTACCTGGACGTGGACCGCCTCGCCCGGAAGGTGAAGGTCGAGTCCGTGCAGTCCTTCGGCCTGCTCTTCCTGATGTTCAACTGCAAGAAGAAGCCCTTCGACGACAAGCGGGTGCGCCAGGCGCTGCACTACGCGCTGGACACCGACAAGCTCATCACCACGGCCATGGCCGGCAACGGCACGGCCGCGCGCAGCTACCTCCAGCCCACCCACCCCGACTTCCACCAGGCCACCACGGTCTACGGGCACGACGCGGCCAGGGCCAGGAAGCTGCTCGACGAGGCCGGTGCCAAGAACCTCTCGGTCACGCTGCTGACCACCGACACCGGCTGGGTCAAGGACGTGGCCCCGCTGGTCAAGGAGAGCTGGGACGCGATCGGCGTGAAGACCACGCTGAGCATCGGCCAGTCCTCGGCCCAGTACGCCAAGGTGGACGCCGGCTCCTACACGGTCCTGCTCGCCCCCGGCGACCCGTCCGTCTTCGGCAACGACGTCGACCTGCTGATGCGCTGGTACTACTCCGGACTGTGGCCCGAGAGCCGCTACGGCTGGGGCGGGACCGCCGAGTACAAGAAGGTCAACTCCCTGCTGGACAAGGCCGCCCAGGCCCCCGACGAGGCCACGCGCAAGGAGCTGTGGGGCCAGGCCGTCGACCTGGTCGCGGACGCCGCCGCCCTCTATCCCGTGCTGCACCGCAAGCTGCCCACGGCCTGGAACGACAAGGCGCTGCCGGGGTTCAAGCCCCTGCCGACGACCGGTCTGTCGCTCCTGGACGTCAGCCGCGCCTGACCCGCCGTCCGACCCCGTCGCCGCGGCGGCGGGCACGGTCACTCCGGCGGGGCCCCCGCCGGACGACCGCCGCGGCTACGGCGCCGCCTGCCGGGCGGTGGCTGCCGGGCGGTGGCTGCGCGCCGGTGCCTGCCGAACGGCCGACGCCGGCCCGGCGCCCGCCGGACGGCTGCCGTGTCAGGGGCCTGCTGGGCTGCCGTCGTGCCTCGCTGTCTGTCGGACGGCAACCGCATTCCGGTGCCTACCAGGCGGCTGCCACGACCCGGCCCCGCTGGGCGGCCGCCACAGCTCCGGTGTCCGCCGAACGGCCGACGCCGGCCCGCCGCTCGCCGGTGCGGCTGCCGCGCCCGCAGGCCTGCTGGACGGCTGCCGCACCGGCGTTCGCCGGGTGGCTGACACAACCGTGCCGTACCAAACGGCTGACGCAACCCGGCCCCGTCGGGCAGCAACCGCAACTCCGGTGTCCGCCGAACGGCTGACACAACCCCGGCGCCCGCCGGAAGGCTGCCGCAACCCCGGTGCCCTCCCCTTCTCTAGGAACCCACGATGGTCACATTCCTCCGGCTCGCGCTGCGCCGTCTGGCGATCATGCCGGTGATGATCCTCGGCATCACGCTGCTCGTCTTCGTGGTGCTTCAGTTCTCACCAGTCGACCCCGCCTACAACGCGCTGGGCGACGGCGCCTCGGCCGCGGCCCGCGCCGCCTTCGCCGAGGCCAACGGCCTCAACGACCCGCTGCCGGTGCGCTACGTCCGCTTCCTCGGCCGGCTGCTGAGCGGCGACCTCGGCTCCACCGTGCCGCCCAGCCAGCCGGTGCTCGACCGCATCTCCGTCGCGCTCCCCCTCACCCTCCAGCTCACCGCGCTCGGCCTGGTGATCGCGATCGTCCTCGCCCTGGTGCTCGGCGTGACCGGCGCGGTCTTCCGCGACCGCTGGCCGGACCAGCTCACCCGGGTGCTGTCGATCGCGGGCGTCGCGGTCCCGTCGTTCTGGCTCGGGGTGCTGCTCATCCAGCAGTTCGCCCTGAACAGCCCGGTGTTCCCCACCGGCGGCTACGTCAACCCGGCCGACTCCTTCAGCGGCTGGCTCAGGTCCCTGACCCTGCCGGCCTTCGCCCTCGCCGTCCCTGTCGCGGCCTCGCTGGCCCGTCTGGTGCGCACCTCCATGGTGGCCGAGCTGGACCGCGACTACGTACGGACCGCCACCGGCAACGGACTGCCCCGTCACGTCGTCGTCCGGGGCGTGCTGCGCAACGCGCTCATCACCCCGCTGACCGTGCTCGGCGTACGGGTGGGCTACCTGCTCAGCGGCGCAGTCGTGATCGAGACCATCTTCGACCTGCCCGGCATGGGCAAGCTGATCCTCGAGGGGGTCACCGGCGGCGACGTCGCACTCGTCCAGGGCACCGTGCTCACCATCGCCGTCGCCTTCCTGGTCGTCAACGTCGTCGTCGACCTGCTGTACCTGCTGGTCAACCCGCGTATCAGGACGGTGTGACATGTTCCCCAGAAGCGGTCTCGTCAGGAGACTGTCCCGCCCCGGCATCCGGTTCCGGGCGCTTCCGCCGTCCTCGCGGCTCGCCCTCGGCGTGCTGGCGGTCGTGATCCTCGCCGCCGTCCTCGCGCCGCTGATAGCCGCCGATCCGCTCGCCACCGGCGTCCCCGTCCAGGCGCCCAGCGGCGCCCACTGGTTCGGCACCGACCGGGTCGGCCGGGACATCTTCGCGCGTGTCGTCTACGGCGCCCGCTACTCCCTGGTCATCGGTCTGGGCTCGACCGCCGCCGCCCTCGTGCTGGGCGCCGTCCTCGGCTCGCTCGCCGCCACCTCGCGCAAACTCGGCGACGAGTCGGTGATGCGCACGCTCGACATCGTGATGGCCTTCCCGCCGATCGCGCTCGCGGCCGTACTGGTCACCGTCTTCGGCACCAGCCTGCCCGTGCTCATCCTGTGCATCGCGTTCGTCTACATGCCCTCGCTCGCCCGTGTGGTGCGCGCCAACGTCATGGCGCAGTACGGCGAGGACTACGTGGCCGCCGAGAAGGTGATCGGCGCCCGCCGCGCGTACATCGTCGTCCGCCACGTGGCCGTCAACTGCGCCGCGCCCGTCATGGTGTTCGCCACCGTGCTGGTCGCCGACGCCATCATCTTCGAGGCCAGCCTGTCCTTCATCGGGGCCGGCGTGCAGGACCCCGACCCCAGCTGGGGCAACGTCCTGTCCTACGGCCGGCAGATCCTGCTGTCGGGCGGCTGGTGGGCCACCCTGCTGCCCGGCCTTGTGCTGCTGGCGACCGTACTCGCCCTGAACATCCTGTCCGAGGGCCTCACCGACGCGGCGGCGGCCCCGTCCGACGCCCGCGCGGACGACGGGGATCCACAGCCGTCGGCGCCCTCCGTGGCCGGGACCGCCGTATCCGCCGTGTCCGGTGCGGCCGGGAGCGCCGAGTCCGCTTCCGCTGGTGCCGCCGGTGCGGCTGATGCCGCAGGTCCCGTCGCGAACACCGACGCCGCCGCGGACGTCGACGCCGCGCTCGCCCGGCTCTCCGCGCGTGTGCTGAGTGGTCCGTCCGCCGTCCCTCCGATCGCCGGCGACGCGCCCGAACTCCTGGTCGTGGAGGACCTGACCATCCGCTTCCCTGACCGCTACGGCGACACCCGGGTCGTGGACGGCATCTCCTTCTCGGTCCGCGAGGGCGAGACCCTCGGCCTGGTCGGGGAGTCGGGCTGCGGCAAGAGCATCACCAGCCTGGCCGTCATGGGGCTGCTGGCCCGCAACGCCGAGGTCGGCGGTCGCGTCGAGTACCGCGGCCGGAACCTCCTGGAGCACGGCCCCCGGCAGCGCCGGGCCCTCAACGGCCCGGAGATCGCCATGGTCTACCAGGACGCTCTCTCCTCGCTGAACCCCTCGGTGCTCGTCGGCCGTCAGCTCAAGCAGCTCACCAGCCGCGGCGGTTCGCAGACCCCCGCCGAACTGCTCGAACTCGTCGGCCTCGACCCGCGGCGGACCCTGCGCAGCTACCCGCACGAACTCTCCGGCGGCCAGCGTCAGCGCGTATTGATCGCCATGGCGCTCTCCCGCAGCCCCCGCCTGCTGATCGCGGACGAGCCGACCACCGCGCTCGACGTCACCGTCCAGGCCCAGGTGGTGGAACTGCTCGAACGGCTGCGCGACGAGCTCGGCTTCGCAATGATCCTCGTCTCCCACGACCTGGCCCTCGTCGGCGACCTGTCGCACCGGATCGCCGTGATGTACGCCGGCCAGGTCGCGGAGGTCGCCGAGACCCGGTCGCTGCTGTCCGCGCCCGCCCACCCCTACACCCGCGGTCTGCTCGGCTCGGTGGTGTCCCTGGAGGCGGGTGCCGAGCGGCTGCACCAGATCCCCGGCATCGTCCCGGCGCCCCGCCGCTTCGGGGACGGCTGCCGGTTCGCCTCGCGCTGCGCCGCGGCGACCGACGTCTGCCGCACCACCCCGCCCGTCCCCGGCGGCGGGCCCGACCACAGCACCGCGTGCCACCACCCCGTGTCGGCCGCCATGCTTCAGGGGAGCAACCGATGATCCGGCTCGACCACGTTCACGTACGCCACAAGGCCCGCGGCGGCGGCTTGTTCGACCGCGGCCACGTGCACGCCCTGACCGACGCCTCTCTGGAGGTCGGACGCGGGGAGATCGTCGGCCTGGTCGGCGAGTCCGGCTGCGGCAAGTCGACCCTGGCCCGGGTGCTGACGGGTCTGCAGCGGCCCACCGAGGGCACGGTCACCTTCCACGGCGAGGACCTGTGGACGATGCCCGGCGCCCGGCGGCGCGGCGAGTTCGGGGCCTCCGTCGGCGTCGTCTTCCAGGACCCGTCGACCGCCCTGAACCCGCGGCTGCCGGTGGGCCGGATCCTGCGCGACCCGCTGGACGTGCACCGGCGGGGTGGCGACAGGGAACGCGAGGCGCGGGTCCAGGAGTTGCTGGACCTGGTCGGCCTGCCCGCGCACACCCTGCGGGCCCTGCCGGGACAGCTCTCCGGCGGCCAGCGCCAGCGCGTCGCCATCGCCCGCGCGCTCGCCCTGGAACCGGAGTTGATCGTCGCCGACGAGCCGACCAGCGCCCTCGACGTGTCGGTACGCGCGCAGGTCCTCAACCTCCTGGTGGACCTGCGGGACCGGCTGAACCTCGGCATGGTGTTCATCTCGCACGACATCCAGACCGTGCGGCACCTCGCCGACCGGCTCGCGGTGCTCTACCTCGGCCGGATCGTGGAGGAGGGCCCGGCGCGACGCGTCGCCGACTCCCCCGCGCACCCGTACACCCAGGCCCTGCTCTCGGCCACCCCGAGCCTGATGGAGCGCAGCGAACGCATCGTGCTGCACGGGCCGGTGCCGTCGGCGGTCAACCCACCGCCGGGCTGCCCCTTCAGCACCCGCTGCTGGAAGGCCGACGACGCCTGCGTGACCGCCTTCCCCGCGGCCCGGTCCGACCCGGACGAGTCCCACCGGTGGCACTGCGTCCACCCGCAGACCGAGGACGACCGGACGTAGGGAGGCCGTTGTGTACGGGCCCTCTCCTCCGCCTTACCGAGGCGGACGAGAGGGCCCACGCACAGGCCGGCAGTGCTCCCCCGGAGATCCGAGGCCCTCGGCGGTCACGGGTCCATCCGGCCTCATGCCTTGGGCCGCCGCGGAAGGCCCGGCAGGATCAGGCAAGAGGCCGGGAGGATCCTGCTGTCCCGCCAGGGCGTCGGATTGGTTGCCTTGAGGTGTCACATTCGCTGGACGCCGTTGTGCGCATGCTGCGGCTGCTGGACCGGCCCTACGATCGCAAGATCCTCGCGCCCATGATCAAAAGGGAGATCCTCTGGCACCTCCTGAGGGGCGAACAGGGAGCCGCCGTACGCCAGCTCGGCCTGGCCGACAGCAGCCTCACCCACATCACACGCGCCGTGCGATGGATCCGGGAGAACTACGCCAGCCCCTTCAGGGTCGAGGAGCTGGCCCGGATCGCGGGCATGAGCGTGTCCGCGTTCCACCGGAACTTCCAGACCGTGACCGCGATGAGCCCGATCCGGTTTCAAAAGCACATCCGTCTGCAGGAAGCCCGTCTGCTGCTGGTCAGCCGGCCGTCCGACATCACCGGAGTCGGCCAGAGCGTCGGGTACGACAGCCCGTCGCAGTTCAGCCGCGAGTACCGGCGGATGTTCGGTACGCCGCCGAGCCAGGACGCGGTGCGTCTGCGCACCCGTGACACCTCGTACGCGCAGACCTGAGACACGATGGGCACCAGGATCCGCCTTCAAACCACTGCGCCGGCTGCCCGCCGGCATCGACGCCCTCACCAAGCGCCCCGTACCGGACGAGATCGTCGACCGCTGGCTGCGCCCCCTGCGCACCGACCCGGCGATCCGGCGCGACTTCCGCCACTACGACACGAACATCCGCAGGAGCGAACTGCTCGAAGCGGCCGAAGGGCTGCGGAAGTTCGACAGGCCCGCACTCGTCGTCTGGGCCACCGAAGACCGCATGATGCCACGCGCCCACGGCCGTCGCCTGGCCGAACTCCTCCCGCGCGGAAGGCTGGTGGAGATCGAGGACTCGAGGACCCTGATCGCCGAGGACCAGCCGGAACGGCTCGCGGCCGTCCTGAAGGAGTTCATCGCCCAGGAGTAGCAGCCGGCGGTGTCGTCACCGGACCACACGGATGCTGCCCCTGCCCGGCGCCAACCCCCAATGGCAACGGCCCTCAGCGCTGCGCGCAGTCGGGCCGCCGGACGGCTCCCCCGGCGGCCCCGCTTCAGCAGGATCTAGCCGGAGTACTCCTCCTCGGTGACGTGGCGACCCCAAGTGGTGTGATTGCCGTCGTTGTCGGACGCCTGGTAGGCGATCTGCGTGTGGAAGCACGTAGGCGTGGCGCCGTGCCAGTGATTCTCACCCGGTTCGATGTAGACGCGGTCACCCGGCCGCACTTCCTCGACCGGTCCTCCCTCGCGCTGGATGAGACCGATTCCCTCGGTGACAAGGATCGTCTGGCCGAGCGGGTGGGTGTGCCATGACGTACGCGCCCCGGGAGCAAAGTGGACGACTCCACCCATAATTCGCGAGGGCGGCGCCGGCGTGCTGATGACGTCGATGTGGACGTTCCCGGCGAACCATTCGCCGGGACCAGCCATCGTTTCAAGTCCGTTCCTTATGACCTTCATCATTGTCCTCCTATGTAGGTGTTCGCTCTCGAAACGAGGGCAGCCGCCGAACTTTCGTCGAGCTGGTCCGGTCGTACGCGGCCTCTCGCCGAATTCAGTCCGAGGTCAGGAAAACACCGTTCCGACAGGGGTGGGAGGGCGGGCTTATCCATGTACTCACAGGGCACTCCACGGCCCCGGCTTCGGGGGTAATCTCGTGGCCGTGGACGCAAAGACCGAGATACGGGATTTCATCACCTCACGGCGCGCAAAGATCACGCCCGAGGAGGTTGGCCTTTCCTCCTACGGGGTGCGACGGGTTCCGGGTCTCCGGCGAGAGGAAGTCGCGACCCTGGCAGGGGTCAGCGTCGACTACTACAACCGGATGGAACGCGGCAACCTGGCGGGCGTTTCGGAGGAGATCCTCGAAGCGGTCGCGGGCGCGCTTCGCCTGGACGAGGCCGAGCGGGCGCATCTTTTCAACTTGGCTCGCGCCTCGAAAGATCAGGTCACTGACAAGCGCCGCAGACCGACCAGGCGGGCTGTGCGCCCGAGCATCGAGTGGATGATCAATGCGCTGCACGGCGCTGCCGCGTTCGTCGTCAACAGCCGTCAGGACATACTCGCCGTCAACCATCTCGGACGAGAATTCTACGCGCCGATGTTCGCATCGCGCACACCCGCGAACGTGGCCCGGTTCACTTATCTCGATCCGCGCGCCAAGGAATTCTTCGCCGATTGGAGCCGGACGGCCAAAGAATGCGTCGCAGCCTTGAGAACACAAGTCGGGCGCGATCCGTTCGACCGTGACCTGTCCGACCTCGTTGGCGAGCTGTCTCTGTACTCCGGCGAGTTCGCCGCGTTTTGGGCCACCCATAACGTTCGCCTGCATCGCGAAGCAGAGAAGCGCTTCAATCATCCCCTCGTGGGCGAGCTCACACTGCGGTACGAGCGACTCGCGGTGACCGCAGACCCCGGTGTGGAGATTTTCACCTACATGGCGGAGCCCGGATCGCGATCCGAGGAGGGATTCAACTTCTTGGCGAGTTACGCAGGAGAGGGAAGTAACTTGCCGAGCCGCATACCTTCCAAGTCGGACACCTGAGCACCCAGGGGCCTTTGTCGCAGTTACAGCGTTGGATTGACTTGACAGGCCCGACTACGGACCGCCATGACGCTCTGTTGAATCAGAATTGTCAAACTCGCTGCGCTTCGGCCTGACAGACGTCGAAGATCGGCAGGAGGGTCGCGTTCCCAGGGCCGTCGAGTTGCGGGGGTGGAGGTGCACGCTCCACGCTGGTGCCTACGCGGGACCGTACCGTGTCGGCCTCGTCCAAGAGCTACAGCTACTCGGCGAAACCAGCGAGAGGGGTAGCGCTGTGGATAATGACGCACATACCGCGGACGCCGGTATTGATCCGTTGGAGAAAGCAGCGCCTGACGGCTCTGCTCCGGTGACGGGAACTCTCGGCCCGGCCACTCGCGTGACGCAGGTGATGAATAACGTGGCCTGCACATACCAGAACGGCGGACAGCCCATCGCCACAGGGTCATTGAATGTGCAGGGCGGGAAGATTTACGCGTTCTTCACCGCCTCCGGCTGGAGCAGGTCAGGCGATACAGGACTACAGGCGAATCTCAGAATCGGCGAAAGTTCACCCTTTACCGCTCGCGTTTTCGCCAATCCGGATCTGACTCACCTGGCTATGATCAGACAGCGGGTATTCCTCGACAACCTCCGGCCGGACCCGTCCGCCTCAGCGAAGATCACCGCCGGGAAGGAGACGGTCACCGACACAAACGACCATGTCTCGCTGACTGTCTTCGAACTCGGGTCACCGGCCGTCTGGCGGAGGGTCTGCAGAAAGGTCGGCCCTCCCGATTCCTCCAGCCAGTACGTGAGCACCTCCTTCCGCTCGCGCGGCGGGTACCTGCTCGTGTGCGCCTCCGCCACCGGCTTCAGCACGAGCGCGCAGGCGATGACCGGAATGGTCTTGTGCATCGACGAAACGTGTCACGGAACCATCCAGATCTTCGCGAACAAGAAGAACTGGCACCTGGCGTTTGTACCGGCCGACTTCCTGATCAAAAACATCCCACCCGGGGATCACACCCTCGTCGCCACGCCCGCCGACGGCACCACCATCGACAGTAACGACGCTTATGCCATCACCATCTTCGAGGTCATGGCGCCGCCCACTGTGCTCAACGTGACCGAGGTCCTGGCCAACGCCCCCGCCGCTGGGCAGACAGGCGGCAAGCGGGTAGCAAGTGGTGGGTTCAGCAGTTACGGCGGGACCCTCGTCATTACCTCGGCTGCCTCAGCGTACTCCCACGATGGCGCGGCGAAGCTCGGCATGACCATCCAGGTCGACAGCCAAGAGGTCGGCTCGATGCAGGCATTCGCGAATCCCCAGGGACTCCATCTGGGCCTGCCCGGGAACGATCTCGTGGTCACCGGCATCAACGCGGGTAAGCACACGGTCTCGTTGGAGGCGGACGCTGGGACCGCCACAGACTCCAATGACCGCTGTTCGGTCACGATCATCGAGGTGGCGACGTCGACATGGCCATAACCCGCCTGCGGATCACGTTCGATATGTTCAGTGGTCGGCCCAACCCGGTCGTTGAGGTAGCAGGCCCTGAGGCCGGGGAACTGCTCGCCCGGCTCGCGCCGGGCGACCTGATCGACGCTGCCGAGCAGGCCGACCCGCGCCCGCATCTTGGCTACCGCGGGCTCGTCGTCGAACAGGCCGGCGAGCAGGCCCCGTTTCTGCCGGAGGTCTTCCGCTTGGTGGCCGGGCGGCTGCTCGGTCCCGGGCTGCGGCGATGGGCGGCCGATCCGGAGGTGGAGGACTACATCTGCTCCGAACAGGGACCAGCCGGGCAGGTGCTGAGCAGCCCGGCGGAACTGGGCTTCCTCCGGGACGGCCTGGCCGCCGCGCGAACGGCGGAGTGGTGGCTGCCGCCGCCGGAGGATCAGGATGTACTCGCGGTGGCAGGCTGTCCGTCAGCACCGGCTGCGGCCCCGGAGCAGTGGAGTGACGCAAAGGCTCGTTCCATCGACTGTAAGCGGATGAATCCCGACTGGTGCAGGCAGTGCACCAACAACTGCTACAACTACGCCACCAATGTGCGTACCGACACGTTCGCCCAACCGGGCCGGGGTAGTGGCCGGACCTTCACCGCCATTGACTGCGACTGTGCTCACCTCAGCCGTTACGCGTTCTACGACGGCCTGGTATACACCCCGGCTGCCGACAACGTCTGCCCTTCGGAAGGCGTGCTGGTCGCCCTCGTGTTGGAACCCGGCGTCGACTTCCACTGGTACCGCATGAACAGCGACGGTTTCTGGACGCACAAAGCAGGAGTGGCACCGGTCAGCGATCTCGACGACGCGGGGCAGAAGATCACTGATCCGCGCTCTTGCTCACGCCTCAAGTACTCGCAGTTCTGCAGCTTCATGAACGTTCCCGAGGGCAGCGCCCGTATCAGCTAGACCAGATCATGTGCGGATCGCCGCGGTGAGGCCGAGGAGTGCCAGGGGTCTGCGGCAGTCGCGGGCGGTGTGGCGTAGGCCGGCGGCGATGTTGGTGCGGCCGTCCTGGCGGTGGACGCCGATGGCGAGATTGCGCAGGCCGGCCATGATGCAACTCGTTTATGACGCCGCTGAGCACTCGGCGGCTGCAGTTCCTCCACCAGACGTCCGAAGGGACGTCGGCGTTGTCGAAGTCGGCGAGGGTCATGTCGCGCACGTGGGTGAGGAGTTGGCGGAAGGTGGGCTCGGCGAACGGGCCGATGCGTACCGGGTGTTCCGCCCTCAGCGTGCTGCGCGCCCCACGCTCCAAGAATGACCAAGGGCCGGTTTCGGATGTCTCCGAAACCGGCCCTGATCTGCGACTGTCTCCAGTCGGGACGACAGGATTTGAACCTGCGACCCCTTGACCCCCAGTCAAGTGCGCTACCAAGCTGCGCCACGTCCCGTTGCCCGTCTGACCTGGGGTTTCCCCTGGCTGAACGCGCAGGAAAACAATACCGCACTCCGGTCGGTGGTCGCGCACGGGTTTTGTCCGGGCGGCGACGGGGCGGCGGTACTTGACCTCAAGTTTGGTTGAGGTCACACCATCGTGGCATGACGATCATCGAGGAGAGCGAACGCGCCCACGGCTACGACGATCTGCCCGGGCTGATGGGGCTCATGACCGGCGACGAGAAGCACGGACCGGCTGCCACGTCCACGCTGGACGTGCTCTGGGTGCTCTACGACCGGGTGCTCAAGGTCCGCCCGGAGCAGCCGGACGACCCCGAGCGGGACCGGTTCCTGCTGTCGAAGGGACACGGCCCGATGGCGTACTACGCGGTGCTCGCCGCGAAGGGCTTCGTGCCGGTCGACTGGCTGCCGGACTTCGGTACCTACGACTCCCCGCTCGGCCACCATCCGGACCGCACCCTGGTGCCGGGCGCCGAGATCGGCAGCGGGTCGCTCGGGCACGGACTGCCCATCGCCGTCGGCACGGCCCTGGGGCTGCGCGCCCAGGGGCTGAAGCGGCCCCGCGTGTGGGTGCTGACCGGGGACGCCGAACTGGACGAGGGCAGCAATCACGAGGCCATCGCCTTCGCCGGGCCGGCCGGACTCGAACAATTGCACACCGTCGTCGTCGACAACGCCTCCGCCAGTCATGCCCGTGCCGGCGGGATCGGGGCCCGCTTCGAGGTGGCGGGCTGGTCGACCGCGAGCGTCGACGGCCGCGATCACGAGGCCCTGTACGCCGCGTTCACCGCGCCGCATCCGGGCCGCCCGCACATGGTGGTGGCCCGGGTGGAACCGAAGAACCCGTGATCCGGTTCCCGCTGAGCAGGCCCCCGGCTTCCCCCGACTCACCGACACAGAAGGGCTCGACCCCCATGGACACCATGCGTGACCGTCTCGCACCGGCCGTCTCGCGCCTGCTCGACGAGGATCCGCGGGTGGCGGTCGTCCTCGCCGAGATCGGCAGGGACGGTTTCACCGACGCGTGGCGCCGGCATCCCGACCGGGTGATCAACGTCGGCATCCGTGAGCAGCTACTCGTCGGAGCAGGCGCCGGACTGGCGCTGACCGGTATGCGACCCATCCTGCACACCTTCGCAAGCTTCCTCGTCGAGCGCCCCTTCGAGCAGGTCAAACTGGATCTGGGGCACCAGGGCGTGGGCGCGGTGCTGGTCAGCGCCGCCGCCTCCTTCGACTGGCCCGCGGGCGGCTACACCCACATGTCACCCGGCGACGTGGCACTGCTCGACACCCTGGACGGCTGGACCGTCCATGTGCCCGGGCACCCGGACGAGGCCGAGGCCCTGCTGCGGCACGCGGTCGCCGCGGGCGACGACAAGGTCTACGTACGGCTGTCCGTGCAGTCGAACGCAGACCGCCGCCCGGTCGACAGCGAGCACTTCGTGACCGTCCGCGAGGGCCGCTCGGGCGTGGTGGTCGCCGTCGGGCCCCTGCTCGACGCCGTGCTCACCGCGACGGAGGGCCTGGACGCCACCGTGTTGTACGCGACGACCGTACGGCCCTTCGACGCGGCCGCGCTGCGCCGGGCGACCGAGGCGGCCGGTACGGACGTCGTCCTGGTCGAGCCGTACCTGGCGGGCACGTCGGCCTCGGCGGCGAACGACGCGCTCCGCGATGTCCCGCACCGCGTCCTGGGGCTCGGCGTGCGCCGCGCCGAGTTGCGGCGCTACGGGACCGCGGAGGAGCACACCGCCGCGCACGGGCTCGACGCCCGGTCACTGCGGGAACGGATCTCGGCGTTCCTCGGGACCCGGGCCGGGGCGGGCATCGCAAGCGCCCCGGGCGCCTGAGGGCCGGTCCCTCAAAGCCGGTACCGCAAGGCTCGATGCCTGAAGGCCGATGCTTCAAGGGGGCCAGTGCCTCAGGGACGGTGTCTGAAAGGCTTCCGCGCGAAGGCAGCGGCGGCCGGACCCCAAGGCCGGAGTCGCCCCCGTCAGTGCGGTTCGGGGTGCGTCCGCCCGGGTGTCGCCTCCACGGCCCCCTCGGACGCGTGCGGGCCATGGGTGCCGCGTGCGTCGGCCCGTATGAGGCCGCGTATCGCGGGCACCGCCAGCAGGATCGTCGGGACGACGAGACTCATCCCGGCGGACACCAGCAGCACGTGGTCCGCGCCCAGGGCGGTGGCGGCCGGGCCCGCCAGGGCCTGGCCGACGGGCATCATGGCGAGGGAGCCCGCCACGTCGTACGCGTGGATGCGGTTGAGGACGTCGGAGGGAACCTGGGTCTGGACGCTGGTCGCCCACATCACGCCCCAGAACGACATGCCCGCCCCGGCGACGGCGGCGCCCGCCGCCATGGCCGGCACGCCGAAGCCGGCCCCGACCGTCGCCGGGAAGCCGACGAAGGCGAACAGGGCGAACGCTCCGGCGCGCAGCATACGGCGGGGGCGCAGCCGCAGTGCGAGGAAGCCGCCGACGACGGTGCCTGCGCCGAGGGCGGAGTTGATCAGGCCGTAGGCGCGCGGGCCGTGCTGCTGGACGACTTCGGTCGCCACCAGCGGGACGGTCGGACCCCAGACGGCGATCATGTACAGACACCAGACGGCGATGACGCCCCAGAGCCATGACCTGGCCCTGAACTCCCGCCATCCTTCGACCAGATCGGCTCTGAAGGCACTGGCGGCCGTGCGGTCCGGTGCGCCGGTCCGGATGAGCGGGGGCAGCCGGAGCAGGAGCAGGCACAGGGCGCTGACCCCGTAGGTGGCGGCGTGCGCCGCGAACACCCCGCCGGGTGAGGCGAAGCCGACGAGCAGGCCCGCGGCGGCGGGGCCCGCGAGCTGGGCCGAGGACTCGGCGATGCGTATGGCGCCGTTGGCCGCCTGGACGTCGGAGGCGAGCCGGGGCACCGTGCTGGCCACGCCGGGCTGGAACACGGCGCCCGCCACGCCGTTGACGAGGCCGATCGCGCAGATCTCCCAGAGCACCACGTGCCCGGAGTAGAAGAGCACGGCGGCCAGGGACTGGGTGCCGACCCGCACCAGGTCGGCGCCGATCATCAGCTTGCGGGTGCTGAACCGGTCGGCGATGACCCCGCCGAAGACCACGAGACCGGCGAAGGCGGCGGCCGTCGAGGCCATGGCGAGGCCGACCGCGCCCGCGCCGTACCCGTGCTGGAGCAGGCCCGCGGCGAGGGCGACCGGCAGCATGGTGTCGCCGAGCCGGGCGACGGCCCGCGCGACGAAGAACAGCGCGAAGTCCCGCGACCACACCGACCGCGCCCGACCGCCGTCACCCACTCCGGCCCCGGCCTCGACTCGGACCCCCGCTCCGGGTCCGGCAGCGAGGTCATCCCGCCCCGGTACCTCCCCCGTCGACGGCTGCGACGGCTGCGACGACGTTCCGGTCATCCCTGCGGCACTCCCCTCCCCGACCGATCCCCCACTCCCCGGCCGACCGCGGCCCCTCCCACGCCGGCCGGCCCCACTGTCTCCGGATCATGCCACGGCCCACTGACAACGCCCGAGGGGGTTTTCAGCGGGCGGTGGGCAGTCCCAGCTCCGGATGGGCCTCGATCAGCCGCGGCGGAGCCGCCTGGCGCCAGGAGTCCGCCAGGATGTCCCGCAGCTCGGCCTCGTCCTCCAGCGTCGCGAGCCGGACCCGTACCCAGGCGAACTGGGCCTCATGACCGGCGATCCAGAACTTCTCCGGCTCGGCCAGGACCAGTTCGTCCCGCTCCTCCTTGGGACAGCGCACGGCTATGGAGGTCTCCTCCTCCGGCAGGGTGGCGAACATCTTCCCCGCGACCCGGAACGTGGGCATGCTCCAGGCGGTCTTCTCGGTGGTGTCCGGCAGGGACAGGGCGATACGGCGTACGTCATGGGCATCCGGCATGCCACGCACGCTAACCCGTGCCACTGACAGCCTGCCCGAGGAAGCCGCGGGCACCCCCCTACGCCTGCGCCGCCTCGTCCAGGGCCTGGAGCACCGGGCGGATCAGCGGGTGCCCCTCGGCTCCCCGGCGCACCGCCGCGAAGACCCGTCGGGTGGGCGCCACGCCGTCCACGGGCCGGACGACCACGCCCGTGAGGTCCATGCCGCGCAGCGCGGAGCGAGGGACGAGGGCCACTCCCGCGTCGGCCGAGGCGAGGGCCACGACGGCGCGGAAGTCGTCGGAGGAGTGTTCCAGGCGGGGCTGGAAGCCGGCGCTCTCGCAGGCCAGGACGACCACGTCGTGGCAGGGGTTGCCGGGGTAGGGGCCGATCCAGGTGTCCTTGGCCAGCTCGGCGAGCTGGACCTCGGCGGCGTCGGCCAGTCGGTGGGCGACCGGAACGACCGCGTCGAACGGCTCGGCGTACAGCGGTACGTGGGTCAGCCGGGGGTCGTCGGCGGACGGCGCGCCCCGGTACTCGACGGCGACCGCCACGTCGACCTGCCGGTCCAGCACCATGGGCAGGCTTGCGTCGCCCTCCGCGTCCCGCACGCGGATGCGGATGCCGGGCGCCGTACCGGCCAGGCGGGCCACCGCGGGCGCCAGCACCTGCGCGATGCCCGTGGCGAAGGCGGCGACCGTCACCGTGCCGGCCTCGCCGGAGCCGTAGGCGGCGAGCTCGGCCTCCGCCCGCTCCAGCTGGGCGAGGACCGCGTTGGTGTGGCTGAGCAGGATCTCCCCGGCCGGGGTCAGCCGTACGCCCTTGGCGCCGCGCTCGACCAGCCGGTGGCCGGTCTCCTGCTCCAGGGCCGTGAGCTGCTGCGAGACGGCCGAGGGGGTGAGGTAGAGCGCGGCGGCAGCGGCGGTCACCGTGCGGTGGTCGGCCACCGCACGGAGGATGTGCAGCCGCCGCGCTTCGATCATGCGAACGATTATCGCAAGACCTGGGACCGGTCGGCCCCGGGCTCAGCCCTCCAGCTCGGCGCGCGCCGCGACGAACGCGTCCACCGCGCGGTTCACGTCCTCGATGGAGTGCGCGGCGGAGAGCTGCACGCGGATGCGCGCCTGGCCCTGCGGCACGACCGGGTAGGAGAAGCCGATCACGTACACGCCGCGCTCCAGGAGCAGCTCCGCCATGCGGGCCGCCTCGGACGCGTCGCCGATCATCACCGGGGCGATGGCGTGGTCGCCGGGGAGGATGTCGAAGCCCTCCTCGGTCATCCGGCGGCGGAACAGCGCGGTGTTCTCGGTGAGCCGGACGCGCAGGTCGTCCGCGGACTCCAGCAGGTCCAGCACCTTGAGGGAGGCCGCCGCGATCACCGGGGCGAGCGTGTTGGAGAACAGGTACGGCCGGGAACGCTGGCGCAGCAGGGCGACGATCTCGGCGCGGGCGGCGACGTAGCCGCCGGAGGCACCGCCGAGCGCCTTGCCGAGGGTGCCGGTGATGATGTCCACGCGGTCCATGACGTCGTGCAGTTCGGGGGTGCCGCGGCCGCCGGGGCCGACGAAGCCGACGGCGTGGGAGTCGTCGACCATGACCATGGCGTCGTAGCGGTCGGCGAGGTCGCAGATCTCGCGCAGCGGCGCCACATAGCCGTCCATCGAGAACACGCCGTCGGTGACGACCAGCTTGCGGCGCGCCCCGCCTTCGGTGGCCTCCTTCAACTGCTGCTCCAGGTCCGCGAGATCGCGGTTGGCGTAGCGGAAGCGGCGGGCCTTGGACAGCCGGATGCCGTCGATGATCGAGGCGTGGTTGAGGGCGTCGGAGATGACCGCGTCCTCGGGGCCGAGCAGCGTCTCGAACACGCCGCCGTTGGCGTCGAAGCAGGAGGAGTACAGGATCGTGTCCTCCTGGCCGAGGAACGCCGACAGCCGGGCCTCCAGCTCCTTGTGCACCTCCTGGGTGCCGCAGATGAAGCGCACGGAGGCCATGCCGTAGCCCCAGCGGTCCAGGGCCTCGTGGGCGGCGGTGACGACCTCGGGGTGGTCGGCGAGGCCGAGGTAGTTGTTGGCGCAGAAGTTGAGGACCTCGCCGGGGCGGCCGCCCGCGGTGACCTCGACGGTCGCGGACTGCGGGGTGCCGATGACGCGCTCGGGCTTGTGCAGCCCGGCGGCGCGGATCTCGTCGAGGGTGGCGCGCAGGTCGTCGCGCACGGAGTCGAACATCAGGGTGCTCCTTGAAGGTGCCGGCGGAAGGCGGAGAAGGTGAGGTACGCGGTCACGCGGTCCAGTCGAGGATGATCTTTCCGCCCTTGCCGCTGGCGGCGTCGGCGAAGGCCTCCTCGAAGTCCTCGTAGCCGTACCGGCCGGTGACGACGGGAGCGAGGTCGAGGCCGCCCTCCAGCAGTACCGACATGGCGTACCAGGTCTCGAACATCTCCCGGCCGTAGATGCCCTTGATGGTGATCATCGAGGTGACGACGCGGGCCCAGTCGACGGGGAACTCCTGGGCGGGCAGGCCCAGCATCGCGATCTTGCCGCCGTGCGTCAGGTTCGCGATCATGTCGCGCATCGCCTCGGGGCGGCCGGACATCTCCAGGCCGACGTCGAAGCCCTCGCGCAGGCCGAGCGTGCGCTGTCCCTCGGCGATCGTGTCCTTGGAGACGTTGAGGGCGAGGCTCACGCCGATCTTGCGGGCCAGCTCCAGGCGCTCCTCGCTCACGTCGGTGATGACGACGTTGCGCGCGCCGGCGTGCCGCGCGACGGCCGCCGCCATCAGGCCGATCGGGCCGGCACCGGTGATCAGGACGTCCTCGCCGACCAGCGGGAAGGACAGCGCGGTGTGCACGGCGTTGCCGAACGGGTCGAAGATCGCGGCGATGTCGAGGTCGACGGGGACGCGGTGCACCCAGACGTTGGCGGCGGGCAGGGCGACGTACTCGGCGAACGCGCCGTCGCGTCCGACGCCGAGGCCGATGGTGGCCCGGCACAGGTGGCGGCGTCCGGCCAGGCAGTTGCGGCACTTGCCGCACACCAGGTGGCCCTCGCCGCTGACCCGGTCGCCGGGCTTGATGTCGTCGACGTCCGCGCCGGTCTCGACGACCTCGCCGACGAACTCGTGTCCGACCACGAGCGGGGTGCGGATCGCCTGCTGGGCCCAGCCGTCCCAGGCCCGGATGTGCAGGTCGGTGCCGCAGATGCCGGTCCGCAGGACCTTGATCAGTACGTCGCCGGGTCCGATGACGGGCTCGGGGACGTCCGCGAGCCACAACCCGGGCTCCGCCTTCTGCTTGACCAGCGCCTTCAACGCTACCGCTCCTGTGGTTCCGGGCCCCGGGTCAGGGCGTGCCAGGGCAGCCCGCTTCCGGGGGAGGGGTGGATTCCGTTAGCAATCTGCCGTACGGCGGCACGCCGGTCCATCGAGGATTTCTTAAGCACGGCCACAGCTCCGCTTCACGCCGTTCCCGGGCGTCGCTACAGGTCAGAACAGGAAGCCCTCGGGCTCCCGGCGTTCCAGCCGTGGGGCGAGTTCCGCGGCGGCCGCCTTGATGGTCCGCAGCCCCTCCCGGCCCCACGGCCGCGGTTCGACGTCGACGACGCACACCGTGCCGAGCACCATCTGCGTACTGTCGATGAGCGGTGCGCCCAGATAGGAGCGGATGCCGTACTCGTCCACGATCGCGTTGCCCGCGAACCGCGGATAGTCGCTGACGTCCTCGAGGACCAGGGCCTTGTGCCGCACCACGACATGGGGGCAGAAGCCGCAGTCGCGGGCCAGCCGGCGGCCCAGCTCACGCCGGCCTCCGTCGCCGTCGCCTCCGGTGTCGGTGTCGGTTTCGGTGTCGACGCTCAGGACGTCGCGTTCGGGCCGGTGCAGCCCGGCGAAGAACTGCCCCCGCTCGTCCAGGAAGTTGACCATCGCGTACGGCGCCCGGGTGAACGCGGCGAGGCGGTCGGCGAAGGCGTCGAGAGCGGGCTCGGGGCGCTCCCCCAGGCCCAGGCGGCGCAGCCGCTCGGTGCGGGCGGGGGCGTCCTTGTCCTCCGGGGTCAGCAGCAGGCGACCGGCCGGGCGGGGCGGCTCGTAGCTCATGGCCGGGCTCCGTCGCTGTCGGCGTATGTCATGTACGGGCTCCGTGACGGTGTGCGGGGGTCAGTGTGCCGGGGTCATCCGTGCGCGCCCCGGGCCGGCGCGGGGACGGCGGGTGCGTGGGCGATGAGATGCCGGACGAGGGTCAGCAGGGTCTGGATGCCGGAGCTGGAGATACGGGCGTCGCAACGGACCACGGGGATCCGCGGGTCGAGATCGAGGGCCGCGCGCACCTCCTCGGCATCGTAGCGGTGGGCACCGTCGAACTCGTTGACGCCGACGACGAAGGCGAGGCCGCGTCGTTCGAAGAAGTCGACGGCGGCGAAGCACTCCTCCAGCCTTCGGGTGTCGGCGAGGATCACCGCACCCAGGGCGCCCTCGCACAGCTCGTCCCACATGAACCAGAAGCGCTCCTGGCCGGGCGTGCCGAACAGGTAGAGCACGTGCCGCGGGTCCAGGGTGATGCGGCCGAAGTCCATCGCGACGGTCGTCTCGACCTTGTTCTCCACGCCGTCGAGGTTGTCCGTGGCCGCGCTGACCGTGGTGAGCAACTCCTCCGTGCTCAGCGGCGCGATCTCGCTGACCGCGCCGACGAAGGTCGTCTTGCCCACCCCGAAGCCTCCCGCCACGAGGATCTTCAGCGCGGTGGGGAAGGGGCCGGGGCCGTCGTCGTAGTCAGAGCTGTCGTCGTAGTCCATCGAGCACTGCCTCCAGAAGAGCCCGGTCGGTGGGGTGGTGGTACGCGGGGGGCCCGGTGGTCAGCGCCCCGCAGTCGACGAGATCGGACAGCAGCACCTTGGTCACCACGGCCGGCAGCTTCAGATGGGCGGCGATCTCGGCCACCGGGAGGGGGGCGCGGCACAGGTCGAGTGCCTGGCCGTGCTCCGGGCCGAGGTGGACCGGCGGCGCCGCCCCGGTGGCCATCACCTGGGACATCAGGTCGAGCGCGATGCTGGGCCGGGTGCGGCCGTCGCTGACGGTGAAAGGACGCACCAGCCGTCCGGCCGCGTCGTCGAGCCAGGGCCTGTCGCCGGCCGCCGCCGCGCTCAAGGCCGCAGCGCCCGGGATTCGACGGAATGCTGCCGGGGCGCGGTCTCCAGGTAGGGGCGGACGCTCTTGACGAGCATCGCCATCTCGTAGCCCAGCACAGCCGCGTCGGCCTCGCGGCCCGCGAGCACGGCCAGACAGGTGCCGGTACCCGCGGTGGTGACGAACAGCAGCGTCGCGTCGAGTTCCACGACGACCTGACGCACCTCGCCGCCGTCGCCGAAGCGGACGCCGGCGCTGCGGCCGAGGGAGTACAGGCCGGAGGCCAGGGCGGCCATGTGGTCGGCGCTGTCGTGGTCGAGGCCGTGCACGGACTTCACCAGCCCGTCGCAGGACAGCAGGACCGCGCTGGTGGTGTGCGGTACGCGCTGCACGAGGCCGCTCATCAGCCAGTCGAGGTCGGAGACACGGCCGGTCGGCGCATCGCTCACCATGGTGGATCGACTCCTTGGGGTCCGAAGGTCTGCGCAAGCTCTGGGGTCGGGGGTGGTGGCCGGGCTGGGCGGGCTTGTGGTCATCCGGCCGGCTCGCTCCCGTCGTGCCGGCCGGTGAGGTGCTGCCCCGGCAGGAGCACGGGCCGCGCCTCCGCCGGCCCGGACGCGTCCAGGGGGTACGCGGGGTGCGTGGCGCCCGGGGAGTGCGGCTCGCGCGCAGGGCCCGGCTCCCGGCGCTGTTCCGACTCCGCGAGGCCCATCCCGCGCTGGAAGGCGGCCATCAGCCCGGGGTCGTGGCCGGTGACGTACCCGGATTCCTGGCGTGACACCGGGGCATCGCGCAGTTGCGGCACGAGGTGCTCCTGGGCGCGCCGCCGGGGCAGTTGGGGCCTCGCCATGGTCCCGCGCACCGCTCCGGCGCGCGGAACGGGCGGCGCACCGGCGTTCGCCGCCACGGCGGCCCGGTCGGCGGGCCGGATCCCCGGCACCGCCTCGGCGGGATTGTCCTGCCCGTCACGCGCGGTCCGCCGCGGCAGGGGGTCGAGGTGCTCCCGGTGGTCGCGGTCGACGGACTCGACGGGTCGTACGTCGCCGACGGGCGAGGTGGGGGCGGGCAGCAGATCGCCGCCGGGCGTGGGCGCGGGTACGGGGGTGGGCGTGTCGCCCACGGACGGGGGCGCGGGTACGGGGATAGGCGTGTCGCCCACGGGCATGGGCGCGGGCGCGGCCATGGGTGTGTGGCGCCGGAACACAGGCGCGGGTACGGACGGGGGTGCGTCGCCGCCGGCCATGGGCGCGGCCATGGCCGAGAACGCGTCGGCCCCGAACGGAGGCGCGGGTACGGACACCGGCATGTCGCCCCCGAACGCGGGCTCGGGCACAGACGTCGGAATGTCAGCCCCGGGCACGGCGGCGGGGGCGGGCACAGACACCGGCTCATCACCCCCGGATGTGGGCGCGGGCACGGACACCGCCATGCCATTCCCGACCCCAGGCACGGGCACGGACACCGGCCCGCCATCCCCGGCCTCAGGCACAGGCACGGACACCGGCCCGCCATCCCCGGCCTCAGGCACAGGCACGGACACCGGCCCGCCATCCCCGGCCTCAGGCACAGGCACGGACACCGGCCCGCCATCCCCGGCCTCAGGCACAGGCACGGACACCGGCCCGCCGTACCAAGCCACAGACTCGGGCACGGACACGGACCCGCCGTCCCCGACCCCAGGCCCGGGCACGGACACGGACCCGCCGTCCCCGACCCCAGGCCCGGGCACGGACACCGGCGCGCCACCCCCACCCCCGACCCCAGGCATGGGCGCCGGCCTGCCGTACCGGGCCCCAGACTCGGGCACGGACACGGACCCGCCGTCCCCGACCCCAGGCCCGGACACCGGCCCGCCAATCCCGATCCCAGGAGCAGGCATGGGCGCCGGCTTGCCATGCCGGGCCCGAGACGGAGGCACGGACATCGGCCCGCGGTCCCCGGCCCCGGGCGGGGGTGCGGCCATGGGCGTGTCGCGCCCGGACACCGGTGTGGCGGGCCCGGTGGTGCCGTTCGCGTGGGGCGAGGCCGGGGGCCGGTGGGCGCCAGTCGCGCGCGTGCCCGTCACGGGATGCATCCCGCCCTCGCGTTGGCGTGTGTCGCCGGGGCGGGCGGGGGCGCCGAGCAGGCCGGTGACGGGGCTCGGCGAGGGGCGTACGCCGGTGCCGTGCACGCCATGCACACCGTGACCGCCGGAGACGGCCGGCGCGCGGTGGGTGCCGCCGCCGTGCAGGGCCGGCGGTCCGCCGTACTGTCCTGGGGCCGGGACTGCGGGCCGTGCGCCGGTGTCCAGCGCCCCGAACGACGTGCCGGAGGCTCCCGTCGACGCTCCCAGCAGGGCCTGCGGCAGGACGACGACCGCCTGCACTCCGCCGTAGATGTTGGTCTGCAGACGGACGTGGACGCCGTGCCGCCTGGCGAGCTGGGAGACCACGTACAGCCCGATGCGGCCGTCGGCGAGCAGGCTCGCGACGTTGACCTGGTCGGGGTCGGCCAGCAGGGCGTTCATCCGGACCTGCTCACCGACCGGCATGCCCAGGCCCCGGTCCTCGACCTCCACCGCGAGTCCGGAGGTGACGAGGCTGGCGCGCAGCAGGACCTGGGTCTGCGGGGCGGAGAACAGCGTGGCGTTCTCGACGAGTTCGGCCACCAGATGGATCACGTCGGCGACGGCGTGGCCGCGCAGCCGCCCCTCGATCGGCGGGGCGAGCTTGACCCGTGAGTACTGCTCGACCTCGGCGATGGCCGAGCGGAGCACCTCCGTCATGCAGACCGGGTTGCTCCACTGGCGGCGGGAGACGGCGCCGCCGAGGACGGCGAGGTTCTCGGCGTGCCGGCGGACCCGGGTGGCGAGGTGGTCGACGTGGAAGATGCCCTTGAGCAGGTCGGGATCCTCGATGTCGTTCTCCAGCTCGTCGAGGATGGAGATCTCCCGGTGCACCAGGGACTGAAGGCGCCGGGCGAGATTGACGAAGACCTCCAGTTTCTGTTCGCTGCCGGTGCGGCTGGAGAGCTGGGCGGCGTGCACGACGGCGGCGAGGGCACCGTCGTGGGCGCGTGCCAGGTCGGCGGCGAGCAGGTCGATCTCGTCGGTGTCCTCCGGCGGGCCGCCGTGCGGCTTGCGCCGCGGCGGGGCCTCGCCCCGGCGCAGGGCGTCGACGAGCCCGCGCAGTTCGGCCTCGCGGCGTTCGGTGCCGCGGCGCAGGACGCCGATCCGGTCGTGCACCGACCGGGCGGCCCGGCCGGCGGCGACGGCGGCGATCACGATGCCGGCGACCGTGACCGCGAACGC
This sequence comes from Streptomyces sp. NBC_01788, assembly GCF_035917575.1. Lineage (GTDB taxonomy): Bacteria > Actinomycetota > Actinomycetes > Streptomycetales > Streptomycetaceae > Streptomyces. The sequence goes on along the minus strand of NZ_CP109090.1, from coordinate 7,065,777 downwards.
TCCGGCGAGCACGGCCCACAGGACGAGACCGGGGCGTGCGCCGGTGGAGCGCACGGTGAAGATCACGGCCGCGCCGGCGCTGAGGGCGACCGAGGTCGGCGGCAGCACCGCCATGCGCAGCAGCTGAGGCCGTAGGCGGGTCTCGGGCAGCGAGGGGACGGTGCGGGTCACCGGCCGCCCGTGCCGCCCGCCCTCACGGCGGTCTGCGCGGGCGGCCGGTGCACGGAGGTGAGACATCTGATCCTCGTACGGGTCCGTCGGGCCTGTGTACTCGCGCCCGGGGCGCGAGCGGGCATGCGCCATCGCTGTGCCGGTCGACAGCGGCGCGTGTACGGCCCCGCGTCGCCCCACGGCCACTGACAGTAGTCACCAACGCACGAGGTGAAGTGGACAGTTGAGGAAATCCCCCAGGAAGCGTCCCGCTCTGGTATGAGCGTTCGCACGACAGAGCGATCACCCGCGCCGCCATACGGAACCGAACCGAAAGACGGCGATCTCTCCTGGTCGAAACCGGTCACGAACGGACGGCGGGGCCGGAGGGTCCTCCCTCTCCGGCCCCGCCGTCCGCCCGCCGTCCGCCACATCGTCGGTCCGGCCTCGTCAGGCCGGAACGATCCCGGCCCCTCTCCTCCCCCGGCCGGCACTCTCCGCACCGTCACCCGCTGTGTCGGACCACGCGTCAGGATCTGGGATCGGCGACGGCATCGGGCTCGTAGGAGTGGCGCCGGGCCAGTTGCGGTACGGACTGGATGGAGCGCAGGGCGGCCGGGGAGTAGGCGCCCCGCGGTGGTGGTGTGCCGCCGCCCGCCGCCCATCCCGCCGGAGTGCGCCCGCGGGACGGCTCCGCGCCCGGGCGGACGCGGGGGGTGAGCAGGCCGAGTTCGGCGGCGCGCACCCCCGCCTGGAACCGGGACCGGGCGTCGAGAATCTCCATGATGGTGGCGATGTGCCGGCGATAGGTGCGCACGGAGATGGACAACTCGCGCGAGGCGGCCTCGTCGGTGGCCCCGGTGTGGAGGTAGTGCAGTATCTGCTGGACGAGTTCGACGCGGGCATGGGCGCCCAGGCACACCCAGGCGGTGGCGTCGACCGCGTGACTCCAGACGGTGTCGAAGAGGGTCTGGCCGCACTGGGTGACGGAGGACGCCCGCAGGACGGACGCCTGGCGCTCGCCGGCCGTCTCGGTGCACACCAGCGTCGTCCGGCCGTCGACGATCAGGGACGTCATCAGCGGAATGCGGGCGATGCGGACGGCCTTGCACCCCCTGCGGGCGAGTTCCCGCACCATTTCGTGGTCGAGTGTGTCACGGGTGCACAGGATCCGGAGCCGCACCATGTCGCCACGTCTGCGCAGCAGTTCGCGCAGCAGCGCGTAGACGGCCTCCGCGTGACCGGGTAAGGCGACCACGGCGTCGACCGTGCGTCCGGCACCGTCCGCCAACTCCACGGCGGCCGCCAGGATCTGGGCGTCGATCGGGTTCAGCGCGGTGGCGAGCGGTTCTCCGGACGTCCCGTCCCGGTGCTCCCGGTACTCCCGGTGCTTCGCCACCGTGGAGAGAATCAGGGAATGCACGTCCAGGAAGACCTTGTCCATGTCGTGCCGGCCCGCCCCCTCCCGGCCGGCTCCCCCGTGTTCATGCGACCTTCCCCCGAACTGGTTCCGCATTCCTCACCCCGTCTGGCCGGATCTGGCTGCACCTGAGTGCTCGACCGTACGGCGAGGGGCATGCCCGGGAAGGCCGCGCCCGCGCCCCCGTTCGTGCACTGCCGACCGCCGGGCCGCGCGATTCGGACGGCAGGCGCCGACGGTTCGGGCGCGAGTCCCCAGCCCTCATGGGACGTGGGGGCCCACCTGGGACACGTATGATGTCTGTGAACTGGAGGGGACGCTAGTTCCGCAACATGTTCCACGTCAACGGCCCCTGGAGCAAAGAAAGTTCTGCCGGGAAGTAAACCTCCGGGGGCGGTCGGAGCCACTCCCGGCGCCCCCTTCCCGTGACTCCCTCACTCCTCCAGGCGGATGGCCCGGGCCGGGCAGACCGCGGCGGCCTGCCGGACGTCGTCCGCGCGGTCGGCGGGCGGGGTGTCGTCGAGCAGGACGGCGATGCCGTCCTCGTCCCGCTGGTCGAACACGTCGGCGGCGGTCAGCACGCACTGGCCGGAGGCGACGCACGTGTCCTGGTCGATGAGAACCTTCATGACTTCCTCCTCGGAACGCCCTCGGGGCCGAAAAAGGGCTGACCTGTGCGGGCGCGGCGGCACCGCCGCACGGGCGAGCCCGCCCCACGCACAGATCAGCCCGCGGCCGGCGGCTACTCGCCCGCCGCCGCCTCCATCTCACGCACCAGGCTGAGCGGCCGCATGTCGGTCCAGTTCTCGTTGACGTACTCCAGGCACGCCTCCCGGCCGGCCCGGCCGTGCGCGACCGTCCAGCCGGCCGGAACCTCGGCGAAGGCCGGCCAGAGCGAGTGCTGTCCCTCGTCGTTGACCAGCACGTAGTAGTCGGCGTCGTTGTCCTCGAAAGGATTGGTGCTCATATACCCTTCTCCATCCTGCGATGCGGTCCGCCTGAACTGGGTTGTCTCCACAGGCGATTGCGGGAATCCTTCGTATCGGTGATTTCGATCCTCCCGGACAGTTGAACGTCGAACGGGACAGGCTGCCGGGAATTGTCAGAGCCGGACGGGAAGCGCGGCCGGAGACCTGACGAGCAGAGCGGGCTGATAACGAAGTTCCGACGGGTGCACGGCGAGTCGGACGTCCGGGAAACGCTCGAAGACACGGCGGATCGATATCTCCGCCTGGGCCCGCGCCAGATGCGTTCCGATGCAGTAGTGGATGCCGTGCCCGAAAGTGAGGTGCACCGGTTTCGGGCGGTCGATGTCCAGTTCGTCCGGCCGGTCGGGAAGGGCCTCCGGATCGTGGTTCGCACTGGCCGGGGAGAGCATCACGATCTCGCCCGCCGGAATCGTGGTGCCCGCGATCTCGACGTCCTCCAGGGTCAGGCGCTGGAGGGTGTACATCATGGGGCCGGCGAACCGGATCAACTCGTCGACGACCCGGGGGATGCGGTCGAGGTCGGCCTTGAGCCGCTCGGCCTGCTCGGGGTGGGTCAGCAGTCCCACGAAGCAGCCGGTCACCAGGGCGGTGGTGGTCTCGTTGCCGCCGGTCATCAGCGCGAAAGCGGTGGAGAGGATCTCCTTAGGGGTCAGCAGCTTGTCGCCCTCGGCGTGCACCATCGCGGAGACCAGGTCGTCGGTCGGGTGCCGCTGCTTCTCAGCGATCAGATCGGCCATGTAAGCGGACAGTTGCCGGGTGTGCTCGGCCAGGACACCGGTCGGATCGGCGGCGTCGGTGGACCGCATTGTGTTCGACCAGACCTTGAACTGCCGCCAGTCGGCGGCGGGAACGCCCAGGAGCTGGGCGATCGCGATGATCGGCAGCGGCTCGGTGAGACCGGCCAGCAGATCAGGACGCGGCTGTACGGCGAGTTCGTCGAGCAGGCCGTCGACGACCTTCTCCAGGCTGGGACGCATGTTCGCGACCCGCTTGGGCGTGAAGGCGAACACCAGCGCCTTGCGCAGCCGGGTGTGCCGCGGCGGGTCGGAGTTGGCCAGATGGTGGGTGATCTCGTCGGCCGGCTGCAGCTCCTTGCCGATCTGCCGGCCGAGCGCCCGGTACAGGTTCCCGATGTCCCGGCTCATCCGGGGATCGGCCAGTGCGCTGCGGACGTCCTCGTGCCGGGTGACCACCCAGGCCCGCGCTCCGTCCGGCGTCTGCACCATGGTCACCGGCTGTTCGGCGCGCAGCGCGGCGAAGGTCGGATACGGGTTCTGGGTGTATGCGTCACTGAACATCCAGTGCTTCGAAAGCGCTCCGCCGGCTGCCATCGATGCTCTCCCTGCGGTCGTCCGGTGAGCCTCCGCACTGCTCGCGGGGCACGTCCGGCCCACCAGCCTGGCCGGGCCGGGCGCGTCCGTCAGCGCTGATGCGGAATCTTCGATGTGCCGCTCCGGGACAGGCCACGCGTGGCTGATTCGAATTCTTCGTACCGGTCTGGTGAACGTCGGTTCACCCCGGCTACGTTCGCCGAGGCGTGTGAGTGATGCGCCGAATTCCAAGAGGAATTGCCGGTACGAACGGGGAACTTCCGTACCGGCCCTGGTGATCGAACTCGTCCATTCCATGCGCGGCTCGTTCGGGCCGGCGTCATCATCACGAGGGAGCAGGATCGATATGACGACCTCTGCGGAGAGCACGTCCGAGAAAATCAAGGAAATCGTCTGCGACATTCTCGAGCTCGAGGAGGACGAGGTCACCGAGAGCAGTCTGTTCAAGGAGGACCACGGCGCCGACTCGCTGCGCGCGATCGAGATCCTCGCCGCCCTGGAGAAGCACTTCCACGTCGTCATCGACCAGGCCGAACTGGGCCGCATGGTCAACCTCAAGGGCGTGGAAGAGGTCGTCGCGGAAGCCGCCGGCAAGTAGTCACGACCGAGCGGTACCGCCGCGGCACCGCCGATCGAAACCGGACGGAGAGACCATGCGTGCAACTGCAACCAGCAACGGGTCGGCACCACCAGCGCATCGCGTGGTCCTGACCGGCTTCGGAGTCTTCTCGAGCATCGGTGTGGGCGCGGTCGAGTTCGCCGAGGGGCTGCGGGCCGGGCTCAGCGGCGCCAAGCCGATCACCAGGTTCGCGACCGAGGGTTTCGCCCACGCCAACGGCTGCGAACTGGTCGGCTTCGAGCCGCGTCAGTGGATCCGCAATCTGGACGTCGACGAACTCGGCCCCGCCACCCGCTTCTCGGTGGCAGCGGCCAGGATGGCCGTCGCCCACGCCGGACTGAGCGAGGAGGTCCTGCGCGGACAGCGCGGACTGATCTCCATCGGGTCCACCGACGGGGAATCGCACGACCTCGACCGTCTGGTCGAGACCGAGATCGAGCACGGCCCCGAGAAGATGGACCCGCAGGTGGTCCGGCGTGTCCCGGCGAGCCGGCTGGCCACGGCCGTCGCGCACGAACTGGGCCTGGAGGACGTCGAGGCGGTCACCATCCCGACCGCCTGCGCCGCGGGCAACTACGCCATCGGCTACGGCTTCGACGCGGTGCGCACCGGCGAGGTGGAGTTCGCGCTGTGCGGCGGCGCGGACGCGATGTGCCGCAAGACCTTCGCCGGTTTCTACCGGCTGGGCACGATCGCCCCGGACTGCTGCCGGCCGTTCGACAAGGACCGCAAGGGCATCCTGACCGGTGAGGGCGCCGGCGTACTGGTCCTGGAGAGCCTGGAGTCGGCGCTGCGCCGCGGTGCCACCATCCACGCCGAGGTCCTGGGCTACGGGCTCAACTGCGATGCCGACCACCCGGTCGCGCCCAACCAGGGCAGCATCGCCCGCTGCATGGAACTGGCCCTGAACAACGCCGGGGTGAAGCCGTCCGAGGTCGATCTGATCTCCGCGCACGGGACCGGCACCAAGGCGAACGACGTCACCGAGAGCCGCGCGGTCCGCGACGTCTACGGCGAGGCGCCGCCGCGCACCGTCTCGCTGAAGTCGATGCTCGGCCACACCATGGGCGCCGCCAGCGCGCTCGCCGCGATCGCCTGCGCCCTGGCCGTGGAGGGCGGGTTCATCCCGCCGACCATCAACCACCGGGAGACCGACCCCGAGTGCGAGGTGGACTGCGTGCCCAACCACGCCGTCGACGCCGATCTGAGGATCGTGCAGAACAACGGGATGGCCTTCGGCGGCAACAACGCCGTCGTGATCCTCGCCAAGTACGAGGAGCAGGCCTCATGAGCCGGCCCGTCGTCGGAATCGGCGCGGTCGCGAGCATCGGGCGCGACCCGTCCGAGCTGTTCGAGAGCCTGTGCGCCGGGCGGAGCGGGCTGGCCGCGCTGCGCGGCTTCGACCGGTCGAAGTTCAAGGCGGGACACCTCTTCGAGATCGACGACCGGCCCGCGCCGGGCGTGGACGTGCCGGGCCGGGCGACCGCGTTCCTGCTCGACGTGGTCGGTCAGGCGGCCCGTGACGCCGGTCTCGGTGAGGACCTCCGCGACGTGCCGATCCTGGTCGGCACCGGGCTGCGGGAGCTGCGGTCCCTGGAGCTGTGGTGGCGTGACGGCGCCGAGTTCTCCCCCAAGCTCTCGGCTCCGCTCGGGCAGGGGGGACCCCCATCCGGGCGGATGCACTTCGGCACCGCCCTGCGGGAACGCTTCGGCGCGGTCGACACGCACACCTTCTCCAACGCCTGCTCCGCCTCGCTGTACGCGCTGGCGCTCGCCGTCGACCAGTTGGACTCCGGCGCGGTGGAGCACGTGATCGTGGCGGGCACCGACTCGATCACCGAGAGCATGTTCGGGCTGACCGACGCCTTCCAGCTGGAGCCGCCCGGCCGGCTCAGACCCTTCGACGTCGACCGCAAGGGCACCATCCTCGGCGAGGGCGCGGGCGCGATCGTGCTGGCCCGCGAGCCGGACGGTCACCGCCGGATCCACGGCCGGGTGCGCTCGGTCGGCGTGAACTGCGACGCCCACCACACCACCGCGCCCCTCCAGGCCGGGGTCGCCGCCGCGATCAGGCAGGCGCACCGGCGGGCCGGGGTGAAACCGGAGAACGTGGACCTGGTCATGCTGCACGGCACCGGTACCCCGCTCAACGACGAGGTGGAGGTACGGGCGCTGCGCGAGGTGTTCGGCGAGCACGAGCGGGTGCCGCTGGTGACCGCCGTCAAGTCGATGACCGGGCACACCGCGGGCTCGGCCGGGGTGCTGAGCCTCATCACGGCCCTACGGGCCATGTCGACCGGGCGGATCCCGCCGGTGACCGAACTCGACGAACCGACCGAGGACGTGAGCGCGTTGCGGCTGGTGCACACCACCGAGGCCACCGGTCGCGTCGAGGTGGCGCAGGTCAACGGCTTCGGTTTCGGCGGGCTGAACGCGGTGGCCATTCTGGAGGCGGCCCGGTGAACGAGTTCCCGAGGATCGTGGTCAGCGGTGTGGGTCCGGCGCTGCCCGGGGTGGCCGGCCCCGAGGATCTGGTGGCCGGGCCGGCCTTCCCCGCGGAGCCGGTGGATCCGGCCGCCCTGCTCGGCAAGAAGGGCCTGAAGTACAAGGACCGCGCCACCCGGCTCGGACTGTGCGCGGCCTTCGCCGGACTGTGCGACGCCGGGCTGCGGGACGCGGACGGCCCGTCGGTCGACGGCGGCGGTGTAGGTGTCGTGGTGGCGTCCAACTACGGCAACGCCGACACCATTTGCCGGGTGGTCACGACCATCGCGGCCGAGACGACCCGTGGCACCAGTCCCATGGACAGCCCCAACGCCTCCAGCAACATCGTCGCCTCCGAGATCGCCATCCGCTTCAAGCTGAGCGGCCCCAACCTGACCGTCTGCAACGGCGACTCCTCCGGGCTCGACGCGCTGCGCTGGGCCGCCGGCCTGCTGGGTTCCGGACGGGCCGAGCAGGTGCTGGTCGTCGGGGTCGAGCCGGACAACGAGGTGGTGCGCAAGCTGGTCGGCGCCGACCGGATCGTGGACGGCGCCGTCGCGGTGGTCCTGGAGCGCGCCGAGACCGCGCGGGCGCGCGGGGTGCGGCCGAGGGCCCGTCTGGGCGGATTCGTACGCACCGGCGGGGTCGAGGAGTGCGTCGGGCGGCTCGACGCGCTCGGCGGCGGCACCCCGGCCGGCTGGTACCCGCCGGAGACCGCCGGCGGCACCGAACCGCCCGCGAAGCTGCTGGCCGGGGTTCCCCGGCACCGGATGCCCGACGGCTGGGGCGCGCTCTCCGGCGCGCTGGGCCTGGCGCAGTGCGCCGCCGCCACCGGCCGGTTCGACGCGGGCGAGCCCGGCCCCCTCTACGCGCTGGCCGGCCGCGGGGACGACGGTGTCGCCGGACTCCTCCTGCTCGCCCCCGGAGACGCCCGGTGAGCCACGACCGGCCGCAGCCGCCGGACCCGGCAGGCGACTCCGCGTGCACGGTGCACCGCAAACGGCCGACCGGCGGTACCCGTGCCCTCCTGCTGCACGGACTGGCCAACAGTTCCTCAGTATGGGACGCGTTGGCCGCGAGGGAAGCCGGCGGCCTGGACCTGTGGGCCGCCGAACTCCCCTGGGGCGGCGGGCGGTCACCGGCCTGGGCCTACGGCCCGCACGCCTCCCGCGCGGTCGCGGACGCGCTCGGGCAGGTGCCCGGCGGCGCCGGCATCGTGGTGGCCCACTCCTTCTCCACCGTGCTGTTGCTTGAGCTGCTCGGCGAGGAACTCGCCCGGGGCGGCGACCCGTTCGCTCGCCACGGCATCGAGGGCCTGGTACTGGTGTCGCCGTTCTACCGCCGTGATCCGGAGAGTTTCGAGTACGGCGTCGTCGGCGACATGCTGGAGAACTTCCGCCGCACCATGGACGAGGGCATCCGGGTGGTGGCAGGACCCCGGCTCGACCCCTCGCTGCGCCGCGACATGGCGCAGCGGGTCTGCGAACAGGTCGGCCCGTACGGCTATCTGAGCTTCTTCCGCAGCTATCTGCACACGCCCTGGCTGCGCACCGACCTGATCACGGTGCCCTCGCTGGTGATCGGCGGGGAGGAGGACTTCACCGCCGTCCCCGCCGAGAGCAGGGCGCTCGCCGCCGATCTCCCCGACGCCCGCTGCCGGTTCGTCCCCGGGGCCGGCCACTTCCCGATGGTGGAGCAGGCGGACGCCTTCTCCGCGGCCCTCGGTGAGTTCCTCGACGCGATCGGGTGCCCCGCGCCCGCTGCCGTCGACCAACCCGCTTGACAGAACAGGAGCCTGATCAGCATGACGTCCCCGATCAGCAGTGCCCCCGAGCCGACCGAGCAGTCGTTGAACGACTTCTTCGACGTCACCGGCCACTTCTCGCTGCGTCCGTCCTACGAGGGCGGCAACATCAGCACGACCATCGGCTTCAAGCACGTGCACTACCTGCTCGAGGCCGCCGTGCTCGAGCACTTCCGCGCCGCCGGCCTGGGCGCCACGGCCCTCTACGTCGAGTACGGCGCCGGCTTCGACGTGGTCTCCGTGGACACCCGGCTGCACACGGTGCTCACCCTGGACGACACGGTCGCCGTCGAGGTCAGGCCGGTCACCAAGGACTCCGACACCCGGCTGCGTTTCGCGCTCACCGGGACCGTGGAGCGGGACGGCGCGCCGCGCAAGGCGGTGACCAGCAAGGTCGAGGTCTCCCTCCGGGCCATGGAGCACGTGCCGGACCCGAAGCCGCTGCCCGAGCGCCTGACGCGCTTCGTGGTGCCGCGGCTGGGGCAGGCGACGCCGAAGCCGCTCGCCGCCGTCCCGGTGGACAACATCGACCTGTCCGCGCAGCGCGGTGTCACCACGCGCTCCGGCGACCCGGTCCTTGCCGAGATCATCGGCGACGACAACGCGTTCGGCTGGAAGTGGCGAGTGCCGTACTTCTACTGCCACTTCACCAGCCACATGCAGATGTCCGGCTTCCTGCGGCAGATGGAGGAGGTGCTGCACCTGTTCGTCGCCGACCGGGGCATCGCCATCCAGCGCCTGCTGGACGAGCGCAGCTGGATCCCGGTGGTGACCAAGTGCGACATCGAACTCACCGACGAGGTGCGGATCGAGGACGAGCTGTACACCGTCTTCACCGTCGAGGACATCTTCAAGGCCGTCCTGTTCACCGCCCGGATGGACTGCTACGTGGTGCGCGACGGCGCGCTGGTGCCGGTCGGCACCGGACACATCACCCACGGCTATGTCACCAAGGAGTCGCCGGAGCGCGACTGGTCCCTGGTCACCTTCGACGACGAGGTGCTGGCCGCGCTCGGCGGCAAGACCCCCGCCGCCGGCTGACCCGACCTGTCGGAAGGAGCTGTCGCCATGAGCAGCGACACCAGGGGCGCCGCCCGCAGACCGGTGATCACCGCCTGGTCGGCCGTGTCCCCGTTCGGGATGGGGCGTGCGGCGTTCGTCGAGGGGATGCACAAGGGCGGTGAGACCGCCGTCCGGATCGACCGCGAGCAGTGGCAGGTGCCCGACGAGCGGGCCAGGCTGGTGCCCGGGTTCAGCCCGCGCGCGGCGCTGGGCCGCAAGGGCACCCGGTCGATGGACCGGGTGACGGGGCTCGCGGTCAGCGCCGTCGGTGCGCTTCTCGACGACGCCGAGCGCAATCGCGAGGTCGCCACCGGCGACCGGGGGGCCGTCGTGCTCGGCACCACCACCGGCAGCGCGCAGAGCATGATGGACTTCACCCGTGACTCGCTGACCGGTGAGCAGCCGTACTTCGTCGACCCGGCGCAGATGCCCAACACGGTGATGAACTGCGCGGCCGGCCAGTGTGCGATCCGGCACCGGATCAAGGGTCCGAACGCCACCATCGCCGGCGGCCGGCTGGCCGGGCTGCTCGCGCTGAACTACGCGCGCAGACTGCTCGGCGCGGGCCGGGCCGAGGCGGTGCTGTGCGGCTCCGCGGAGGAGTACTCCAACGAGCGGTCCTGGCTGGAGTGGCACACCCGGACCGACGAGGAGAGGCCGTCGCTGCTCGGCGAGGGCGCCGGCATGCTGCTCCTCGAACCCGAGGAGTCCGTCGCCTCCGAACACGTGCTGGCCGAGGTGCTCGCCGTGGAGAGCGGCGTGTTCGCCGAGGGCCGGCTGCCGATGGTGCTCGGCTCCTGTCTGCGCCGCGCCATGGACCGCGCCGGGGTGGAACCGTCGCAGGTGTGGGCGGCCGTGCCGTGCGGCGCCGGCGACGCGCTCGGCGCCCGCGAACGCGCCGTGCTGGCTGAGGCGTTCGGCCCCGCAGCGCTCGAACAGGTGCCGAACACCGAGCTGTTCGGGGACGCGTCGGCGGCCTCGGTGAGCCTGCAGATCGCCTCCGTGCTCGCGGTCGCCGAGCGGACGCCCGGTACCGCCGGGCGGGTCGCGGTGGTCACCGCGGTGGAACGCGACGGCGGAACCGGCTGCGCCCTGCTGCGGCTGCGCTGAGCACCGGTACGGCCCGGAACCTACCGGGCCGTACCGGGAAACGAAACGAACGGAGGAGAGCGGAAGTCATGACGGCACAGCCCTTCGAGAAGCTGGACAAGGAAGAACTGCGGCGGACCCTGGCCGATGTGATCGACGTCGACGCCACCGACATAGAGGAGGCCACCGACTTCGTGGAGGAGTTGCAGGTCGACTCGCTGCTGCTGCTGGAACTGGTCGTGGTGCTGGAGAAGAAGTACCAGGTCAAGTTCACCGAACAGGAGATGCGGACGGCCCGCACCTTCAGCCAGGCGCGCGCGCTGCTGGAGCGCAAGCTGGCGGTGTCGGCGTGACCATCTCCCCACCGGCGGCGCCCGCCGAGCCGGTCGCCCGGGGCTCCTACGAGCCGGTCGTCCCGAGGTCCTACGCCCCGAAACCCTCCCCCGTGGATGCCGGGATCGAGGTGACGTCGGTGGCCCGGTCCGCGCCGGACGCCGGAGGCGGCGGAGTGCTCAGCGCGGTGGCCACCGTCGCGATCGACGGGACGGAGCCGGTCTTCGCCGGCCACTACCCCGACTTCCCGATCTTCCCCGGTGTCTGCATCGTCGAGTGCGTCCAGCGCGCCGCGCTCGCGGTGGCCGAGCGGTCCGGGATGCCCGAACCCCGGCTGCTCGCGGTGGAGTCCACCCGTTTCCTCGGTGCCGTACGCCCCGGCGATCTGCTCACGGTGCGCCTGGAGCTGCGCGACCACGAGGGCGCCGTACGCTGCCGGGCCACGGCGAGAACCGAGCGCGGCGAGGCCGCGTCGGTACGGCTGCGGCTGTCCGGCGAGGTCGCCGTATGAACACCGTCCAGGTCGAACGCCTGCTTCCGCACCGGTTCCCCATGCTCCTCGTCGACCGGGTCGTCGACCTGGTTCCGGGCGAGAGCGTCACCGCGACGAAGGCGATCACCCGCAACGAGCAGTGCTACCGCGGCGTGGGCTCGCTCAACGCCGGCGTCTGCCTCCAGTACCCGCCGACGCTCCTGATCGAGTCCTGGGGCCAGACCGCCGGCATCCTGGCGACCTGGCGCTCCCCCGGCGACCAGGGAGAAGCGCACGAGACCGACCGGGTGATGCTGCTCGGCGGGCTCTCCGGGGTCGTGTTCCACCGGCCGGTGCTGCCGGGGGACGTGCTCCTGCACCGGGCCCGGCTCTCCCGCGCCCTGTCCGACACCGCGATTTTCGAGGGCGAGACCTCGTGCGACGGCGAGGTGGTGATGTCGGTCGAGCGGATGGTGATGGCGTTCCGCCCGTCCGGCCGGCTGCTGCCGTCCGCCGGTTGAGCCGACGTACAGCCGGCATACGGCCGACGTACGACCGACCTACGACCGACCTACGACCGACAAGGAGGAACGCCCGATGGCACAGGACACCAAGCCGGTCGCGCTGGTCAGCGGTGGCTCGCGCGGCATCGGCCGGGCCGTGGTGAAGCGGCTGGCCGCCGACGGCCACGACGTCAGCTTCTGCTACCAGTCCAACGACGACGCCGCGACCGCCCTGGAGAAGGAGCTCACCGAGTTCGACGTCCGGGTGCTGGCCAGGAAGGTCGACGTGGCCCAGCCCGATTCGGTGCGCGCGTGGGTGGCCGAGACCCAGGAGGCCCTGGGCACGGTGGACGTCGCGGTCACCGCCGCGGGCATCACCCGGGACAACCCGCTGCTGATGATGTCCGACGAGCAGTGGAAGGACGTGCTCGCGGTCAACCTCGACGGCACGTACCACGTCTGCCGCTCGGTCGTGTTCGAGATGATGAAGCGCCGCTCCGGCTCACTGGTGCTGCTCTCCTCGGTGGCCGGCGTCCACGGCCATGCCACCCAGTCCAACTACGCGGCGACCAAGGCCGGGATCATCGGCTTCGCCAAGTCGCTGGCCAAGGAGGTCGGCCGCTACGGCATCCGGTCCAACGTGGTCGCCCCCGGCTTCATCGAGACCGACATGACGGCGGTGCTGAGCGACAAGGTCCGCGAACAGATGCTGGCCTCGATCCCCCTGAACCGTTTCGGCGGGGCCGACGAGGTCGCCGACCTGGTGTCCTTCCTGGCCTCCGAGCGCGCCGGCTACATCACCGGTTCCGTCTTCCAGGTCGACGGCGGCATCACCATCTGAGCCCACCCCCGATTTCCCCACCGAAGGACGCCGCCATGGCCAAGAAGCCGCCCCGCTGGTACTTCTCCCTGCGCAGCCCGTACTCCTGGTTCGCCCACCACGACCTGAAGAAGCACCATCCCGACGTCCTGGACAGTGTGCGGTGGATCCCGTTCTGGGAGCCGGACGCGCGCAGCCAGGAACTGCTCGCGCGGGCCGGGGCCGAACTGCCGCTGGTGCCTATGGCGCGGGAGAAGAACTTCTACATCCTCCAGGACGCCCGGCGGCTGGCCGAGGACCGCGGGCTCGACGTCACCTGGCCGATCGACCGGGAACCGGTCTGGGAGGTGGCGCACCTGGCCTATCTGGTGGCCGAGGACGCCGGGAGGGGCAAGGAGTTCGTCGACCGGGTCTATCGCGCCCGCTGGCAGGAGTCGCAGAACATCTCCGACCCCGCCGTGATCGGCTCGATCGCCGAGGAACTGGGCCTGGACGCGGACAGGGCCGCCGGCGCGGCCGACGATCCGCAGCTGCGTGCCCGGGGTGTGGACATCCTGGCCGCGTCGGCGAGGGACGGCCTGTTCGGGGTGCCGTTCTTCGTCCACGGCCACGACAGGTTCTGGGGCGTCGACCGGGTGGCCGCCTTCGTCGCCGCGCTGCGCGGTGTCCCGCGCTCCGCCGTCGCCGTGCCGGACGCGGAGGCGGCCGCGCTGCCGCGGATGGCCGCGGCCGGCGCGGACGCCGGTCACGCCGGCGGCTGCGGCTGAACCGCCTCCACCGAGACGATTCCGAGGGGGACGCGATGAGCGACGCGCACCGGCTCGCGGACGACTGGGACGCGATCGTGGTCGGCAGCGGCATGGGCGGACTGACCTGCGCCGCGTACCTGGCGGTGGCCGGTCACCGGGTGCTGGTGCTCGAACAGGCCGGGGTGCTGGGCGGCAACAGCCATGTGTTCCGCCGCCGTTCGGCCTACGAGTTCGACGCCGGGGTGCACTACATCGGCGACTGCGGGCCCGACGGGGTACTGCCGTCGATCCTGCGGGGACTGGGCCTGGGCGACCGCGTCACGTTCCGGGAGATGGACCCGGACGGATTCGACGAGGTGGTCCTGCCGGGGCTCAGGATGTCCGTGCCCGTCGGCTGGGACCGCTATCTCGACCGGCTCGTCGAGGTGCTGCCGGCGGACAAGGACGGGCTGCGCGAGTTCGTGGCCGTGTGCTCGGCGGTCGGCGCCGAGATGCGCTGGACGCTGCTGTCCGCGGCCGGGGCCGAACCGGCCGAGGTGCTGCGCCGCACGCCGACCGCGGTGGCCTGGGGCCGCCGGACGCTGCACGAACTCTTCGAGCACTGCGGCCTGTCCGCCGCCGCGCGCACCGTGCTGGCCGCGCAGGCGCTCAACTACGGGATCGGACCCGAGGAGGTCACGGTCGGCATGCACGCGAGCGTGACCGACCACTATCTGCGGGGTGCCGCCTATCCGGTCGGCGGCGGCCAGATGCTGGCGGCGTCGCTGACCGAGGCGATCACCGGGCACGGCGGCACGGTCAGGACCGGGCACCGGGTGGAACGGGTGCTGGTCGAGCAGGGCCGCGCGTGCGGTGTCGTGCTGGACGGCGGGCGGGAACTGCGCGCTCCGGTCGTGGTGTCCAACGCCGACTATGTGCGCACCGTCAGGGAGTTGGCCGGCGAGGAGCACTTCCCCGCGTCCATCGGGAAGCGGGCCCGGACCGCCGTGACGGGCTTCCCCCTGGTGGTGCTCTACGTGGGCCTCGACCGGGAACTGCCGGGCAGGACCGGGGCGAACCTGTGGTGGCACGGGAACGCCGACGTCGAGGAGGCGTTCCGCCGGCTGGCCGGGGGGCACTTCGACGCGCCGCCGTCGGTGTTCATCTCGTTCGCCTCGCTCAAGGACCCGGACACCGCGGCCGTCCGGCCGCCCGGACACGCCAACTTCCAGGTGATGGCGCTGTGTCCGCGATCGCTGGAGGCGTGGGGCGCGGCGGCCGCGTCCGAGAACGGCGGGCCGTACCGCCGCGACCCGGCCTATCTGGCGGAGAAGGAGAGGGTCACCGAGGCGATGCTGGCCACCGCGGAACGCGCGCTCGGCCCCTTCCGCCGGTACGTGACCCATCTGGAGCTGGCCACCCCGGCCACACAGCGCCGCTACACCCGGTCGACCGGCGGTTCGCCCTTCGGGCTGGCCCGCTGGGGCGGCACGGGCGCCAGGCCGGACACCCGGACCAGCGTGACCGGCCTGTACGTGGTGGGGCAGAGCACCCGCTACGGCAGCGGGATCACCGGCGCCGCCGTCAGCGGCATCGCTTGCGCCGGGCAGATCCTCGGCCGCCCGCTCCTGCCTGAGGTGCACGCGGGCACGGTGCTGGGAGACCAGGGCCGGCTGCCCGCACGCGGTCCGGACTGGGACCCGCTGCACCTGTGCGGGGGCCGGGCCCGCCGCGGAACCCACCCCCGCTGAACCGGTGTTCCCGGCCGGGGCGCCCTTTCCCGGTAATTGCTCGGGCGACCTGGGGCGATGGTTTATCGAGGCTTCTTATAAGGCCGTTCCCGTACGCCGGGTGAGCGGTAACGTCCCAGGCGCGGGGCGGGATCTGCTCGCCCGCCCGGCCCGGATGCGCCCGATCGGTGTGGCCCGCGGGGGCTGTTCTCCACCAGTTTTCCGATTCAAGGGGAGTGAGTAGTCGTGCCACAATCCGGTGAGATCCGACTCCCTCTGACGCCGGCTCAATCGGGTATTTGGTTCGCGCAACGGATCGACTCCGGCAACACGGTGTACAACATCGCCGAGTATCTGGACATTCACGGTCCGGTCGACCCTGTCCGCTTCGAGACCGCGCTGCGCCGGGTGGTCGGCGAGACCGACGCGCTGCGCGTGCGGTTCGCCGAGCACGGCGAGATCCCCGAGCAACGGATACTCCCCGCCGTCGATTTCCCGTTGCACGTCGTGGACCTGTCCGGCGAGGCCGACCCGGAGGCCGGCGCGCGGAAGTGGATGGACGAGGACCGTACCCGGCCGATCGACCTGTTCGGCGACTCGCTGTTCGCCTTCGCCCTGATCCGGATCGCCGAGGACCGCTGGTGGTGGTACCACCGCGTCCACCACATCGTGCTGGACGGTGCCGGCGTGGCCATGTTCGCGCCGAGGGTGGCCGAGGTCTACTCCGCGCTGATGGCGGACACCCCCGTACCGGCCAGCCCCTTCCCGCCGCTGAAAGGCCTGGTGGACGCCGCCCGGGCCTACGCCGATTCCCCGGACCACGCCGACGACGCCGCGTTCTGGACCGAGCGGCTGACCGGCGCGCAGCCCCCGGTCAGTCTGTCCGGCGGCCGGCAGCACCTGCCCAGCCGTGTGATCCGTCGCAGCGTGACGCTCGGCGCCGCCGGGACCGAGGCGATCCGCGGACTCGCGCGCGAGGCCGGCACCGGCTGGCCGACCGTGGTGGTGGCCGCGCTCGCCCTCTACGTGCAGCGCCTCACCGGCACCGACGAGGTCGTCGTCGGACTGCCGGTCGCCGCGCGCCAGGGCAAGGGCCTGCGCAACGTGCCCGGCAGCGTCTCCAACCTGGTCCCGCTGCGGCTGGGCGCCGCACCGGACACCCCGGTGGGCGACCTGCTCACCGCCGTCTCCGCCGAGATGCGGCAGGCCGTGCGCCACCAGCGCTACCGGCACGAGGACATGCGGCGCGACCTGCGCCTCGGCCCCGAGCAGCACCTGATCGGACCGCACGTCAACCTGGTCCTGTTCGACTACGCCCTGGACTTCGCCGGACACGACGCGACCGTGCGCAACCTGCCGGGCGGCCCGATCACGGACCTCGCGATCGTGCTGGACACCCGCTCCGCCGACGGCGCACTGCGCTTCGACTTCGACGCCAACGCGGCGCTGTACGACGAGGAGTCGCTCGCCGCGCACCAGCAGCGCTTCCTCGACCTGCTCTCCCGGTTGTGCGCCTGCGACCCCGCGACGCCGGTCGGACGGCTGGACACCGCCACCGACGAGGAACGCGCGCGTGTGCTCACTCCGCCCGTCCCTGTCGAGACCCCTGCCGCCACGCTTCCGGAGCTGTTCGAGCGGGTCGCCGCCGAGCACCCCGAGCGCACGGCCGTGGTGAGCGACGGAGTGGGCCACAGCTACCGGGAGATCAACGTCCGCGCCAACCGGCTGGCCAGGACGCTGATCGAGCGCGGCGCCGGCCCGGAGCGGTTCGTCGCGCTCGCGCTGCCGCGTTCGGCGGAGATGGTGGTCGCGCTGCTGGCCGTCCTCAAGGCCGGCGCCGCCTACCTGCCGCTGGACCCGGCCTACCCGGCCGAGCGGATCGCGTTCATGCTCGCGGACGCCGCGCCGGACCTGGTGCTGACCGACACCGCGCACGCACCGCACCTGCCGGACACCGAGGGCGTCCCGGTGCTGGCTCTGGACGACGCCCGTACCGCCGCCGAACTGGCAGCGCGGGCCACAGATGACGTCACCGATGCCGGGCGGGCCGCGCCGCTCGACGGGCGGCATCCGGCGTACATGATCTACACCTCCGGGTCCACCGGCCGGCCCAAGGGCGTGGTCGTCCCCCACCGCAACGTGCTGCGGCTGTTCACCGCCACCGAGCAGTGGTTCGGCTTCGGGCCCGAGGACGTGTGGACGCTGTTCCACTCCTACGCCTTCGACTTCTCGGTGTGGGAGATCTGGGGTCCGCTGCTGCACGGCGGCAGGCTCGTGGTCGTCCCGCACGAGGTGAGCCGTTCGCCGGTGGAGTTCCTGCGGCTGCTGGCCGACGAGCGCGTCACCGTGCTCAACCAGACCCCCTCTGCCTTCTACCAGCTCACGCAGGCCGACGAGGAGCACCCCGGGGCCGGCGGCGCCCCCGCGCTGCGGTTCGTGATCTTCGGCGGTGAGGCGCTGGACCCGCGGCGCCTGGAGCGCTGGTACGCCCGCCACCCGGACGACGCGCCGGTGCTGGTGAACATGTACGGCATCACCGAGACCACGGTGCACGTCAGCCATGCGGCGCTGGACCGGAGCACCGCGGACGGGCGGCCGGGCAGCGTCATCGGCTCCCCCATCCCCGACCTCGGCATCCATCTGCTGGACGGCGCGCTGCGGCCGGTGCCGCCCGGCGTCGCGGCGGAGATGTACGTCTCCGGCGACGGGCTCGCGCGCGGCTACCACGGGCGCCCGGACCTGACCTCGCACCGGTTCGTCGCCGACCCGTTCGGCCCGCCCGGCAGCCTGATGTACCGCACGGGCGACGTGGCGCGCCGGACGGCGGACGGCGAGCTGGAGTTCGTCGGCCGGGCCGACCAGCAGGTGAAGATCCGCGGTTTCCGGATCGAGCCGGGCGAGATCGAGGCCGTGGTGGAGAGCGTGGCCGAGGTCGCACAGGCGGCGGTGGTCGTCCGTGAGGACCGGACCGGCGACAAGCGGCTGGTCGCCTATGTCACGCCGGCCCGCGAGCGCGCGGGTCTCGACCCCGCGGACCTGCGCGAGACGGTGGCCGCCGCGCTGCCGGACCACATGGTGCCGTCGGCGTTCGTGGTGCTGCCGCGGCTGCCGCTCACCGCCAACGGCAAGCTGGACCACGCGGCGCTGCCGGAGCCGGAGTCCGTGGCGGGCTCGGCCGGGCGCGCCCCGCGCACCCCGGTCGAGGAGGTGCTGTGCGGGCTGTTCGCCGAGGTCCTGGGTGTGCCGGGCGTCACCATCGACGACAACTTCTTCGACGTGGGCGGCCACTCCCTGCTGGCCACCCGGCTGGTCAGCAGGATCCGTTCGGTGTTCGGGGTGGAGCTCCAGATCCGGACGCTGTTCGAGGCGCCGACCGTCGCGGCCGTGGCGGACCGCGTCACCTGCGCCGACCACGCCCGCTCCGGCATCTCCCCGATGCCGCGCCCGGCGGAGGTCCCGCTGTCCTACGCGCAGAACCGGCTGTGGTTCGTCGACCGTCTCGAGGGCCCCAACTCGGCCTACAACATCCCGCTGGTGCTGCGTCTGTCCGGGCCGCTGGACCGGGGCGCGCTGCTCGCGGCGTTCGGTGACCTGCTGGCCCGGCACGAGAGCCTGCGTACCGTCTTCCCCGATGTGAAGGGCGTGCCGAGCCAGGTCGTTCTCGACCCGGAGACGGCCGTGATCGAGCTGCCCGTCTCGGTGATCGGCGCTGACGAGCTGCCTGCGGCGCTGGCGAGCTGCGCGGCCGGCGCGTTCGACCTGGCCACCGAACTCCCCCTGCACGTGGACCTGTTCTCGCTCGGCGAGGAGGAGCACGTGCTGTCCGTCGTGGTGCACCACATCGCGGCGGACGGATGGTCGCTGGGAGTGCTGGCCCGCGACCTGTCCACGGCGTACGCGGCCCGGCTGAATGGCGCGGGACCACAGTGGCGGCCGCTGCCGGTGCAGTACGCCGACTACACGTTGTGGCAGCGTGAGACGCTCGGCGACGACCGGGACCCGTACAGCACCATGGCACGGCAGATCGCCTTCTGGCGCTCGGAGCTGGCCGGTCTGCCGGACGAGATCGCGCTGCCCGCCGACCGGCCGCGTCCGGCCGAGGCCGACTACCGGTCCGACGTGGTCGAGCTGCGGCTGCCGCCCGAACTGCACCGCGGCCTCACCGAGCTGGCCCGGCAGACCGGCACCACCCTGTTCATGACGCTCCAGGCCGGGCTTGCCTCGCTGCTGTCGGTGCTGGGTTCCGGCCCCGACGTGGTGCTTGGCAGCCCGGTGGCGGGCCGCACCGACGACTCCCTTGACGACCTGGTCGGCTTCTTCGTCAACACGCTGGTGCTGCGCACCGATGTCTCCGGCGACCCGACGTTCCGCGAACTCCTCGGTCGGGTCAGGGAGTCGGACCTGGCGGCGTACGCCCATCAGGACGTGCCGTTCGAGCGTCTCGTGGAGGTGCTGAACCCGGAGCGTTCGCTGTCCCGCCACCCGCTGTGCCAGGTGCTGTTCTCGCTCCAGAAGAAACTCGGCACCGCTCTGGAATTCCCCGGTCTGACGGCGGTCGCGGAACCGGGCGTGCGCACGATGGCCAAGTTCGACCTGTCCTTCGAATTCGGCGAACGCGTCGGTGAGACGGGAACGCCGGGCGGAATCGACGCGGTCGTCGAATTCCGGACGGATCTCTTCGACCGTTCCAGTGTGGAAATGCTCGGCGACCGGCTGGTGCGTTTCCTTCAGGCGCTCGTGACCGAACCGGACGCCCCGGTGCGAGCCCTGGACATGTTGTCGCCGCCCGAGCGGCGGCGGCTGCTGCACGACTGGAACGACACGGAACACGGCGTCCCCGCGGGGACCCTCGTCGACCTCCTCGAGCGGACGGCGGCAGAGCACCCCGACTCGGTGGCGGTGTGCGACGGGCCGCGGACGATGACGTACCGCGAGGTGCACGAGGCCGCCAACCGGCTCTCGCGGGAGCTGATCGCCCGGGGCGCGGGTCCCGAGCGCGTGGTCGCGCTGGGCATGCCGCGTTCGGCGGAGCTGATCGTCGCGCTGCTCGCGGTGCTCAAGTCCGGTGCGGCGTATCTGCCGGTCGACCCCGGTCATCCCGTCGAGCGGGTCGCGCTGCTGCTGTCCGACGCCGCTCCGGTGCTGCTGCTGAGCACCGAGGGCGTACTGGCCGGCTGGCCGCGGGAGGCCCTGGCCGGGGTGCCGGCGCTGGCACTGGACGCCCCCGGCACGGTGGAGGCGGTCGCGGACCGCCCCGGCACGAACCCGGTCGACGAGGACCGCGGGGCGCCGCTGCGGGCGGACAACGCCGCCTACGTCATCCACACCTCCGGCTCGACCGGGACGCCCAAGGGCGTCGTGGTGGAGCACCGCAACGTGGTCAACCTGGTCACCTGGGCGGCGCGCGAGATCGGCGTCGACGCCCTGTCCCGGCCGCTGGCTTCGACGTCGCTCAGCTTCGACGTGTCGGTCTTCGAGATCTTCGCGCCCCTGACGGCGGGCGGGCGCATCGATGTGGTGCGCGACCTGCTGGCGCTGGCCGAGCGGGAGGACGGCTGGTCGGGCAGCATGATCAGCGCGGTGCCGTCCGCGCTGGCCGAACTGATCGGCCAGGACAACGTCTCCGCCTCGGCCGGCCTGGTGGTGCTCGCCGGCGAGGCGCTCACAGGCCGGGCGGTGGCGGACATCCGCGCCGTCATGCCCGGGGCCCGTATCGCCAACATCTACGGGCCGACCGAGGCCACGGTGTACGCGACCGCCTGGTACTCCGACGGCGGGCCCGCGGAGCCGCTGATCGGCCGGCCGGTCGCCAACACCCGCGCGTACGTGCTGGATCCCTGGCTGCGGCCGGTTCCCGCGGGTGTTCCGGGCGAGCTGTACCTGGCGGGCGCGGGCCTGGCC